>JBAPXA010000137.1:0-3513 GCA_049283975.1 Pyrinomonadaceae bacterium | reverse complement strand
GCATAATACCGTGTCAGGCGTTCTTATTGAGCGTTTGCTAGATAATGAATAGTTGGGCAGCTTCCTAATGTGATGCCGGACTTCACCGCACTCGAAACTTTTCTGACAAAAGTCCCTGCCGTTATCGGGCCTATCGGCAAAGGCTCCGACGAGGACCGAATGTGGTGGGTGAAATTTGGAATAGACATCGATCATGAGCTCGCTTGGCGGGTGGTTCAAGAGTTTGGGCACGTGCTCAATTACGTTTCGCTCGACGAGCAGTTGCCGACGGTATTCAAGCCTGTCTCGCCGCCTCCATACATGAATGGCGGCCCTCGCGAATTTCTTTCTTGGGTGATCGAATGCGATGATTCCGAATTCGGACCATCAAAGTGCGCCGAATGGTTGGAGGGGCGTTTCCCAAGGCCAGTTGAAGATTTGGCGACTTGGAGAGACGAAGAACTGGATTCATGATGCGGCGCTGCCCAACAAAGCCTTGCAGCTGACTGCGCGATAGCGTGCTTCTCAAGTAATCTTTTTCCTTCAGCTTGAATCCTGATCGCGCGCCGCAGCTGAAGGCCAGCGTTAGGCCGCAGCGTTCGGACGCAGACAGGTTTCCGCAAGGAGCAGCGAACGGTGGGGAAATTTTTATCAACTTTGTTTCTTGGAGCAGCGCTTTCTCTTTCTGTTTTTGGGCAGCAAGCCCCAGCAGACCTGCTCCTGCTAAACGGCAAAGTCTTCACCGCCGATCCTGCACATCCTTACGCGCAGGCCATTGCTATTCGCGACGCGCGAATTATTGCGGTCGGCATAACAGAGGAGATCGGCGCTCTAGCTGGCCCGAAAACCCGGCGTATTGATCTGCAAGGTCGAGTTGTCATTCCCGGCATCAACGATGCTCATTATCACCACACCCCAGATCCGCCCGCCTACCACCTACAATTCAAAAGTATGGAGCCTAGTTGGCGGGAAGTGCTCGACGCGCTCGGCAATGCCGTGAAGCAAACGCCGAAAGGAACGTGGATATTTGGCTCAATCGGGTTGGACGTAGTGGCCGAGCCAATTGCTACGCGCTTCACCCTTGATCGTGTTGCGCCCGATCATCCCGTGTTCCTCAGGGCATATTACGGTCACGGATATATCGTCAATTCAAAAGCCATGCCCGTCCTGGGCATCACCGATGAAGAACTCGACCCGATGGGAGGCTACTTTGAGCGCGTATTAGGATCAAACCGAATAACCGGCAAGTCTTTTGAGTATGCCGATTGGCGGTCGGGTCGCCGCCTCGCCAGCACTGTTTCCGATGAAGATGCAATCAAGAGTATGCGCTCGTTCGCGGATGAAGCGGTTCGTTACGGAATAACCTCCGTACAAAATATGTCGTTTCTACCGGCGGACCGTTATGTCCGGCTATGGGGAAAGGCGAGGGTGCCAATTCGATTGCGTGTTATCCGCTTCCCCATGACCGGCGTTAGGGGGCGCGATTTGACAGAGGGCCGTAACCTTCCGAACTACTCGCGTTCGCAGCCACTGGTCACCGTCAGCGGCATAAAATGGATTCTTGACGGGACACCTCTGGAGCGAGGGGCGGCGTTGCGTGCGCCTTACCGTGATCGCGCAGGCTGGTCAGGCCGACTCAATTTTTCTGAGAAAGAAATAGCTTCAATGGTGCGAGAGTCATTGGCGCGCAAAGACCAACTTCTTGTTCATTGCGCGGGCGACAAACCGGTCGAAGTTCTCTTCAACATTATGGAAGGGGTGAGCCCAAAGATTGACTGGAAAAAGATGCGCGTGAGAATTGAGCACGGAGACAGCGTGGCGGGAGATTTAGTCGCCCGCGCTCGCCGGCTGGGTGTGGTTGTAGTGCAGAATCCAACTCACTTCACATTCATAGAAATAATCAATAGCCGTTATGGCCCGGACGCTCAGGTTTTCCATTTGCGCTCACTTCTCGAGGCAGGTATTCCAATAGCCATTGGTTCTGACGGCCCACTTAATCCTTATCTGAATATCATGTTCGCCGTCATTCACCCGGTCAGACCTTCAGAAGGTATTACGCGCGAACAAGCGGTTGAAGCATACACACGCGGGTCGGCATTCGCCGAACTTGCCGAGCAAGATAAAGGCACAATCGCTAAGGGAAGGTTGGCCGACCTCGCAGTTTTGTCACAAGACATCTTCACTGTACGCGTGAACGACCTGCCCGCGACCAAGAGCGTTTTGACAGTCGTCGGTGGTAAGGTCGTTTACGATGCCGGAGTCCTGCGAGATAGAAAGTAAAACTGATGACTTGACCGGGCGCAACGGGTGCGGCCTAACAAGTCGCTGAACCGGACGGCTCGAAAGCATGGCTCTCACGAATCTTCCCTTCAGTTCAGCTCGTGCGGCTATCGCTCGCCGCCGGTTAGCTCCAGCGTTCGGTGCAAGATTGCGTGATGTGATGGGACTGGATGCCACGGTCTATTGCAACTGCTTTGAAACAGGACGGCTCAAAGAACCGCCGCCATGTTCGAGCGTGTCTATATCGCCTGATGGGAGTCTCGAATGTCGAAGCGAAGATCTCAATACGGTTCTTGCTTTCGACCAATGGCTCCTTCATCGCGCCTGCCCACACCCTAATGGAATTCTGTTCCACCGTTACATTGGCAATCTAGCCCAAGTCGGCTTCTTGCGAAACGAGCTTGAGAAAGATGGCGGAATGTTTTCAGTCCTTCTTGCCAAAGTTCTTTATAGCGGCGCTCATTCAGGCGACTATCTGAGCTTAGAGGATGTCCGCGCGGCGCGAAGTGAATTGGAGGGCCTCGATCACTTCGTTTGTTCTAGCGAAGAACATCAGCCGGACGTTGAATCGTTTCGCCAACAAATGATTGAGCTAACGGACGTGGCGTTGCGAGTTGCGAAGCCAATTTCCTTCTAATCGCTTGCCCCGAACAAGCGCTTGCAGCTGACGCGCTGTCACCATGTCTCTTAAAAGCGGTTGAATGAGCGCGCAGCTGAAGCGCAGCGGTTGGCTTGCGCTGCTCAACCAGCCGCGTAGCGGCGGAATATATTAGCCAGGGGCAAGTCCCGACGTGTTGGGACGCCGCCCCTGGATCCTCGTAAGATAAGATTCCGCGCCCTGAAGGGGCGCAATATTCTGCCGCCCGCTTCGCGGGCTCGGTAATTAAGGGGGACGTGATCCCCGGGTGAGCGAGCGCAGCGAGCGTAACCCGGGGCTACTATCTACCGCCGCTCCGCGGCTCATTGACGCGGACGTCCGCGTTGCCTCTTTGTTTAGTTGGCGTTATCAGGGAGGGCGAAATCTAACAAAGCCTTGCAGCTGACGGCGCGATAGCGTGCTTCTCAAGTAATTTTTTCAGCTCAACTTGAATGCTGATCGCGCGCCGCAGCTGAAGGCCAGCGTTATATTGCTACCCTCATGCTCCAACCAGAACCTATCGGCAGGAACGATGTAAGCGAGCGAGATCTGTTTCTCCTCAGCGCACCTCGCATCTCCAATGTGCCAAGCACCCTAAATCTTCCAAGCACATATTT
>JBAPXA010000136.1:0-1523 GCA_049283975.1 Pyrinomonadaceae bacterium | reverse complement strand
CTTTTAAGCTTGTGCTCTTTACATTGGTACTTGTCTTAGGCCTAACCGGAATCAGTTTCGGTCAGGAAACGACAGGTACCATTGAAGGCACGGTCAAGGATCCCTCGGGCGCTGTAGTGCCAGGTGTGTCCGTGACAGCTACCGGCACCGGTTATTCACGCACGGTGACCACGGACGACGCAGGATTTTTTAGACTCCAGCAAGTTCCGCCCGGTGTGTACACGGTGATGACCGCGGCGACTTCGGGCTTCGGAGGTTCGACCAGCAGCAACGTTGAAGTTGTGCTTGGTAAGACCACTCCCGTTGCCATTTCGCTGCAGGCGGGTGGCGTCGCAACATCAGTAGATGTCACGACCGCTAACGAGGTGACGATCGACCCCACAGACAATAAGATTCAGACGAACATCACAGCGAGAACTGCTGAGTTGCTCCCCAAAGGTACCAACTTCAACAGCTTGCTGAAGATTGCTCCGTCGACCCGTCCCGAGCCGCTCAATGGTGGCTACCAGGTGGACGGTGCTTCCGGTTCTGAGAACACGTTCATCATCGACGGTCAGGAAGTTACCCACTTCCGCATGGGAGTGCTGCGACAGAATGACAACCTGCCCTTCCAATTGGTTCAGGAAGTGCAGATCAAGAGCTCAGGTTTCGAAGCCGAATTCGGCGGCGCGACCGGTGGCGTGATCAACGTCGTGACCAAGGGCGGTGGTAACGAGTGGCATGGTGAATTCGGTTCGCAGTTTCGTCCAGGTAGCTGGCAAGGTCAGCCCTCCAAGTTCCTGCGAAACTTCCGCACCGGCAGCGCTACTGCAGTTCCTGCCACCTTCGTCGACATTCCGGAATACATTCAGCCACGCAAAGACGGCGGGTTCGATTATTTCCCGACCGGTAACCTCGGTGGCCCAATCGTGAAGGATCGTTTCTGGTTCTTCGCCAGCTTCACTCCCCAGTTCACCCGCACCGATCGCACCCTGGATTACATCTCCTCGGATCCGCGCGCGCGTACGATCTCGGAGACGTTGACGTATAAATTCAGGCGTACTGCCCACTACTCGGAAATTCGTCTTGATGGCGCACCGACTGACAAGCTGCGCTTGACGGGTCGCTTCATCTGGGCCCCGATTTCTGATGAAGGTGCTCTCCCCGCTTTCACTGAGACCACCGCAGCCCCGCAGCAGGCCGATATTGGTGGCCAGACACTGCGTGGACCGGCATTCCTCGGCCAGCAGGGTGGACGTCAGAACTCCAACAACATCGGTGGTTCGGCTGTTTGGACCCCGACCAGCAAGTTCGTGGTTAACCTCCGTGCTGGTCGCACCTTCTTGAACGAGAAGCTCGGTTCCTACGGCATTCCGAACACCATCCGTTATCTGTGCAGCACCGCCAGCAGTGCCTCCGAATCCACTCTGCATGGTTGCGCCCCAGGTACGCAGAACTTCTTAACCAACTTCCAAACTCCGTTTGATGTTTCCACCCGTAAGACGTTCGACGCCGATGCCAGCTACCTCGTTAGCGGTCTTGGT
>JBAPXA010000135.1:0-18262 GCA_049283975.1 Pyrinomonadaceae bacterium | reverse complement strand
GAAGAAGCGAGCGGAGTTAAAGCTCGTGTGCGCCGGCTAATGCAGCTTGCCGATTATCAGCGAACCCAGCCAGGCCGCGCCTTGATTTCGCGAATGCCTTTGTGGATCCCGATCGTCCTCACGATTTTGGTTGCCGCCCTCGCTGCCAATGAACCTCATGTGCTTGCTTCCGTTCATCTCCTGATTGAAGAGTCCGTTCATCTTCTAAGTTAAACAGACACAGCGGAAAACGCATTGAAACGGGGAACTACGAAGTCTAGTAGTAGTTCAATGCCCCGTGTACCCTTCGCTCGCCCCTTAGCTCTGTTCCCATAGAAATCCCGCAGGGAAGCAAGGTGTAGGGTTGCGGGTGCAGGTGGTGACACGGACTGCGGCCGTGTCGCCACTTCAACCAGACTCACAACGAGAATTTCTCAGCTCGACTGTCCAGGAGTATTGCCCGGCTAAGAGGTCTGACGGGCATTAAAAAATACATGAACCAGAGGATTTTGATTGGCTGGAGAGTCTTGCGCGCCACTGCGGTCGCGTCCCTGTGTCTATTGTGTGTATTGGCAAGTGCAATGTTAGCCGTGGCACAGGACGCGGCCACTGGTAAGGTCGCCGGCACGGTCAGGGATCAAGGCGGCGCGAACGTCAGCGGTGCTGAAGTTTCGCTGGTGCACCAGCAGCGCGCGGTCGTGGCGACCACGACTTCCGATGCGAATGGCGGGTTTACGATTGAGAATGTGACGCCGGGTTACTACGAGGTGAAAGTCCTTAGCGCCGGGTTCAGTGAGTTTCGTAAAGCTGTTGCCGTTAGCGCTAACACTACCAGTGAAGTCGCAGTATCGCTGCTAGTCAATCAAGTTAAAGAAGAAGTAACCGTGACCGCAGAGGCTGGGCAGGTAGTTGATGCGAGAAGCATTGACTCCCGCGTTAATGTCATTCCCGAGCGCCAAATCATCGAGCGTGCCCCCGAAGTCGTCGCCCAGGTTGTCGATGAAGAACCTGGAGTCAGTCTCCAACGCACGAGCCCTTCGCTCAGCGCAGTTTTTGTGCGCGGACTTACGGGCCGGAATGTTGCCGTCTATGTTGACGGCGTGCGTTATACGACCAGTGCACAGCGTGGCGGCATCGGTACTTTTTTTAGTTTGATTGAACCATCCGCGCTCGAGACGGTTGAAATTGTTCGCGGCCCCGCAAGCTCGCAGTACGGGTCCGACGTTCTCGGTGGCGTGGTGAACTTTATCTCCCATTCACCGGTGTACGGCGGTTCCGAACCGGAATTTCACGGCACCACTAATCTCTTCTATTCGTCGCCGACCAATGGCTTCGGCGGAAATGCTCGCTTCACTTACGGCACGCGGAATTATGGGTTCCTTTTGAACTTGAACGGGCGGCGCATCAATCGATTGCGTCCCGCCAATGGGCTTGACTCGCATGGCGCAACGCTTAGATTTCTCGGCGTGCCCTCTGACTTTTTTGGCGAGCGCTTGCCTGATACGGCTTTCACACAATACGGGGGCTTGCTACGAGCCCACCTCACGCTCAACGAAAACACACAATTGATCTTTAGCTATGCGCGCAATCAACAGGACGGTGGCCGCCGTTATGACCAATTGTTGGGCGGTGATGGCAATCTAATCGCCGACTTGCGCAACTTGATGACTGACTTGTTCTACGCTCGCCTCTTCAGACAGCACCTCGGGCCCTTCGATAGTGCTTCGTTCACTTTTTCTTTCAATGGCCAACGAGAAGAGCGCGTCAACCAGGGCGGTCAGGGTAATCCGACCGGAGCGATTACCAGTCAGCGCGAGCGTACGAACGTGCTGGGGTTCAACTTCCTCGTCGATAAGCGGCTGGGTGAACGCAACACGATTTTGTTCGGAGCGGATGTCTACAGGGATCACATCAGTGCGCCGGCATATACGCTTGATCCGGTGACACGCATTGCTACTCCTTCACGCCCGCGCATTCCTAACGGCGCTGAGTATCTTGCCTACGGCCTCTTTGCGCAGAACGTTTTCACGGCGATTCCCGATCGCCTGCGTATCAGTGGCGCCTTACGTTACAGCGCGGCGTCTTATGATTCTCGAGCTGCGAACGCGCCGATTGATTCCAATGGCCGCCCCCTGTTTCCCGACGATAGCGCACACTTCGGAGCCTTCTCCGGACGAATCGGTGCGGTCGTGCATCTCGGGTACGGGTTCGACATCGCCGGTAAATACACACGCGGTTTTCGCGCACCAAACACAACCGACCTGGGAATACTCGGGTTGGTCGGTACAGGTTTTGAGGTTGATTCGCAGACCGCGGCCAGTCGTGGTGGCTTCATTGGCACGACAGCAGGAGGCGATGCTGTTTCGACTGGAATCCCGGTAGCCCCGCTGCGTCCGGAAATCAGCGACAGTTTCGATCTAACGTTACGCTACAAGAGTTCACGATTCTCAGCTGAGATCACGGGCTTCACTAACAAGCTGAATGACGTTTACTTCGATCAGGCACTGATCCTACCTCCCGGTGCGGTCGGCACTTTTCTGGGCAGCGAACCGATAACTTTTCAAGATCCGCTTCGAGGTTGGGTTTCTGTTGGCATCGCACCTACGACACCGGTTTTGGTGCGTGTGAACTACGACGACGCGCGTTTCAACGGCGTCGAGGCCAATGCCGAAGCGGTACTCACTAAACAATTAACGGCAAATGCCAACTTCACTTACATTCGAGCTCACAGTCTCCTGAATGGACTGCCGCCAAACATCGAAGGCGGGGTACCACCCGCGACCACGTTTCTTAGCTTACGTTACCAGCCGCGCTCGCGGTTCTATATTGAAGGATATTCAACCCTGGCTGCCCAACAAAACCGGCTCTCGTCACTCGACCTTGGTGACAGGCGCACCGGAGCGGCGCGATCGCGGACCAACATTCAAAACTTCTTCAGAAGAGGAGCGTGCGTCCGCGGACTTACCACACCGGGCGGTGGCGGCTGTGGTTCTTCCGGCGGCATCCTTGTGCCCACCGGCGAGACGCTCGCACAAGTGCAAAATCGCCTGTTGCCCCTTGGCGCGACTATCAACGGCGTGTTCGTCGCGAACAACGACACGCTCGTTCCGCTCTACACCTCAGTCGCCAGCTACGGACTGATTGGTGTTCGGGGCGCGTATCAGATCGATGATCACTCGGAAGTGTTTGTCGATTTCGAGAACATCGGTGACAGGTTCTATCGCGGAATCAGTTGGGGAATAGACGGCGCCGGCCGCGGGATCACAGTTCGCTATCGCTATAAGTTCTAGATCGCATTACTAAGACGATCGCAGCAAAGCAATCGGGCCGCAAACGAGTTTTCGTTGGCGGCCCTTTGTTTGGTAAAGCTTGCGACAACTCGTGCTGACGGTTGAATCACCTTTGCTGATCAGCGAGTTTAATTGAACGCGGTCGCTCCCGTACTGTACCGGGTGTCTGCTTCTTCTTGTGCAAGCCTGACTGCGAATTGGCAATCGGAAATTGGCAATCGCCAATCTCCTAGACCTTCATACGTTCATTGAAGGTGTTTGTCGTATCGTGGGGGAGCAGACTGATTGGAAGGTCAGGAATGGGAAACTCTGAGCGCAAAGCAGAGTCACGAGTAACTACATAAATCCTCATCGCCAACGCAAGTATTCCCAGCGAGATCACGATCCAAAGCGTTGCCCAGAATAGCGCCGGAATGCCGGTGGCGTTGGCCATATTAACTGCATCGGTTGGGGCCCCGGGCGCAAACGGGGAAGAGAGGAAGAAGACGGTTTTTAGATCAAGCAAGGCATTCAACACACACTGCACTGCCAGAAAGCTCACAAAGAAAGTTGCCACACGCGGTCTTGCAAATCTGGCGACGGCAATCAATCCGATCGACAACAAGGTCCCCGCTACTAATGTGAAGGGAACTCCCGAGAGCGCGCCCCAGGTGAAAATGGGGGCGAGCAAGCCATAAATAATCGTTAGCGCAAAAACAATCACCGCCGAACCAATTAGCACCACGCGCGCGGCGATCGCCTTGCGAATCAGTACCAGCAACAGCGCGCCGTAGGCCATCGATCCGAGATAACCCGAGCTGGCTACCAGCGTCTGCGAGATCAACCCACCTTTCGTTGTGTAGGTTTCACCGCTCGCATTGAGCGCCACACTAAGGCTGCCCACCGAATTTCCGGTAAGCAAAGCCGCGATCGCGTGTCCACCCTCATGAATGAAGGTGACGAAAAGTCGAAAGGGGTATGTCAGGATTTCCGCGAAGGGAATGAACCAGAGAAGGATGGATAGCGCTGCCGCCACCAAAAGGGTCATGGCCTGGGGTCTTGCATCACTGGAGAGTCTTACTTTCATTTTCAATTCTCCGAATACGACCCGCTTTCTAACTCGTTGCTTTGACGCCGGCCGCTCGCATTCGTAAACGCTAAAGAAAGGGCCGAGGTTCCACTCGGATACGTTCAGCGAGCTAGCTAACGCGATCTTTCGTAGTCACCAGACTTACCGCCCTGTTTTCGCTCCAGCCGGATATCCGTAATTGTGATCCCCTTTTCGAGGGCTTTGCACATATCGTAGACCGTCAACGCTGCGACTGAAACTGCCGTAAGTGCTTCCATCTCGACACCCGTCTGCGCATTTGTCGCTGCTTCGGCCTCAAGGTAGACGCCATCATTGGTTAACTCGGCACGAACTTCAATGTGCGTAAGTGGTAAAGGATGACAGAGAGGAATCAGCTCCGCCGTTTTCTTGGCAGCCATGATCCCGGCGAGACGCGCAGCTTCAAGCGGATCGCCTTTAGGCGAGCGCTGTTCGCGCAACGCGGCTAGTGTATCCGCGGTCATCAGCACGCGGGCCGAAGCAACGGCGCGGCGAGTGGTGCTCGCCTTGTCGCTCGTGTCGACCATTTTCATTCGACCTTCAGAGTCGAGGTGAGAAAGCTCTTTCATCTTGGATCGCGAGAGATGCGTTCGCCTTAGTCATGGCCCCTTTGTTTCGGCTTTGCCGCCGGATGTGAGGCGCGGGCTCTGCCCGCCGGAAACGGACTTCCTTAGACTCTGGGCTACGCCCTCATTGGGGTTCCCGTCCTTACTTCCTCACCAGGGCAGAGCCCAAGAATAAGAGCCAACTGAACGGCGCGGCAGAGCCGGCGCCTCACATCCCGCGGCAAAGCCGAATCGAAAACAGTTCCTCACGTTTGAGCAGAGCCCGCATGTCTAGTATAAACTGCGACACTTGGCTCATCGGCAGCCGCAATCCATGGAACTTATTCACTTGCCTTTTTCGCAGCATATCAGAATAATCTGACTCGGAAAATCCAGTCACCAGAAGTCCTCGTATAAATCAATCATAAGGGATAGGGAATCGAGACTCGTGTCGACCTTCATGAGAAATACAGGTTCGCTGGCATTTGAACAGGAACGCGAGTTACCTATTCCCGCAAAGCGAACGGCGGCTCCAGCGCCCGCGGTTGCTGATCCAGCAGCGCGGCAGGCAGCTTTGCTCGCGGCAGGTTATAGCGGTGTGGAAGAGCATTCCACTCCGTTTCACGCGTTCCTCGAACATTCAACTACATTCCTTTTTCCCGTGATGTTGGTTGGCAGTCTTTACTTTTCCCTCAGTCAACTGCACGAGCTGGAATTGCTGTGGTTGGCGCTTCTGGCAATTCCGTTGAGCCTTATCCTGGGCGATTTAGTTTCAGGTCTGGTTCACTGGACCGCCGACACTTATTTTTCTGAAGATACGCCGATCATTGGACAGAGTCTGGTTAAGCCGTTTCGCCTCCATCATCTTTATCCGCGCGACATCTGCACGCACGATCTTGTCACCACAGTCGGCAACGTCTGCATCCTGGCGGTGCCGGTGTTGGCGGTTTGTATTTCTTTGCTATGGTTTTATGAAGATTCGAGTTGGCTGGCCTTTCTGATCCTCTGCATCGCCTTGATGAGCCTCGCAACTGTGCTAACCAATCAGTTTCACAAGTGGGCCCATCAGGAGGCGCCATCCCGTTTTGTGCGTTTGCTACAACGCAGCCGCCTTGTGCTCGATCCGGCGCACCATCAAGTCCATCACACCAAGCCCTTCAACATGCACTACTGCATCACGAATGGGTGGCTCAATCCCCTGCTCAACAAGATCAAGTTCTTTCGCGGCCTTGAGGCCACGCTTCGTTTTTTGGGAATCGAGGTCGCCAACGGGCGCGAAAGAGAATAAAAGCCTAGCGCGGTAGACTCACAACTTTTACGATACTTCCGGCCGCCTGTTTTTGCACGCCCGCAGCTACAATCAACAGCGCAGTCGCCTGCGTGAAAGCAACGAAGTCTGACGACCCTCCCCATTTCAGGGGTTCCACAATCAACTGGCCGGCAGTGTCAGTTCGCAGGCTGGCCGGCAAATAACTCTCACGCTCTTCAGCGCCTTTCACATCCTGCGCGAGGACCGCGTACTGCTCAATCAGCCGGGGCTGCTTAGCTCCCTGCAACCGGAGAATTGCGGCGCGCGCGAACAGATTGAAAGTTACGGAAACTGAAACGGGATTGCCGGGCAGTCCAAAGACGAGCGTGCCGTTGGGAAGGCGTGCGAAAACAGTCGGCTTACCCGGACGGAGCGCGACGCGTTCGAAGAAGATTTCACACTTGAGGTCTTGCAGCGCAGCCTTGGTGAAATCATAAACACCCATTGAAACACCACCCGAGGTCACTACAACATCAGATCGTTTGGCGGCAGCGCTGACCTGGCGTTTGAGCAGCGCGACATCGTCTCCCGCAAGTGGCAGGCGTTCCACCTGCGCGCCCGCAAGCTCGGCGTAGCTGGCGATCGAATAGTTGTTCGAATCGCGGATCTGATCGCGGCCCGGTTGTTTGTCGACGGCCACGAGTTCGCTACCGGTTGCGAGTACCGCTACCCGCGGGCGTCGTCCAACCTTGACGTGTGCATATCCAAATGATGCGAGCGTCGCCAATACCGCCGGGTTGATTTGTTCGCCAGCCTTTAAGACAGTCGCCCCCTGCTTAACCTCGCTGCCTCGGGTGACGATCGAGCGCCCTGGCTGCACCGCCCGTTGAATCTCAACTAGTTCGGGACTCAGGTCACGCGTGAGCTCCACCTGTTGCACGCTATCGGCTCCCGCGGGCACAGGAGCGCCAGTCATGATTCGGACAGCCTCACCGGCCTTCATTTCCTGATGCCAACCGTCGCCCGCGGCCGCTTCGCCCACAATTTGCAAGCGCACAGGGGCGTTTTCAGTGTCGGCGGCGCGCACCGCATAACCATCCATCTGCGAACGATCAAAAGGCGGGAGATCGGAATCGGCGATTACGTCCTCGGCAAGAAAGCGGTGACAAGCATCGGCTAAAGCCACACTCTCTGATGAGAGGATCGCTGTTTGAGCTTCAACGATTCGAATGGCTTCAGCGACTGAAATCATGACGGATGCGAGATTCAATGACCAACTGGATTGTTCTTCTGAAGCGAAGCCACGATTGGCGGATCAGCCGTCGAAGGTTTAGATACTCGGTCTAAGTAAGAGTTCAACTAATCCTATTTCGACGGCGCCGTTAGAGAAGACTTAAGTGGTAATTGGTAATCCGTTACGTTCTGGCACGGCTTGAATTCGATCTCGGTCTTTAAAGCTTCGGCCTCTCGCCGCAACTTTGCGCGAGTTTCTGTTTCGTCTGGTAGGCGCAGTTTGGTCAAGGGTGATAAAGCGATGTCGGTTGCGGGTTGCGCCACTATCCAATAACGACCCGGCGCCAGATTGTTCAGCATGATCTTACCGTCTGAGAGTACGGGTGCTGCGAAGAATCGCAAAACGTCGTCAGTGTTTTCTCGTTCGGCGGGTAGCAAATAGACATATAACCTGGCCGGAAGTTGGTCACCTTCGCTTAGTGTGATCTTTCCCTGCAGCGATGCTGCGCCTTCAGACAGCTTGATAACTAATCCCGAAAGTCGATCGCCTGGTTTCAATGTGGTCCAATTCCGAGCCGCGTCGACTTCTCGATTTGCTGCTGTTGGTTTTGGCGCAGCCGCTGCCGCTGATTGCAAAGAGATGGAATGAAGATACCAGTACTTCGCTGAAAATCGTGGGATGAAATGGTACTGACCGGACGCCAGATTGCGCAGTGAGAAATCACCCTGCTTGTCCGGAGATGAGGGTGCGCCGAGCGACCAGATGAATTGTGGCTGGTCTTTGGCCTTATTCTTCTCATTGTGCCAGGCGGAAATAAGGGTCTCGGTAAACAGCGGGCGCCGCTTGCCCTTGCAGTCAGGCGCTTTCGAATCTTCCAGCACCACGCGGCCCGAAACGACTGCAAGCGATTTCGTAGTCAGTTCCAGGCCAGTGATGTCCGCCCCTCGAACCTTGATACGCTGCGGCTCCGAGAGAGTCCGTTCTCCACTTGGAAAATAGGATTGAGCAGTAACGTAGTAGTCTCCGTCGGGGATTCCATAGAACACAAACCCCGGGCGACCGGGAGATTGGAACGATGAAATGCTCCATTGAGATTCCCCACCAAGGCTTGAACTCAAGGTAATGCTGGAACTTACCCTCTCAGCAGATTGCGGGCCAATGGCAATTCCGCTGACCATGTACCCTATCGCTCCGCGATAACGAATGTCCACATTGGCGATTTCTTCACCTGCCCGCACATTGATTTCAGCGGCAGTGTCGCGCGCTGAAGCTGGTGCATAAGTAGGCGAATCCGTGACATATGGGTTTACGGCTGAACTCGAAAAACCGTCAGCTCCGCCTGCCATCACGAGATATGTTCCGATAGGTAGCCCATAGATTCGGTAGACGCCACGATCGTCAGTGCTGCCTACTCTAAATATTGCTCCATAGCGTGACGGTTGACCGTTGCCGTCGCGAATCATTTGTGCCCGCACTCGGATCCCGACGACGGGCTCGTCTGCGGACGTTGTTACGACCCCCGTGATAACGCCACCTTTCAAAAGCACCAGTGTCACCGAATCTCCAACTCGGTAGTACGGGGCCTGCGTACTATCCGGGTCGCGAGGCTGTGTTGTGTAGGCGGGGGCCGCAGCAAAGATTTGATAAGCCACACGATCCAAACCACTAACCTGAAAAGTTCCCTCGCGGTCGGTGCTTGTGGTTCGGGGCGCTCCCTCCAGGCCGTAAGCGCGAATAGAAACCGTCGCATTGGGAAGGGGTTGACCGTTCTCGCTAATCACTTTCCCGGTGATCGAACCGGTCGTTGCGGCTTCGGGTGCCTCGTCTCCCAAAGAGGAACGTTGGCTTTGCCCGAGCGCTGAAAAGGACGTCAGCAGCAGCGCAACGACGATTGCAGTGTAGCGAGTATGGTCAATAGATATCATCGTGCAAATCAATATCCGAAGCATACTGTCCTAAGGATTACCCAGGTTGGGATTAGGCTCGAGAGTCAAGGTAAGGGTCACTTCAGTTACAACGCCGTCAGCAACATTTACTTGCCGCCTTGCTGAAGGCGGTCTGGTGCGTGAACCTGGTGTGTACATGCCGGCATGCACTTCATAAAGGCCTGGCGCCAGCCCCTCGAAAAGAAAATGGCCGCGCGAATCTACTGGTGGAGATAGGGATGTTCTTTGGACGCTGAGCGTGTCGTCTCCGGCGTTGCTAAGCCAAACGGCGAATTGAGCAGTCAGTGGTAATTCGCCATTTTCTAACTTGACCAAGCCGCGAATAGTTCCGTTGCCATAAGCTACGACTAGTCGTACGCCGGTGACTTCCTCACCCTCTTTAATCTCTAAGCCACGAGGTTGAACAATTCCGTCACGTTCGACACGTATGAGAGTGAACCCTCTAGGCGGACCTCCGCCGATTGAGTTAAGCGAAAACTGAGCAGTTCCGCCTCGCAACCCTCCTATCCGAAAGGAGCCGTCGTGGCTAGTGGTAACAGGCCGGTGCCAAATGTCGCTTGGGCCCTCCCGTGCAACCTGAGCGTGAATCAGCACTTGACTGAGCCGTGCGATTAAGGTCTTGTCATCAGTACCTTCCAAAAGAACTACCCCTGACACGCTTGCTCCCGGTGAGGTCTTTAGTAGCAAGCCGGTTACATCCTGATCGATTAAATCAAACGACACCGGGTCGGCGCGCATCCCGTTGTCTGCCTGGGGCACAATGAAAAACGCATATTTCCCCGGGGTTAAATTCTCTAGTTTAAACTCA
This sequence comes from Pyrinomonadaceae bacterium, assembly GCA_049283975.1. Lineage (GTDB taxonomy): Bacteria > Acidobacteriota > Blastocatellia > Pyrinomonadales > Pyrinomonadaceae > PSRF01. Next base: position 8,124 of record JBAPXA010000135.1, on the reverse strand, counting down.
CCCTGGCCGTTAGCCACGAAGCCTTCGTTCACAAAAGAAGAGCCTTGGTCTGTACCGAACATTTGCACTCCGTATCTCATGTTCGGTAACGGTTTCCCGTTTGCGCCGTCAACAATTCGACCGCTGGCAGTGAATGTAGCAAGGGTGCGGCCTACAGTAATATCGATGTTCGTCGCCTCGCTTCCTTCTGAAACTGCGATTACAGCCGCTTGGGAAATTTCGGTCACCGCCGGATGGAAGGTTTGTTTATACGGGGACGTCCTTGGTCCTGCGCCCACGAAACCATCGTCACCCCGCCCCAACCTGACCCTGTAGTTACCTTGTGCAACGCCAAAAATCCTATAGATGCCACGGTCGTCCGTCATCGTGTTCAGGTGCCGAATGTAAGACTGCGCGTCCTGGTTGTTCCCCTCCACCGGCAATAGAGTAATTTGTTCCTCGATCAAAGGACGGCCCTCGGAATCTGTGGCCCTACCCGTGATTACCCCACCACGGGTGAGGGTGAAGTCAATTCCTTCCACAGTTTCGCCGGCGCCAATTATCAGAGTTCTACCGCGGTCACCTGAGACAACGAAAGTCGGCGCGTAGGGTATTACTTGATAAGTTCCCGGCGGCACATTTGTGAGGCGATAGATCCCCTCGTGATCCGTGGTTGATTTACTGACTGAGGTCTGCCGATTGAAATCATCAGCTGCGCGCAAGCCGACAATGATTCCCGGAGCTCCTTTGCCCTTCATTGTTACCCTGCCACTGATGCTGGAAGCAGGTTCTTTCTTAGCGGGCTTGGTTTGGGTTTGCGATTGGACAGTGTTACAGAAGATAAAAAGGACCCAAAAGCTTACCTGGAGGGCGGAGGACTTCATAGAAATTTGTCTTTCGGTTCGAGGAGGGCCAATCATATCCAAATCGGCGTGGTTTGTCTGCCAAATCCCTCCAAGCAAAAAAATTAGCGCCACCGAAGTGGCGCTAACTTTTCGAACTGGCGGAGCCGACGGGACTCGAACCCGCGACCTCCGACGTGACAGGCCGGCGTTCTAACCAACTGAACTACGACTCCGCGATAAAACAGATGCTAGATGGCAGATGCTAGCACGAATGCATTCCCAGAGCAGCTAGCATCCAGCGTCTAACACCTTCCGTCTGGTGGGCGCGGAGGGACTCGAACCCCCAACCTCTTCCTTGTAAGGGAAGCCGTCTACCATTGACATACGTGCCCGATTTTAAAAGAACCAATTCGTATGCGACTCAGCGCGTCGGAGTTGCCATCCTAAGTAATGCGCCAAAGAGTGTCAAGAACGCGGGCTGGAGGTCGTGCAATTGCCGATTGGCGATTGGCGAGTGCCAATTGGCGCGTAGCTAAGGAAGCCAATCGGAGATCCACAATCGACAATCGGCAATGATCGGCCCACCGGCCACCCGACTGGTGTACTGACAGGTTTGCGTTGTTTGCCGTTCCCGGTTTTGCTCCTCTTGAATTTCCGGCTATAGTTTAGCCAACAATCCAAGTCTCCCTGACAATCCACGAAAGCTTAGCCATGAGGGCCTTTCTCAGACAAACCTCTTTCGTAATATCTCTTGCCGGGCTGTTGTCGGCGAGCCTTCTAGTATTCCCCATCCAGGGTCAGGATCAACTCAAACAACGTCCGCGCCGAGTAGGCGAGACTTCAGAACCGTCTACTAACAAGAACCCGCCCGCCAACGGCAAGTCTGAGAATAGTGAAGAGGTTGACGAAGGCGACGTAGTCCGCGTGGATACCAAACTTGTTTCGGTGCCTACGGTGATTACAAACAACGCCGGACGGCCTCTCGTGGGACTGCGCCGCGAGAACTTTGTAGTCTTCGAGGATGGTCAACCACAATCGATCGCCAATTTTGGCACTACTGAAGCACCTTTTGAAATAGCGCTATTGCTGGATACATCCGGCTCAACGCGTGACGATGTCGCTTTGATTCGGGAAGCAGCTAACGCTTTCATCAACGCCCTCCGTCCCAACGACCGCGTGGCCGTCACTGCCTTCAATAGCGAGCGCCATGGTAACGACATCGTCGCCACTGTGGATGTGCTTTCACCGTTGACCGGAAATCGTAGCGCTCTACAAAAGGCCATCAGCAATCTCGGTTCAGCAAACGGAACACCTTTTTATGATGGACTCGATCGCGTGGTGCGGGATGTATTTCGCAGTCTGCCTGATGAAGAGGTTCGTGGACGCCGAGCAGTCGTGGCGTTAACCGATGGCGTGGATTCCGCCAGTGAAACCGATTTTGGCGCGGTACGGGCACGATTGCTGAGCGCCGGAATCGCCTGCTACTTCATTCAGGTGAACACGGAAGACTTTGTTGAGGATCGACTATTGAAGGATTGTGCTGATGACGGCCGTTTGAGTTTGTCGGCGAAACAGCTCGAGCGCTATCGGCGAATTTTTGTGCCGCGCGCGAAGGCGGAAGACTTCAGTAATTTTTGTCAGATGGGTCCGTTTCAGCGGATGCAGACCAGCAGGCAACTTTATAACCTCGCGCGCCGCGAGATGAATGATCTGGCACAGGCGAGTGGTGGTCAAAACTTTGTGGCGGCTACTTTGCAGGATGCGCGCGCAGCTTTTGCTCAGGTGGCAAACGAGATCGGAACGCAATACAGTCTGGGCTACTATCCGACGAATAAGAACCGTGATGGGAAGTTTCGCGCGATTCGAGTAGAAGTCCGCGGAATCAAGGAAAAGGCTCAGGTCCGCGCGCGGGAGGGATACGTTGCGCCGAAGGGGGAATAGCTCCAAGCCGAGGCGGCCCAAAAGACATTTTTCAAAAGTTTGGTCTGTTGCGGGTTGTACTTATAATTTTGGCCAAGTGGCGGGGAAGTAAGCACTTTCCGACCCAGCGCTCCTCACATAGCGTATGGAACACAAACCTTCAGTCAGGTCTGAATCTTCGAGCGTCAATCCTTTATCACTAACAAACGAGCTTGAGGAACGTTTGATAAATTTTGCGGTCCGAATCGTAAACCTGTCGGCTGGTTTACCGAAGACACCCGCAGGTAAGCACATTGCCCTTCAGATTATGAGATCCGGAACCTCCCCCGCGCCCAATTATGGTGAAGCCAGGGGAGCCGAGAGCCAGGCGGACTTTGTTCATAAACTGCGAATTGTTCTTAAGGAATTAAACGAGACTTCGATTTGGTTACGTATCATCGGCCGGAGTCGAATGCTACGACATGAATTGATTAAGGATATAGCCAACGAGAACAATGAACTTTGCCGAATTTTCATAGCGTCGCTAAAAACCGCGCGGCGAAAAAAAATGAAAAATGACAAATGACATATGATAAGTTTTTGAAGTTTCTGCCATGACAGCTCATCCATCCTTTAACCGCATAATTCTAGTAGTTCTAGACGGCGCCGGTATCGGCGAAATGCCCGACGCGCCTGAGTGGGGCGACGCTGGTTCCGACACCTTCGGACACGTACTCGCTTCGCGGACGGTTCATTTGCCGAACCTTCGTCGTTACGGTTTGGGAAATATTCGGCCGCTGCAAGGCGTACCTCCGCTCGCAGAGCCGGAGGGCTCTTATGGACGCTGCGCTTTGCGTTCGAATGGCAAAGACACAACCACGGGCCATTGGGAAATGGCGGGCATCATTCTGGAGCAAGCATTTCCCACTTATCCCAATGGCTTTCCTGCAAGCGTCATCGATCATTTCATCAGAGAAACCGGAGTCCCCGGCATTCTGGGAAATATTCCGGCTTCAGGAACTGAAATCATCAAGGACCTCGGTGCAGAACACGTAAAGAGCGGCAAGCCGATTGTCTACACGTCCGCCGACTCGGTTTTTCAAATTGCGGCGCATGAGCAGGTGATACCTTTACTTAAGCTTTACGGAATTTGTGAGACGGCACGCCGCCTGCTCGCTGGTGAACACGAAGTAGGTCGCGTGATTGCCCGCCCGTTTTTGGGTGAGCCAGGCGCTTTCTATCGTACTGAAAATCGCCACGACTACGCCGTGCCCCCGCCGCGCGAAAATCTGCTGGTATCTTTGGCTGAAGAAGATCTTGACGTCGTCTGCATCGGCAAGATTGCCTCAATCTATGATTCCAACGGTGTGACGCAGGATCTCACGGCCAAGAACAATGAACAGTCGATCGATCAAACGATCCAGGCGTTGCAAGATGAATCGCGCGGTTTGATTTTTTCCAACCTCGTGGACTTTGACATGCTGTACGGGCACCGCCGCGATACAGAAGGATTTGCCCGCGCCCTCGAACACTTCGACTCGCGTTTGCCCGAAATCGAGGCCGCAATGCGCGACGACGATCTGATTATGATTACAGCCGACCATGGAAACGATCCGACGTTTCCCGGCAGCGATCACACGCGCGAATATGCTCCGCTATTGGTTTATGGAAAGTCCGCCCGGCGTGGAGTCAATCTTGGTAGTCGCCAATCTCTGGCAGATATCGGCCAAACAATTGCAGAAAACTTTGGTTTGCATTTGACCGCGGGCGAGAGTTTTTTGGGTCAACTTCAATGAGGTAACCTCCAAGGTCAGGAAGGGTGGCTTGCCCCCGCTTAGATTAAGGGCATTCAACGAGCGGGGGTAAACCACCCTTCCTGACTTCGAGGTTCCTTCCTACTACTTCTTTGACAGGCTTCGATAAATAATCTCCAGCCATACATCGGTCTTAATAAAACCGGTGCCCCAGCTTGTCCACTCCGCCGGTAAGCCTTCAGCCTTAATTTGCTCCATTGTTTTTCCCGCCTTCATCTTGCCCTGCACAATCGCTGTTGTTTCCTTCAGCATGTTGTGAAACTGCTTTAGGTCGTCGACAGTCGCGAGCGGGCCATGCCCGGGAATGATTTTCACGTCGGCCGCCAGCTTGGGAATGATGTCACCAATGTTCTTCGTCAGGCCCTGCACGCTGCCGCCAGTATCAAGATCAACGAAAGGGAATTTCGCCACAAAGAAGTCGTCGCCCATATGAACGACGTTTGAGTTAGTGAAGAAGATGATGCTGTCGCCATCGGTATGTCCCTGCGGGAAGTGAATCACTTTGATCTCTTCGCCGTTGAAATGCACTGACAATGATTTATCAAAGGTGATGACGGGAAGCGCCTCCTTCGGAGAAGCCGGTGTTGTGCTTTTGAAGAGTTCAATCCTCTGTTCAGTAGCGAGGCGCCGGCGCACATTGTCATGAGCGATAATCGGCGCCTCAGGCCCGAATTGAGCATTGCCGCCAGTATGATCACCGTGCCAGTGAGTGTTCAGCACGAACTTAAGTTTGCCTTCGCCCAAAGTCTTCAAGGCAGCTTTAATCTTGTCCGCAAGCGGCGCGAACTGATCGTCGACAATCAGAATTCCATCAGGGCCGACTGAGACGCCGATATTCCCGCCTGCTCCTTGCAGCATATGAACGTTGCCCGCGACCTTCGAGGCGGTGATCTCGACTTTAGAGAAGTCCTGAGCTTTTGTTGAGAGGGCTGGCGATATAGCCAGCACGATCATGAGAAAGAACAGTTCTCGCATGTGTGACCTCCAATAGAGTTGATCGTCGACAAAGAGTAAGAAACGATCCACGAAACCACACGAAATTACGAAGAAGGTGGTGTCTGATTAGTGTGGTTTCGTGGATCGTTTTTCTTACGGCTCAATGATTCAGACTTGGAACCAGGTTTTATCCTTCCGGATTCTTTAGTACGGCAATGAAGGGCAGGTTGCGGTAGCGTTCGGCATAGTCGAGTCCGTAGCCGACAACGAAGTGATCGGGAATCTGAAAGCCCAGGTAATCGATCTCCACCTCGCGTTCGCGCCGTTCGAATTTGTCGAGCAATGCCACTAGTTTCACACTCGCCGCGCCACGGGATTTCAAATTGGCCAGCAGGTAAGAAAGCGTCAACCCCGTGTCGACAATATCTTCGACGACGATCAGATCGCGTCCTTCGACCGGGACGTCCAGATCCTTAAGAATACGGACTTCTCCCGAGGTTCGTGTCGAGGCACCGTAGCTGGAGATGGCCATGAACTCAATTCCCACCCGCGTATCAATCGCGCGTAACAAGTCTGTCAGGAAAAAGCATGCGCCTTTGAGCACGCCAATCAAGAGGGGATTCCTCCCGGCGTAATCGCGAGTGATGTCCGCGCCCAACTCCTTAACGCGATCCTGAATCCGCTGTTCGGAAAGTAGCACCTCGAGATTTGGATTGGTGAATTCGGAATGAATTTGTGCAGATGAAGTGGCCAAGATGCTCTCCTCTTTATTTTCAATTGAAGGGATTTTAGCGCGCGATCTAGCTGTTTGCCATGAAGCTTGTGGTGCGACATACTATGCAAGCTATTCCCTTAACGTCAACGTTCAATGTAAATAAAACAGGAAGACGATGAATACTCGCGTGCGTAATTCGTGGCGATTTCTTTTGCTGTTCTGCGGCGTTATTGCGCTTACGGCAACACCTTCCTTCGCGCAACAGAAAAGTGGTTCACAAACCAGGCCATGTCGCCAGCCCCCCTGCATTACGCGCACTGGAAAAACGATTGTAGACGCGAAGATTCCTGATGATGCAGCGATCGAACGCCTGCTCAAGCCATATAGCGGCAAAGTGCGAGCACTTGACGTCGTAATTGGAAATCTGGACGGCGAGTTGCGGAAGGGCGGAGTGGGCGCGGGCTCTCTCGGAAACTTTGTTACCGACGGAATACGCAGCCAGGCAAGCGCCAAGCTTGGCAAGCCCGTTTTGCTCGCCGTTACCAACAGCGGTGGACTGCGCAAGAACACGATCGCCGCGGGAGAGCTAAGGGCAAGTGACATATTCGAGTTGATGCCTTTCGAAAACGCTGTCGTTCAAGTCGACCTGAGGGGCGAAGACCTATTGAAACTACTGGCGGTGATCCTTGATTCGCGCGACGCGCAGTCAGGCGCGAAAATTCAGTATCGGATGAATGCCGAAAAGGCTGAGCTGGTAAGCGCCAAATTCCTCGACCGGCAGGGAAAAGAAACTGAAATCGATCCCCAGGGTACCTATTCGATCATCACCATAGACTATCTCCTGAACCTTGCCAGTGGCAGGTATTCGATCCTGCAACGCGGTAAGAACCCGACGCCTTTGGGACTCACCTTGCGCGATGCTCTGATGAATTATGTGAAGGCTGAAACCGCCGCCGGACGTCAGATTCATGCAACCCTCGATAGCCGCTTTGTAAACGTTAATCCGGAGGGCCAGCCGCAATGATCAGCCGGCGCAGATTTCTGACTTCAAGTGCATTCTTTGGGGCGGCATTTCTCGTGCGACCGACAGCCTTGTTTTCGAATGCCGTCAGCCTGTCGCTCGCCGAGCCACTCTTGATGGCGCGTCGTGGTGAAACTCTGATTACTTTTCTGCACACCAACGACACGCACTCACAAATCGATCCCGTGCCCCCGAATGATCGCCTCTATCCAGGAAAGGGCGGGGTTGCGCGTCGCGCTACCCTTGTCAAACGGATTCGCCGCCAGAACCCCAACACTCTATTGATCGATGCTGGGGACGTTTTTCAGGGCACGCCCTATTTCAATTTCTATGGCGGTGAAGTCGAATACAAAGCGATGTCGGCGATCGGATACGACGTCGGTACACTTGGAAATCATGAGTTCGACAACGGCGTCGAGTCGCTGGCAGCAGCGCTCAAGTTCGCTAATTTCGATCTCGTTTCCGCAAACTATGACGTGCGTGGCACTGCGCTGGAAAGCAAGGTGAAACGATATGTAGTGCGCAACGTCGCGGGCGTGCGGGTTGGTTTGTTTGGTATGGGGATTAGTCCGGTGGGACTAATCACGCCGGCAAATTTTAAGGGCGTCACTTATCAGGATCCGGTTACGGCGGCGCGTGAGGTCGTGACGATAATGCGCGAGAAAGAGCGCTGCACCCTCGTTGTTGGCATGTCGCATCTGGGATACTACCCGCGGCCGAAACCAGGCGAAGTTGGCGATTCACAAGTAGCTGAGCAAGTCGATGGCATTGATTTTATTGCGAGCGGACACAATCACACTTTTATGGAAGCGCCGGTGAGTGTGAAACAACCTTCGGGAAAAGAAACTCTAATATTCCAGGTCGGAAAGAGTGGCATTTTCGTTGGCCGCGTCGATTTTAGAGTCAGCCGCGGCC
>JBAPXA010000134.1:0-19893 GCA_049283975.1 Pyrinomonadaceae bacterium | reverse complement strand
TTCACTGCCCGCCCAGTTACGCCGCTCACCTAATGAAAGCTTGTTACGGTAACGCCTCAGTTCTCAGCGCGATAGAAATAATACTCCGCCGTGTAAGCCACCTCTTTCACATCGCCGACTGTTAGGCTGGCTTCAGCAGGGGCCAGCCCCCCGGTGGTGTTCACCCGCTGAATAAATGTGATGCCGTTGAAAATGCCGGGGCCACTGGTCGAGACCTTCTCCAATTTCAACCAGGCGATGGCGCTTGGATCAGGAGTGCAGCCTGTTCCGAGAACGCGCTTTCCCACTACCTTGCTGCCACTCTTGCTCTCCCAAGTGGGACCTACGTAGTGATTGCCTACTTCTCCGAAGTAGTTCGCTTCGGCGAACAACGACGCCACTGGAGCGATAAAATCCCAACTGGTGCCGTTCCATCTGTAGATCTGCGCGCCGCGCGCGTAAACGTGGAAGGCCAACTTATTTCCTTCGTCCACCTGAATACTGCTGCACTCCGCTGGCAACACCGGTCCATTATCATTGTCGACCGCTCTCGCTATCGAACTGGGCTGCAGCGCGATCCCCACGATGGTGAACAAGACAAGAAGCCGAGCGACGCTTTTGATTTTCGGGTAGTACATCAACCTTCTCCTTTTAGAATTGAATCTGTTTTGGTTATGCGAACTTATCTTTCCGTTCTCTCTGATATGCGTCGTCTGAAGAAAAACTCCATCATCGGGATTGCCGATTGTCGATTGGCCGGTGTGAAGCGGGGTCAGTATCACCACGTGGTGGCGGACTACCGCCCCGTGGTACTGACGTTAACGAATCGGTAATCCGACAACGCGACAGCCACCATCGGATTGGCGCGCGCGTCATGGTTTGCGCGCAAATCCGAGCGGTGGCTGTACAGCGGGGGTGTGACCGGAGTCGCGGTTTAGCAAAACGCTGGCGAAATACTTTCGACTCGTTGCCTGGCTTTTGGCGTCAGGCCCTCCAGAGTCTCGAGGACTTTCTCATGCGTCATCCCTGAGCCGAGGTAAGTCCAACGATTAGCCTGGAGCTGCACACGGCGAAACTCTTCACTCTCGGCGTCCGTCAGTTGGCGGCCGGTAGCGCGAATAAAGCTCTCGCGGTCGAACTCGACTTGTTGCGTAAGTCCGCCATCAATAAAGCCGCCGATTTCAATGTATTCCTCAACGCCGCGCAGGATCTCTGTCTCGCTTCGGCCCGCGGCCAGCGACTCGACCATCAAGGTGTCGAGCTTGGCGTGTTGCACCTCTTCGAGCCAGTGATGTTTCAGTAAACTCTTGAACTGCGGATCGAGTTCCTGATCACCCTTGATGCTGTCCACGTAGTGGCTCTGCACCATCCACTCGATATGGAGAGTTGTCAGCGCCACGCCCAGCGGATCGTGCCCCAGTATTGCGCTCGCAATTGCTTCGGGTGGTCCGATCACCGAGCACTCGGTGCCGAAGCCGTCCTCAAAGTCCTGCCGGAAGCGCTTGAAGAGCTGGATGTGTTTTGCTTCTTCACTGGCAAACTGCAGCAGGGCTCGCACGCGGTAGTCGTCTCCCTGAAGCTGCGGCCGCGCGTGATCCAACACGAACGGCAGAATGAACTCTTCGACGAGGCCGAAAATGCTCAGGTACGCGTTGCCGCGGATCTGGTTGAGAATTTGCTTCTCGTCAGAAGTTAAGAACGTGAGTGCCTCCACTCGCGCAAGTGATTCGGGCATAAATGGCTTCGTGAAATCGAGCCGCCGATCGCCTCCGATAATGTCTTCAATGCGCCAGTGAATTGAATCAGATGCTCTTAGAGTCGCTTGATACGAATATCCGTGGTTCATTTGGAAATCTCCTTGATTCCAATCAAAGTGTCTTAGCGGTTGTCCGCCTTAATATGGAAAGGTCGCTCGCTCCTGTGAGACGCCGCGACGGTCCACCCTTGCTGGCCAGCCGCTCATGGTCTGGGAAGCCAGCTTTACGCCGTCACACTGATATGCGTCAGCTCCGGAGAGATTCCATCACTCGGGCAATGATTTTTTTTCGTTCCGCCGTAAAAGGGCTGGTAAAGGATGTTTGTTAGTTCGATTTTAATGAGCCGGTGTATGATCCAAGCCTAAATTTGAGGGTTGAGGATCCTCTGCTCTCGGGCTAACGGCAGCTCAGCGAACGGTGAGTGATCACTATGACGATTCCCGCGTCGCAAAACGTGACGGAAATGCTGATCGCGTGGGGGCATGGCGATGAAGCAGCACGAGATGCGTTGATCCCACTTGTTTACGAGCAGTTGCGCCGTATCGCGCGCCATCATCTGCGTGGTGAACGCGCGGGTCACACGCTGCAGACTTCCGAGCTGATCAACGAAGCCTATCTAAAACTGGTCGAGCAATCCGTTTCGTGGCAAAGCCGGGCCCACTTCTTTGGCATCGCGGCTCGGTTGATGCGCCAGGTACTGGTGGATTACGCGCGCTCCCGGCAACGGCTCAAACGCGGCGGCGACCAGCAACAGATTTCACTCACCGCCGTAGAGGGTGCGCCGGGAGAGGCCGCGGACCTGCTTGCACTCAATGCGGCGCTCGAAACTCTAGCGGAAGTCGATCTACAAAAGAGCAGGATCGTGGAGTTGCGCTTCTTTGGCGGCTTAACGATCGAGGAGACAGCCCAGGTTATGGGCATTTCGACTCCCACAGTTGAGCGCGGTTGGAGAAGTGCTCGCGCCTGGTTGCAAACAGAGTTGGGCTGACTCTCAGTCCAAAAAATGAATCCCGAAAACTGGCGAAAGATTAGCGAGCTTTTTGAGGCCGCTTTGGAGCGGCCGGTCGAGGAGCGTGCGGCATTCGTGGCAGACGCCTGCGCCGGCGATGAGCAGATGCATCAGCGCTTGCAAGCCATGCTGGCTGCCGATGCGCGTGACGACCTGCTGATGGATCGCCCAGCCTTTGAAGTCCTGAGCGCCCCGTTGCCATCGATGCTCGGTCGAGATGAGTCGCAGAGTTTCAGCGGCGAAAAGATTGGCGTCTACCAGCTCACCAGAGAATTGGGCCGCGGTGGAATGGGCACGGTTTATCTCGCCTATGACACCCGACTCGGGCGCCACGCGGCGGTGAAACTCCTGCCGGCGCGGTTAATCAATAACCCGGAGCGGGTGTACCGTTTCCAGCGCGAAGCCCGCTCTGCCAGCGCCCTAAACCACCCCAACATCATCACGATTTACGACTTTGGAAAAGAGAACGGACGCGACTACATCGCGTCGGAATTTGTTGAGGGGCGCACCTTACGTAATTTTGTCGGCAGCGAGAGTTTGACGCTCAACCAAATACTTGACGTGGTGATTCAAGTGGCGAGTGCGCTTGCGGCCGCGCATACAGCGGGGATCGTACACCGCGACATCAAGCCGGAAAATATCATGCTGCGGCCGGACGGTTACGCCAAAGTACTCGACTTTGGGCTCGCTAAGCTGACCGAACCAGAGTCAGACGACAACAAATCCAAAAGAGACACTGCGGGAATCCGCACCGACTTCGAGACGCGCGCCGGAATACTTATTGGCACCGCCAATTACATGTCGCCAGAACAAGTGCGTGGTCAGCAAGTAGATGGACGCAGCGATCTCTTCAGCCTTGGCGTGGTCCTTTACGAGCTGATCACCGGACATCAGCCTTTTGCCGGCGAGACGTGGCATCACACAATGGTGGCTATTACTGATCTCGAGCCGCCGCCAATCTCACTCCATGTGCAAGGCGCGCCTCCTGCCTTGCAGCAGATCATCAGCCGAGTGTTGGCCAAGAACTGTGAGGAGCGTTATCAAACAGCGCGCGAACTATTGACCGACCTCGAAACGCTGCAATCGGAATTAGCGGCAACCGCACACATTGAGCGGATCGGCGCGGAACGCGCAAAAGCGATTCAAAGTGGAGAGCAGGCGGCAACAGTTTCATCCGATCGGGAGTCAACGGATGAAGCCGCGAAAGAGAAACTAGAAAACGCGCTCCTGCTGCCCGCGCGACTCAAACGACGCAATCTGATCGCTGCGCTAGCGGTCATCATCCTCGTAACAGCCGCTGCGGTTTTCTACTTCCGTAGTGGATTCAACACTAAGCAAGCAACACTGACGAACAAAGATACGATTCTCCTTGCAGACTTCGTCAACACCACCGGCGATGCAGACTTCGACGGCCCGCTCAAACAAGGTTTGTTGGTGCAGCTCGGGCAGTCGCCCTACATCAACATCTTTCCTGAAGAGCGTGCCAGAGAAACCCTTGCGCTGATGGAGCGGACACACGATGAGAAGATCACTCGCGAGGTTGGGCGGGAGATCTGCCTGCGACGTGGCATAAAGGTGCTACTGGTTGGGACGATTGCAAGCCTGGGACGCAATTACGTGATCACGCTCGAAGCGATCAACAGCCAAAGCGGTGAAGCGATTGCACAACAGCAAACCGAGGCCGAAGGAAAAGAACAGGTGCTCAAGGCGCTGGGACGGGCGTCGACCTCAATGCGCGAGAAACTTGGTGAATCTCTCGCCTCGATACGCCAGTTCGATGCGCCGATCGAACAGGCGACTACTGCCTCGCTCGAAGCTTTTAAAGATTACACAGTCGGCGTTGACCTGTGGCGGAAAGGGCAATACGCGCAATCTGTCCCCGCGCTCAAACGGGCAATCGAACGGGACAGTGAATTCGCTCTGGCCTACGCGCAGCTCGGTACTTCATACCGCGATCTGCGCAATCTGGCGCTCGGCAACAAGTATCTGGAGCAAGCCTATCAACTGCGCAACCGTGTGAGTGAGCGCGAGCGACTCGAAATCTCTGCGACGTATTTCCGACATATTACCGGCGAACTCAACAAGCGTATTGAAATCACTGAATTGTTGACGCAGACCTATCCGCAGGATCCATCCGCATACCATCTGCATGGGAACTCGCTCATGATTGCCGGAGAATTTGAGCAAGCCGCGGAGGCTTACCGCGCCGCGCTACGACTAGATGCCGATTTCGCACTCTCGCGCGCGAATCTCGCACTCGCTTTAATAGGCTTGAACCGCTTTGACGAAGCTCAAGCGGTTATCGATCAAGGCATGGCGCGCGGTTTGGATTCCAGTGGCTTGCACAACCGGCTGTATCTGATCGCATTCTTTAAGGGCGACGCCGAGGCGATGCAGCGTCAGGTTGAGTGGTTCGCAGGGAGGCCGGATGAGTATCAAATCCGTGAAATTCAGGCGCGGTCATTGGCCTTTGCAGGTCGGCGGCGAGAGGCGAGTGAAACTCTTAGGCAAGCGGCCGAGCTTGCGGCTGGAAGAGGTCTCGTGGCGGAGAAGGCCAGAATCCTGGCTAATGAAGCCGGTATGAACGCGATTTTTGGGTTCATGCAACCGGCCAGGCAGCAAGCGTTGTTTGTTTTGAATCTGCTGGAAAACAAACACATTGCTGCTGAGGAGTTACTGCCTTCGCTGATTGGGCAACTGGATTCACAGCCACTGGTCTGTACGCTCGCGTTATGTGGAGAGGTGAGACGCGCTCAGTCGCTTACTGATGAACTTGGGAAAAAACTCCCTGGGGATACGATGCACAACTCGGTTTGGCTTCCGATGGTTGATGCGACCTTAGAGTTGAAGCGCGGCTCGGCGGCAAATACGGACAACGCTATTCAACTGCTGCAACCGGCGCGACAATACGAGGCCGCTCTTGCCTTCAGGCCGACATGGTTGCGCGGACAGGTGTATCTGCAGGCGAAGAATGGAGCGCTTGCGGCGGCTGAGTTTCAGAGAATCATTGAGCACCGCGGCTGGGATGTGCTGTCACCGCTCTGGCCCCTCGCTCATCTCGGACTGGCGCGAGCGGCCATCATGCAAGGCGATATCGCAAAGGGGCGCAAAGCATACGAAGACTTTTTCCTGTTGTGGAAGGAGGCGGATGTTGATCTGCCTGTTTTCATCGAAGCGAGGAAAGAGTATGAGGGTATTTCCAGCTCAAAGTTCACAAAAGTGAATTTCGCGTGGGACTCATTCACCAAAGGGCGGGCAAAGCGCTAAGAAACGCCTCTTGCGTGGGCCGATTTAATTCGGAACCGGGAGCGGTAGCCACCGGGTCCAACGAATGCCGATTGGCGACTGCTAATTGGCAATTTGGCCCGCTGCGAAGAAGGCCATCGAAATCCGCAATCTGCGATCGACAATCGACAATCTTACTGACCCGGTCGCTACCGCTCCCGGTTCTGACTTTCTTTAGCGCCATACAAACGACCCCTCATCATCAACACATACAAGCAAAAGGGTTGACGGTAACGTCAACCCTTTTACTGCCAGCCCAAACTGGTGCCAGCTTTGTTTTGCCCTGATTTTGGTTCAGCACTCAGAAGCAATCCCTAGGGCTGCTTGGCAGCAGCACTCTGAATCGCGCCCTTCTGTCTTCCAGTGATCAAACCGTCTGCGACCCACTGGTTAGTCAACTCCGCAACCGCCGCAACATAGTCACCGTGATTGTTCGTGTGGTCGGCTGCGAGTTGCGCGAGTAGGTCCGCCATCGTGCAGCCGTTGGCGAACAGCGTGTTGGGTACACCAGTATCGATGCTGCCAATGACAATCGTCGGACTCGTAACCGAGTTGGGATTGCAATCCTCATCATTGGGCACGCCATCGTTATCGGCATCGGGGAAAGTCCAGCCGACATCTCTTAACAACTCAAATGTCAGGTCGTCTGGAGCTTTCACCTTGGTTGTAGGTCACGTGTGCGGAACCGCTCGACCAAGTCAGTCAGACAGAGCTTTCCAGGGCCGGCCAATACTCCTTGAGATATAAGGTTAGACCGTCCCAAATATCCTTACTTCTGCTGCTTCCTGACAATTAATGGCATTCCAAAAGGCCTGAAAATCGGCTATTGACGGTCGCAGCGAAATCAACGAGAATCAAAACGGTTCCGAGCGGACCCCACATCACCGCCGAACTGCTAGTTGTCTCTCAACCGCCAACCTTCGAGTTACTTAAGATACGACTTGAATTATCCGGAATGAGCCTGCCCTAAAGCAGGCGTCAACTTGTTACCGCACTAGGAACTCGAGCCCGGGATCCTGCCCACTCCACTCAAATGCCCAGGTCCATGGATTAATCATCATGGAAGAATATTCTTCACCTACGAATAGCCGACCGGTACTCGCCGACAACTCCAACAGCGACAAGTCACATCCATCTACTCCTCCCTCGACGACTGCTTACTTGATCGCGGCACTCCAAGATCCTTCCCTTGAAGTAAGAAGAATTGCCGTTATGGCGTTGGGGCGAGTTGGTGATGCCAGCGCAATCGGTCCGCTGAATGAACTACTTAGACGCGAAACTGATTTTGACATTCGAGACGCGATCTCACAGGCAATCTCTGCCATCGCGCTTCGCGAAACGCCAGGATCTGAATTGCTCAATCAGAGCGCTGAGTCCTCCAATCTTCCGAGTGAAGTTGCGGCTTCGGATTTTAGTTGGGATGAAGCGGGACTGAGGCGAGCCGAACAAGACTTCACGAAGCTAGCCGGCGGCTGGGAAGGCAGCCTGAACAAAATGGATCAAGGGGAGGCAGAGATACACATGGGCGCCGACAGAGAACAGGAGTTGAAAACGGCCCTCGAGGCAAAGCGAAAAGCGGAAACTGATCGGCTCAGACGCATCAAGGAAGTCGAAGCAATGCTCGTCGCTCAGGAAGAAGCCTTGCGGCAAGCTCAAATTCGCGCGGATTATCTCAGTCAACAACCGCAGCGTCTCCTCGCTGAGCTCCAGGCGATTCGAGACAAAGCTCAGCAAGAAGCTCAACAGCGTACAGAAACACAACAACGGCTCAGTGCAGAGATTGAAACGCTTCGTAAGAGCGAGGCGGTGCAGCTAGCGCAACTACAGACAGCGAAGGACTCGCTCGCGGCTCTGAAAGAAACGGTTGCTCAGGCCGAGGCCGAAGCGCGCCGTTGCGCGGGAGAGCGGACTGCGCACCTCGCCCAGCTCGAAAGTATTCGCAACGGCTCAGAATCAGCAGTGCAGGCTCACGAAGCAGAAGAAGAGCGAATCAAGCTTGAGTTGGAGAACTTGCGCCAGAGAGAGCGCGAACAGATCAGGAGCATCGCTGAGGCTGTGGAAGAAACCCAGCAACTGATCGATCAGGCGGAACGCTTGAAAGCTGATGAGCTGAAACGAAAGGCAGAGGCTGTCGCACGGGCTCAGGCAGTTGAGGAATTGCGACAGCAGGCGGAGGAAGCAGCTACTCGTCGGGCAATCGAAGAAGAGGAGAAGCTAAAGGTCCTGGAGTCGCTCTTGCGGAAAGCGGAAGTAGATGCGCAACTGCGAGGTGAAAAGGAACAACGACTTACTACTGCGCTTGAGGCTCTGCGTCAGACCGAGCCAGAACAACTTAAGCGAATACAAGCTGTTGAAAGCAATCTTGAGACGGCTAAGTCAAAAGCAGAGCACTTACGCGAGCTGGAACAGCAACTCAATAGTGAAATACAGCCACTGCACAAAGAAGCAGCCGAACAACTCGAGCGCATCGAGGTGGCAAAAGTTTCGCTCGCCGCTCAGCAGGACGCCATTGTTCAGGCCGAAGCTGAAGCGCGCCGGTTGAGTGCGGAAGAAGACCGTCTGCGGATGGCAGCGGCGGCGCAGCGTAAAGCCGAGGCTGAAGCTCGCACCCAGCATGCCGAAAACGAGCGACTGCAAGCGGAAGCGGAGGCCCTGCGGCGCGCGAAGGAGGATGAAGAAAGGCTTAAGGTTCTGGATAGTATTCGTAGCAACGCTGAGGCCGAAGGGAAGCAGCGAGCCGAGAGAGAGCAGCAACTCAGTGCAGAAATCCAGACGCTGCGTCAGGCAGAGGCAGCGCAGATCAAGCGAATTCAGGATGCGGAAGCGAATGTTCGCAAAGCCGAAGCAAAAGCGCAGCAGCAGTCTCAAGAGGAAGCACGTCTCGAAACTGAGCGCGAACGCCTCACCCAAACCGAGGCCACCACTCGAACCCGCGTCGAGCAAGAACGAGAACGCGTCGCTGGACTTGAAGCGATGTTTGCGCAAGCAGAAGTTGAAGCGCAGGAACTGGCCGCCACGAGGCTTCAACTTGAGGCAGGGCTCGAAACTCTACGAAGTGAGAGCGCAGAGCAGCTTAAGAGCATCGCGGCTCTAACAGAGGCGGTAAGACAGGCGGAGATCGAAACGCGAGAAAATTCAGAAAAAGAGCAGCACCTGCGAAACCAAATAGAGACGGTTCGCGACGAGCAAGCTGATCAGGAGAAGCGGACAAGGGAAGTCGAAGTTCGTTTAGTTACCGAAGAAACAGCGCTACGTCGAGCTCAGGCAAAGCTGCAACAGAAGACTGAACAAGAGCAGCAGATTACCGGCGAATTGGAAACTCTGCGACTGGCGAAGGTCGAGCAACTCAAGCGCATCGCTGAAGCTCGTGCCGAGGCTAAAGCAGTAGCGGAGCAGCACGCTCGACTTCAAGCCGAAGAAGAGGCGCGCCGGCACGCAGAGAATGAGGAACTTCAACGCGAAGCTCTGAAAATGCGCGAACTTGCGGAAGCCGAAATAGCGCAACGCGCTGAAGCAGAAGAAAAGCACCTCGCCGAGTTAGAGGCGCTCAGGATCCAGGCCCAAAGTGAAGCCGAGACGCGAGCTGAGGCCGCAGAGAAGCTCAATGCCGGGCTTGAGGCTCTGGAAAAATCGAAGGCCGAACAACTCGCGAGCATCCGGAAAGGCGAAGAGCAACTACGCTTAGCTGAAGACGAAGCACGGCACCTGGCGGAGACGGAGCTACAACTGAAGCGGCAAGCCGAGATTCAAGCCGCTGCTGAAGCCGAAGCGCGCCGTCAGGCAGCCCTTGATGCGCGTCAACAACGCGAAGCTGAGGCGGCGCGGCGTGCCGCAGAAGAGGAACAACACTTAGCGGAGCTGGAAGCCATCAGGAGTCAGGTCGAAGCAGAGGCACAACTGCGGGCTGAGGGCGAGCGACAATTAACCGCAGGAATAGCAGTGTTGCGGAAGGCAGAGTCCATCCAGTTGAAACGAATGGCGGATGCCGAAGCGGCCGCACGCTTGCTGGCAGAAGAGCAGGTTCGTCTTCAGGCTGAGGAAGAGTCGCGTCATCAGGCCGAGATCGAGTCTCGTCGTCAAGCGGTTGAGGCTGAGTTGCATTGGGTGGAGGAAAGAGCCAAACACAAAGCTGAAGAAGAAGAGCGGCTGATTGCGCAACTCGAAGCAGTCCGTGACACGTTCGAAGCAGAAGAAAACGAGCGCACAGAAATAATGCAGCGGCTTCGTGGCGAGATCGAAACGCTGGAACAGACAATTGGCGACCGGACGCGCCGCATAGATGAGACCAAGGAGCGACTACAGCACCTGCATGCAGAAGCGGAGCGGGCTGCCGAGGAGGAAGAAGAGCGACTCGCAGACCTCGAATCAGTTCGCAGTCGAATCGCAAGTGAGACGCAGCGTAGGCTTGAACGCGAACAGACGCTTGAGAGCGAGATTGCTGCGTTGGCCAGCCTCGAGACCGAGGAACTTGAACGCATTGAAAAAGCCCGGGCGACTCTTGCCACTCAAGACGAAGCTCGACAGAGAGCTGAAGCGGAAGCGCTCAGTTTGGTAGAAGCCGAGCAGCAACGAGTCGTCGAATTGGAGACCAGTCGGAACGAAGTTAAATCTCAGTTGCAACTGAAAGCCCAAACCGCTGAGGAGCTCAAAGCTGAGATCGAACGGCTGCGCAAAGACGAAGCCAAACGGCAAAAGCGAATAGAGAAACTGAGAACGCTTCATGCTGAAGCTGAAGCGGTGGCCCAACGTCGCGCTGCAGAAGAGCAGCGCTTGGTTGAAGAATTAGAAGCCGGCCGCCGAGCGGAAGCCGAAGCACAGCAGTTGTCTGCTCAGGAAGTCGCGCGTCAGGAACGAATTCAAGTGGAAGCTGAAGCGACTCGTCTTGCGGCTGAAGAGGAAGCACGACTGGCAAGCCTGCAGTCACTTCGGGATCAGATGTTTGCTGAGTCGCAGCGGCGTCTGGAGCAAGAGGAGCAGTTACGCGCCGAGATAGCGTCAATGAGCGGTCTTGAGGCAGAGCAGTCTGCGCGTATCGCCGGGGCTGAAGCAGCCCTCCTTGCCAGAAAAGAAGAACGCGAACGGCTCGAAGCGGAAGCCCTTAATCGCGCCGCGGAAGAACAACGTCTACACGCGGAGTTGGAAGAGGTGCGCGCCCGGATCACTGTCGAGGAGAAGGAGCGCAGCAAGACAGTGAAGCGGCTGCAAAAAGAGATTGATGCCTTGTCCAAAGCCGACGCCAAGAAGCTTAAGGAAATTGAAAAGCTGGAAGCGCGTCGTTTGCAGGCTGAAGCCAAAGCTCGGCAGCGTTTGGAACCGAAAGCACAACGAGCCCCGACTGCAAAGTCGAGACGTATCAAGACGCTTGAGTCCAGCGATGAGGCAGGGTCCGAAACCGGATTCGTGTTTGCAGACACAACCCCAACAGTTGAGTCCAATGTATTGGAGCAGGTGGAGTTGGAAACGGCAGAGACAGTCGCGCCTGAACAGCAACCACAAGTGTCTGAGGTCGACGGGTTGATTCTGACCGGCGCTCATGAACCTGAAGTAATGCAGTATCAGGTTGTGGAAGTAACTACGGAAGTGCCAGCCACTGATTTCATAATCGGGTACGAAGAAGATTCGGCGAGTGTTGTCGCCGAAGACGAGATTGTCTTGAACACCGACGATTGGTCTGCCGTAGCGTCCAGTGAACATTCCACTGAGGTAGAGGTTGCACAAGTTGCGGAACAACCAGAGACGGAAATCGACCTCGTCGCCACCGACAAAGGAATTGTCCCCGGGGACGATGACTCCGGAATTTCCGCGGACATTTTGGCAGGACTCAAGAGCGGCTGTACCTCTGACCGAGTAAAGGCATTAGGGGAACTTGCCCAAGTAGGTGGTGAGGATGCGGTTCGCTTAATTGGTCAGTCTTTTGACGATCAATCGATCGAAGTACGTAACGCAGCCGCACACGCGCTCAGCGAAGTGCAGAGCGATCGGGCGCAAAGCTTCACGACTGCTTTGCGTGAGGGAACGCCGGAGCGGCGGCGCAAGATCGGAGCGGCGATTGCGAGTTCCGGTCTCGCCACTCAGGCGATTGACAGTCTAACCAATGGCAGTCGCGAACGAACGTATGGCGCCTTCTCACTCCTGTTCTTGATGGCCAAAGCCGGAGAGACTCAACCTTTGATGGACGCTATTGAAGCTCACACTGATCTGGAGGTTCGCTTGGCGGTGGTACGGTTGCTTGCATTGAGTGGCCAGGCGGAGATTGTTACTCCATTCAGGCGCCTGGCAGTGCGTGGTTCCTTGCCCGCTGAGGTGCGTTCGGCCGTCATGGAAGCAATTCACCAAATCAGTAAGAGTGATAGAAACCGCTCCGTGGCTTAGTTTGGGTAAAACATAGCCACAGATTTCGCAGACCAACAGATAAGAATTCTTAGGAATCGCTAAGACGCGAGCCTTGGTCCTATCTGTCTATTTCCGCGTGGATCTGTGGCTATTGGTGTTTTTGGTGAATGCCTCTGCTACACCTTGCCTTCACCTATGTTGCCAAACCGCCAAATGAGGCGGAAAATATTGACTCCAACTAAACCAATTCCCCCCACGGCCCCGACCGACTCGCTCATCGCAGCAAACCAGCGCTATATTTCCCTGGCTACCACGAGACGGAAGTAAAACGTCACCTAAGCATTGAAAGGAATAAACATGAATGCCTTAACACAGATGATTACACAGCAACTAGCGGGTGGAGCGGTGCGCACTATCTCGCAACGTTTGGGAGTGAGCGAAACGACCGCGAACACGGCAGTGCAAATTGCCGTTCCCTTGATCCTGAGCGCGCTTGCGCGCAACGCGGCGCAACCCCAAGGCGCGGAAAGTTTGCATGAAGCCATCAGCAAGGATCACGATGGCAGCATCTTGAACAATCTCACGGATTATTTGGGAGATCCGCAAAGCGCCAATGGTGCCGGAATTCTTGGGCACGTCTTTGGAAGTCAAACGCCAACGCTTGAAAACAACCTCGCGCAGGCAACGGGAATGGATCAAAGCTCGGCAAGTGGCCTGCTGGAAACGATCGCCCCAATTGTTATGGGCGCTTTGGGAAAAGAACAACAGCAAAATGGACTCAGCGCTTCCGACTTAGCGAACCTGCTCGGCAGTCAACAGCAGCAAGCTGAAACGACTGCACCTGACCTGATGAGCATGCTGGGTTCAATGCTTGATCAGAATCAGGACGGCAGCGCCATTGACGACCTTAAGCGCATGGCCGCTAATTTTTCCAAGTGAAGGAGTCGACTCTGTTGTACGGACTATTCGCCAGACGGGGGATGGGTTTGTATGTCGACTCAACGCCTGACCAGGTAAGCCGCGCCTGGTCTTTTTGACCCGCTTCAAGGGTCAGATTCGTGGATTGTCAGACTGAGGCAATTTGGCAATTTGGGGTCAGGCTTGCGATTTTGCGATTGTGGTGTCGCTACAATCACGAGGAGCGAGCATGAAGATGCTGTCGGAAATTATCGGTATGTGCCCGGCAGCTCTAAGTCGGCGGCACGATGCGATTCGACGAAGCTGCGCCGCAAACATGAGGAAGCTGGGGTCGGAGATCATTCAGCGATACGGGAGTGGCGGAGACTCAGAATCGCAAAATCGCTAGCCGGACCCCATTTCGGCACTCCTTAACCGGTTTTCGTAATCCCAGTTGCAAGTCCAATTGCCGCTTGCATCAGTCTTAGAGATGAGATTGCCGTTGGCGTCATAACTGAAGGATGAACCGTTAGCAGCTGTGAGGCGGTTGAAGGCCTGGTAGCTATAACTCGCTCCCTGGTGTGAAGCCGTGCGATTGCCCACGTCATCGTAGGTGTAGCTTTCGTTTGTCTGGTTGGGATGCGTTGCTGCCGTGAGGCGATCAAGCGTGTCGTACGAATAATTGTGCGTCCCTACCCCATCAATCATCTGCGTTATGTTGTTGACCGCGTTTAATTGATACTGAAAATCAGCAAGCGTGTTGCCGGCCTTGGCATGCGTCAGCCGCGTGAGGCAATGGGATCGCTCTAGTTTTAGAGTATGAGTTAGCTATGCTTTAGTAAATCAAGCCATGAATATCCGGAAATCAACAACAAGAAAGCAAGAACAATCAGATAAAGCCATCTTTTTACACTTCCAATCTCCCTGTTTTTGAACACCGTTCCAGCGCTCCCAGAACGCAGGCTCATGAAAACAACCAAGGAAGCCAGCCAAAGGGTGGCTCCTAAAGCAAGTCGAAATCTTGCTTGATTTGCCCAGAGCAGACCTATTTGATCAGCAGGTCTTCCGGTAGCAAATATCGCAGTAACAAAACCCGAAAACGTAAGAAGAAGTCCGAGCGCGGCAAGCCCGACGGATAACGCCCACCGCATGAAAACTCGAGTCTGTAATTTGCTCATGGCGTGCTGCACCTATTGTATTTGCGACCAGTTTTTTGGCACTTCCTCACAATCTCGGTCACTAGAGTGTTGCAATTATTTGTTAAAGCCCACCTCCCAGTAGGCTTACCTATCTCTAATTCATGCTCAACGCACTCTTGATCTACGTTGCATGCGGGAACGCAACTGAGCGCAGTTTTGGATTGTCCGGTGTGTGGAGTAATTTCCGTCCGCGTCCCAAATGGCCAAATCGGCTGGGGTGCATTTGCAGCAGGATTCATTTCTGCTTCTACATTCGGGGTCTTGATGAAACAGTGCCTAACTCCTGTAGCCTTCGAGAAGAATTTCGTCAGGACGTTCATGTCTATGTCCCTACAACAAATGTATACCGAGGTTCCTCCAGGACAAGACCCCATTGAACGAACATGATCGGCAAGCCGCCGCATTGCGGCTACTTCTCCGGGCTGCCACTTAGCATCGGATCTACCTTGGGTACCTTGAGGATCACTGAACCGAAGCGGGTTATTGTTGACGTAACTGTAAAGATTGATGTCTCCGCCTCTAAAGCCGATTGGATCCTCAGAGATGAACCTTCCCTCGCCTGGGTCGTAAAAACGAGCGCGGTAGTACATCAAGGCAGTATCCGAATCTATTTCTCGACCCGTATAGGTATAGCGCGTTGAGGTCGAGCCGCTGGTTAACGTGCCGAATGAATCGTAGCTGAGGCTGGAGGTGACGCTACCACCTGCAACGGTGAGACCACGAGTAGTGCCCAGATGATCGGTGAAAAAGTAGGAACCCGTTCCAGACACGGTTTGTCGGATCTTATTATCGATGCCGGGACCGTTTAGATAATCCGCGGTTGTTGCGCCACTGCCATCGAGATCGCGGACAACATCAGCACCGTCGTAAACAAATTTCGTCGTTCCGCCGGTGCTGCTGGTTCGTTGCACTCGCCGACCCAGTGCGTCGTAAGTGTAGCTAACTGTGACGCCTGTTTTACTGGCTTGCTTGAGCCGGTTCTCGTAATCCCACATATAAGTCCAACTGCTACTCCCATCCGACTTCGCAGTGAGATTTCCATTTGTGTCGTAGCAGAATGTCCTTCCATTCGCTGCTGTGAGGCGATTGAAGCCTTGGTAGCTGTAGCTGTCGCCTTGATGCGACGCCGTGCGATTGCCGACGTCGTCGTACGTGTAGCTTTCGTTAGGCTGGTTGGGATGTGTTGCCGCTGTCAGCCGATCAAGCGTGTCGTAGGTGTAACTGTGTTCCCGCGCCGTCGATCATTTGCGTAATGTTATTGACGGCGTTTAGTTGATACTGAAAATCAGCCAGCGTGTTGCCAGCCTTGGCATGCGTCAGCCGCGTTAAGCGATTGAGATCGTCGTACTGAGAAGTCGTGACGACGCCATTCGGCAGGGTACGAGACGTCAGCTTATCTGTGCTGTCATAACTGAAGGTTGTATTGAGACTTGCCGCATCCGTCAGCGTCATCAAACGGTTGATGACGTCGTACCGGTAACTAGCACTCGTGCGTTCAGACTTAATTGCGTGCGATTTGAACTGGCGTCATTACGAGTGCTGATGCCCCCACCAATCCGTTTGAACCGGTGGCCTTGTGGATTTGAATGTAAGGCTTATTCGCTGGCGCCGCTTTTTTCCAACAAATCAATAATGTCAGAACAACCGATCAGATAGGCTTGCTTCAGCGGTGTCCACTCGTCTTTATCCTTTGCATTGACATTCGCCCCGTGTGCAACCAAGAGGCGCACGCCGCTTGTGGACCCATTGTTGACTGCCTCCATGAGTGGCGTCCAACCGCTAATACTGCTCGCGTTTACGTCGGCACCTTTATCTAAGAGCTCTTTAGTTATTTCAAGGCCATCTGCCACCGCAGAAAAAAGAGGCGTCTTCCCTAAGATATTCTCCTTGAGATTGGGATCAGAGCCTTTTGCAAGCAACGCTCTTACAATTCTGATATTGTCCTGCTCGACTGCTCTGTGTAAGACGGATAGGCCATTTTTCTCTCTCGCATTGGGATTCGCTCCCTTTGAGAGCAGCAGATCGACTATGTCTTCTCGGTTGCCAATTGTCGCCATTGAGAGAGCCGTCGGTCCGACTTCGGTGTTTGTATTGACGAAATTGACGTCAGCACCGAACTTAATCAACGTCTCCACGACTTCCTTATTCCCTTTGATGGCGCTGATCATTAATGCGGTGCTGCCATTGCGATCTTTGGCATCGGCACCACTTCCATCAGCCAACAAACGCTGAACACAGACCAAATCATCATTTCTAACACACTGAATTAATGGCGGCTCTGCTTGCGAAGTATTGACAGGAGACTGATTTGCCACTGCTGATTGCCGAGGCTTGGCACTCCGGTCTCCGCAGCCGAATGTAAATGTGATCTGCGATATCAAGAAAACCAACGTCGTTAACTGATGAGATTTCCGCATCACCGTTCCTTTCAGCGATAGCCTTCCAAGCTTTCTCATTGATTTCTGGCGGAATTGCTGCTCTCCTGGCACCGCTTTTTTACGCGCCCACCCTCTCGCAGGACTTGATCCACATCCGTCCGGTATTCCGGCATGCTGTTAATAAATCGAGTAATCTCTCCCAGGAAGATGCCTCCGTCCCCTTCTCTTTGAGCAACTGGCGGGAAGTTGGCCTTAAATAACTTGTAAATCGGCGTCCCCGGATTCAATAGTTGGTCCTGCAAATACTCTCTCTTAGCTACGACGTAGCTCCTGACAAACAGCCGACACATCTCATGGCGCTCTTTGTCTCCGAGTTGTCTTGAAACATCTTTCACCCTGATTCCCTCCAGAAATGTCTCAACTCGTTGATTCGGCTTTCTCGAGAATCTTAAGGAATCCTGGCCCGAAGCTTCAGAAAAAAGAACTAGACCAAACGCAACTAACAAAAGTATTGATTTCTTCATTTTCATTTGGCTACACGGTTGGCATGCAGTTCCGCCAGCTCGACCAACGTTGCTTGCATATCTATCGGCGTTACACGCGGAACGCGGATCGCCTTTAATTTACTCTTCGAAGAATTCTCTAAATTCGCTAATGCCTCTCGCAACACCCGAGCAGATCTTCATTAGAGGGCGAGCAATATCTGGTTTCTACAACGCTGGTGTCCAGTTGCAATGCTGTTCTGGTATCGACGGACTGGCTATTTTCGCTTCGGCTATTGCCAACCGAAATGATCGAAAGAGCATTGGGGGGAGGCATGTTTTAAGCAATGAAAGATTCGTCAAGTTCTATGAGAGGAGTAAAGGCGAGACTCTGCGCACCGATGGGCCTCTTTCTGTGCCCTCTCTCCGACGATCTCGATCATAGCTAACATCCAATGAAGTCCTTGAGGGTCTGAAGCGTTAGTGAGGTCTTCTCTTGATGTAGCTCACAAGCAGTCCGATGATCCCGCTGTAAAGAAGCATCCCCAATCCCATACCGTAAATTGGCACTGCGATCATGGCTGATTCACCACCAGTGCCGAGAATCTTTCCGACCAGGATGATTGTTGGCCAATAAAAAAAGACCATCTTCTCGAACAGCGAGTCTAGCGCGGGCGACAGTATTAGCACGGCAACCCAAATCAGCGCGCAGCCAAGCAATTGGGCCAACAACGCCAGGGAGGAATATTTTATGAACCAATCGGAATTCAACGCTAGTCCCTCCTTAAGGTCTGGAATTCGTTCTTCCTCACCTGAGATTCAAACCCAAAGTGCGGACTTTCCTCAGCAGGTACTGCGGGTTATTCGTCATCCCAAAATTGAGGATCTCGCCATTCGAGTCAATAGTCTCTAAGGCAGCAAAATTCGCACCCTCGTAAGCGGTGAAGTCAATCACCTGTTTCCACCAGGACGGATCCCAACGTCCCTGACAGCCACATTTCTTCGCCTTAGCATATTCGTTGAGCGCATTCCAGGTTGCCCCTGCCATTCTTAACGCTCTCGGCTTATCGGTGTCCGTTTTGTCGTAGTAGTGCAAGGTAGCCAGATGTCCGATCACGTCGCTTTGAAATCCGGCGTGACTGAAGGTGTCCTGTAGGTAGTGCAGATATCGACCCAAACCCACATAGTTGGTATTGCCTCTCATTGCGTCCTGCCACAGTTGGGACGAACCCACTCCTTCAGCGGCGCCGCGGTGCAGCGCATGGTGTTTTCGATTCCGTTCCCTCTGGCTCGCGGTCGATCCAAGTCCTGGTCTGGTGTCAGCATTCTCGTCCGTGGTTTGAGTAGCATCAGCGATCAGCCGCGCCTGATTGTCGTTGAAGCAACCAGTCTTTTTTGCCAAAAAGTAGGTGAGATAGTAATGGACGTCGATCTCGTATAGTCCTGTTGGGTCCTTAGCGTTCTGAGGGTTATTGCTGACGTAGCTGAACTGGTTGATTCCCCCCGACAAGCCAACTGGATCCTCCGAAATGAATCTTCCCTGTTCTGGGTCGTAAAAACGGGCGCGGTAGTACATCAGACCGGTCTCTGGATCGACCTCTCGACCGGTGTATGTGTAACGAGTAGACGCTGAACCACTGCTCACGTTGCCGTAGGAGTCATAGCTAATACTTGAGGTTAGGGCTCCGCTCGCGTCGGCGAGAGCTCGCGTCGTGCCAAGATGATCCGCAAGGAAATCGGAAGTCGTTCCGGACGTAGTTTGTCTAAGCTTGTTGTCAATACCTGGGCCATTCAAAAAGTCAGCGATCGTGGCGCTAGTACCATCGAGATCACGCATTACGTCGGGACCATCGTACACGAACCTCGTGATGCCACTTGCGCTGCTCGTGCGCTGAATGCGCTGGCCGAGGGCATCATAAGAAAAGGACACCGTAACCCCCGATTTGCTCGCCTGCTTTAAACGGTTCTCGTAATCCCAAGAGTAAGTCCATGTTCCGCTCGTGTCTGACTTCGAGGACTGATTCCCATTCGTGTCATAGCCAAATGAGGTTCCGTTGGCTGCGACCAGGCGATTGAATGGCTGGTAGGAATAGCTCGAACCCTGCTGTGACGAGGTGCGGTTGCCAAGATCATCGAAAGTGTAACTCTCATTTGTCTGGTTTGCATGAGTCGCCGCTGTCAGTCGATCCCGAGTGTCGTAGGTGTAATTGTGTGTTCCGGCGCTGTCGATCGTTTGCGTGATGTTATTGACGGCGTTTAGTTGATATTGGAAATCAGCAAGTGTGTTGCCGGCCTTGGCATGCGTCAGCCGCGTTAAGCGATTGAGGTCATCGTATTGGGAAGTGGTGACAACGCCATTCGGGAGGGTACGCGTGGTCAGCTTGTCTGTGTTGTCATAACTGAAGGTGGTAGCGAGACTCGCTCCGTCAGTCAGTGTCGTCAAACGGTTGATGACATCGTACTGGTAAGTAGCACTTGTGGCGGCATTCAGACCTAACTGCGTGCGATTTGAGCTGGCGTCGTACGCGTAGCTGACCACCTGACCAAAAACATCCGTCACCGAACCCACTCGAC
>JBAPXA010000133.1:0-9508 GCA_049283975.1 Pyrinomonadaceae bacterium | reverse complement strand
GGACTGATGCGCCGCGCTTGCGCACCAGGGGTTGATGATTCACAAAGCGCCACAAGTACTCGGAAAAACTACCGAACTCCTGCTGAACCGCGAGGAAGGACTTCGCGTTTTGAATCGCGGCGGCGATTTTAAGACGATTACGAATAATTCCTTCGTTTTGCAGCAGGCGCTCAACTCTTTTCTCGTTGTATCTCGCGACCTTCGCCGGATCAAAATTGTCGAATGCCGCCCGATAGTTTTCACGCTTGCGCAGGATAGTTTCCCAACTAAGCCCGGCCTGTGCGCCTTCCAGAATCAGGAACTCAAAGAGCACTCGATCGTCGTAAGCCGGCATACCCCACTCGCGATCGTGGTAGGCGATGGACAAATCCGTCGTGGCCCAGGAGCAGCGCTTTGTCATGAGGATATTTTAACAGGTGCACGAACTAAAACCGCCAAGCTGCCAAGGACAAACCATTTGCCACTTGTCATTTCTCATTTCTCATTTCTCATTTTGAACTGCAAGTTCGGGAATATAGATTAGTGCTGGCAAGGGGTGGAAGTGTGCAGGCAATGAACAAGGCTAGATGACTGGGTAGCGAACAATGTGTTAGGCCGGCAAGTCAGCAGAACGACGATCACCGGTAGCTGCATGAGGATCCGATCTGGATATGGACTAGTGACCGCCCTTCTAAATGAAAAATGAGAAATGAGAAATGACAAATGGAAAATGGTTTGTCCTGTCGACCTGGCAGTTTAAGTTTGCAGAAATGGAAAATCTTCAGGCTTTTCCGAGCCGGCCTGCCAGACCCGCGACCACCGTTACGAGTTCATTGGCTTCGACCGGCTTCGCGACGTGAGTATTGAATCCCGCGAGAATAGCCCGCATGCGATCTTGCACGCTGGCATAAGCGGTGAGCGCCACCGCAGGAATGCGCCGCTCCTTGCCCGCTTCTAATCTCCTCACTTCTCGAATCAACCCATAGCCATCAAGATTGGGCATGGCGATGTCGCTGATGAGCAAATCAAAATCGGTTTTGCCGAGCAGTTCGAGCGCTTCGGCTGCGTTCGAGGCCGCAGTCGTATGAGCGCCTTGCTGTGTTAGCTCCATGGTCACCAGATCTAACGTGTCATTCTCGTCATCAACGATTAGGATTCTTAAACCGTCGAGCCTGACTGGCTCGCTTTCCGGTTCTGCAAAAGCATTGAGCGCGCTGGCAAGCGTCTCTTGGCGCAACTCGCCGCTGGGAAGACGCAGCTTCACCGAGAAAATCGCACCACTTCCATCAGTACGGTTGTCCGCCGTGATCACGCCCCCGTGTAATTCCACGAGGTGACGCACGATCGCCAGGCCGAGTCCCAGGCCACCATGGGTCCTCGTGGTCGATCCGTCGGCTTGGCGAAATCTTTCGAACACATGCGGTAAGAAGACAGGGTCGATTCCCGGCCCGGTATCGCACACCTGAATTTGCACATTGGAATCGTCGTGACTAACGCGCACGTCAATCTTCCCGCGCGTAGGAGTGAACTTTGCGGCATTGGAAAGCAAGTTCCAAACGACCTGCTGCAAACGATCCGCGTCTCCTGAGATTATGCGCAGCCCCGCGTCGATGGTCGTTTCGATTTTGATCTCTTTAGCCTCGAGCGCCGGGCGCACCGCGTCGAGGGCAGCGTCAACAATCGCCACCAGATCAACCGGCCCCAGGGTTAGTTGCAGCTTGCCGGTGATGACGCGCGAGACATCGAGAATGTCTTCGATGATCTGTTTCTGTGCCCACGCATTCCTTTCGATTACTGCCAGGGCATGTGCGGCACTTTCATTGTCGAGTCGTCCGGAACGCAGCATTCGCGACCAGCCGATAACGGCGTTCAATGGAGTGCGCAACTCGTGAGACACCGTTGCCAAAAACTCATCCTTCAAACGATTGGCTTTCTCGGCGTCAGTGCGTGCTGAGCGTTCGCGCTGGAGCAGATCTAACCGCTCCTCTTCGGCTCGTTTTCTCTTGGTAAACTGCCCAATTTGGCCGCCAATCGAGCTCACCATCCGCAGCAATTCGTCGTCGGGATCTTTGATCTCGCGACTAAAGAACTCGAGAACGCCAACCACTTCGTTATCCATCATGATCGGAAAACCGAAACCGGCATGCAGGCCTACGCGTTCCGCCACCGCCACTCGCGGAAAATTAGGATCGCGATTGAGGCTATCGATGCGGGCGGGGGCGCCGGTCGCCCAAACTCGTCCCGGTAACCCAACGGCCTTCTCGAGGGTCATTGCGCGCGTCAGATTCTCAAACTCATCGACTTTGATCCCCGGCACCTTGCAGAAATCGACACAGCGCAAGAGATTGTCACCATCGACCAGCCAAAGCGCGCCCAGATCCCAGTCAAGATGTTCGCAAGCTGCGCGCAAGATCTGCTGCGTCGCCTCTATGAAGTCGGTGTATTCAGCCAGAATTCTAGTTACGGCGTACTGGAGGGCGAGACGACTCTCGGTTCGTTTCCGGTCCGTGATGTCGCGGATAAAGCAACGACTGTGGCAAAACCTGCCGTCTTCCCAGTAGCCGCTCGCGTTGATTCGCACATACTTGATTGAATTGTCTTTGCAGCGCGTGCGCGCTTCATAGTCGCGCAAGAGTTCGCCGGCCTTGAGTCGTCGCAGAATGTCCTCGCTCACCTGAGGATCTACGTGAAACTCATTGATCTGATGACCGAGATATTCTTCGCGCGAGTAGCCCAGCAGGTCGAGTTCAGCTTGATTGACTCGAATTATAATCCCCGCGGGATCCACCCAATGCAACCCGATGGTGGCGTTTTCAAAGAACTCGGTTAACTCCATCTCGGTGCGACGCAACGCTTCCTCGCCTTGCTTCCTTTCGGTAACGTCGCGTTTTATGGCCACGTAACAAATCGGTTTACCTGCGTCGTCACGCGTCGCGAAGGCAGAAATCTCGATGTTGCGTAATTCACCACTCTTGCGTCGGCTGATGATTTCGCCGCGATACTCTCCCTTGGTTGTGAGTTCGGCAGAGATTTTCTGAAAGACGTCTTCGCCAAGATGAATTGCGGGAGTTTGCCCTTTCAGCTCCGCGTCGGAGTAGCCCAGCAGTTCGCGGTGGGCAGAGTTCTGCTCGACGTAGTGTCCCTGGGGATCGATGATCGCAATTGGCTCGTTGGAATGGATAAATATCTCGCGATAGAGATCATCGCTGAGCGACGGTTGAATGTCGGCCCGGGCCTTCCCTTTTGGCGTGTATGCAGTGGACATAAAAAGACTTAGGAGGAAACAAACAAAAAGGGGAAGGGGTGCTGGGATAATAGCACCATTGATCCAGAGTCAAAAATGAGGGCTCAGGACGGCGTGCTGGGCGGTCTGCTCACACGTTCCGCTTAATTGACTTGGCCTTACTTTCGCGGTAAAAGCATCACGGCATCCTAAATATACCTGAATAGACCACCCCTTTGCCTGAGACCGATGTCAGGCAATGCCTTAACCACGAAAGGAGAACTGAAAATGGCGTTACGTTTAGGCGATGTTGCCCCCGATTTTTCAGCCGACACAACTGACGGTCCGATTAACTTTCATGAATGGATCGGCGACAGCTGGGCCGTGCTTTTTTCCCACCCCAAGGATTTCACTCCCGTTTGCACTACCGAATTAGGGTACGTTGCAAAATGCAAACCGGAGTTCGACCAACGCGGCGTTAAAGTGATTGGTCTGAGCGTCGACAAGACTGACTCGCATACCAAGTGGGCAGAGGACATCAAGGAAACTCAAGGCACTGCACTTAACTTTCCCGTGATTGCCGATCCCGACCATAAGATTTCCGAACTTTACGACATGATCCATCCCGAGATCAGCGACATCTTTACGGTGCGATCAGTTTTTGTCATCGGACCGGATAAGAAGATCAAACTAATGATTACTTATCCCGCCAGCACCGGCCGCAACTTTGATGAGATCCTGCGCGTGATCGATTCACTACAACTGACGGCAAAGTACAGCGTTGCCACACCAGTGAATTGGAAAGACGGAGAAGACGTGATCATCGTTCCGTCAATGTCGGACGAAGATGCGAAGGCGAAATTTCCCGCTGGCTGGAAAGCGCCCAAGCCTTACCTGCGGATTACGCCGCAACCTAATAAAAGCAGTGCCTCCCATACCGCAGCCAAGAGCGCTTCGTAACTCTGCTTTCACGTTAGCAATTGCTTTCAGGCGCAGAGCAATTCGGCTCTGCGCCTGTTAGTTTTTCAGGCAAACCCATGCGACAGATCGTTACGACGAGAAATGGCGGCACTGAAGTTCTCCAAGTTCAGGAGGCACCGGATCCTCAGGCTGGTGAGGCTCAGGTTGTCGTTGCAGTTAAGGCTGCGGGTTTGAACTTTGCCGACATCCTGGCGCGGCAGGGACTGTATCCCGACGGGCCGAAGAAGCCCTGCGTCATGGGTTATGAAGTGGCAGGCGTAATTGAATCAGTAGGACCGGGTGTCGATCAGTCGATCGTAGGTTTGCCGGTTGTGGCGTTGACGCGCTTCGGCGGTCAAGCAGACAAGATCGTCGTCGCCGAATCGCAGTTGTTTGAAAAACCTGAGTCGCTCAGCTTTGAACAAGCGGCCGCGATTCCAGTTAACTACCTGACGGCATATGCTCTCCTGGTGGTGATGGGCGGATTGCGAAAAGGTGAAGCAGTACTGATTCACAATGCCGGTGGAGGAGTCGGATTGGCTGCCCTCGACATCGCCAAAAAGATCGGCGCTATCACTTATGGCACGGCGAGTCCTTCAAAACATCAGTTTCTACGCGACCGGGGCCTGGATCATCCGATCGACTATCGCAATCAGGACTGGCTTCCCGTCCTGAAAGAACTTACCCATGAGCGCGGAGTCGAACTGGTTATCGATCCGATTGGCGGTGCGCACTGGAAAAAGAGTTACGCAGCCTTGCGGCACACGGGACGGCTGGGCATGTTTGGCGTTTCTGTGGCTTCGGCAAACGGGCTTTCCGGTAAAGTCAAAATGGTCAAGGCAGCGTTACAGATGCCGCGGTTTCATCCGATCGGTTTGCTCAATAAGAATCGCGGAGTTTTTGGACTGAACCTGGGTCACATGTGGCACGAGCCGGAAAAGGTGATGGACTGGATCGCGGCTCTGATGGCGGGGGTCAGTGAAGGTTGGATTCGTCCTCACGTCGATCGGGTATTTCCATTCTCAGAAGCTGGTAAAGCTCACGCTTATATGGAGGCGCGAAAGAACATCGGTAAGGTAATTCTGGTTCCCTGATACGCGGGAAAAAGCTCTTGCAGTTCCTGTTCGACAAAA
Organism: Pyrinomonadaceae bacterium; assembly: GCA_049283975.1. Lineage (GTDB taxonomy): Bacteria > Acidobacteriota > Blastocatellia > Pyrinomonadales > Pyrinomonadaceae > PSRF01. The sequence goes on along the minus strand of JBAPXA010000133.1, from coordinate 4,213 downwards.
AACACAAAGACAGTCTCTTTGAGCAAGCATTCCTACAGTTGGTTACTGCTTTGCACATGGGGAAAGTTAGTGCGGGCGACCGGCTGCCGAGCGTCCGCCAGATGGCCCTCCGCAACAACATCAATCACAAGACAGCCTTCTCCATTTATCAGCGATTGCACCTCGAAGGCTACATAACTTTGCGTCGGGGGTCGGGCGCGTACGTTTCTGATATTGATCACGCCGATTTGGAACAGGCTTATTGCCTCTCGCTATTCAAGTTGATCAAGTCAAACTTTGCCGAAGCCGACCGGCTCAAAATTAGTCCCAGAGACTTTACCAGGCTGGCGCAGAACTATTTGAACAAGTCGCAACTTAAGACCGTTAAGGTGGTGGTGATCGAGTGTAATGAAGAGCAGATTGGAGTTTTCGCTGGGGAGATAACCAATCGACTTGGCGTTGCCGTGCATCCGCTGTTGCTAAGTCAATTGGAAGGTCCTACACCTACCACTCACAGAATCCTGGCGCGTGCCGACCTCTTCACCACCACGCACTTTCACTTCAAACAGGTGAAGTCGCTGCTTGAGACTTATCACAAGAAACTCCTGCAATTGCGCCTCAATCCTAATTTTGTCCCCTCGCTTGTCAACGCCGCCCGCCAGGGCTCGCTGTTGATGATTGTTTCCAACGTGAATTATTTCGCCGCGTTTAGCCAGAGCCTCCTCAATGTGGGCACACCGAAAGCGGTTGTCGATCGAATTAGCGCAGTTGACGACAGCGACTTGGAACAAGTACGTGCGCATGCACTGCAAGCCGATACTGTCTACGTCTCGCCGATCTGTAATGCTCGGGTGCAGAAATTATTGCCGCCTAACTGCCACGAATTGAAAATGGATAGCACTCTTTCCGACGAATCACTGGAGCTGTTGGAAGCCTTCTTGTTGTTCCGCTCCCGCCTTTAATTCCGCCTCAGAACCGAAATGGAACAGATTTCGGCGCCTCACCAAATTGTTCCATTTACCGGGAACAATAATAGTGGTTAACTTTGCAGCCAGCGTCAGCGGCAAACAAGAAAATGGCTTCAAAAGTCGGAGTTTTGGATAACCCGAGGGTTTCCTAACTCGGACGCTTATCACTCCCCGCATCTCTCTGGTGTTCGCCTCAAGGAGAAATTCATGAAGTCGTCAAAATTCAAGCTACCAGTTCAACTCTTCGCTTTGTTCTTTTGCTTTAGTTGTTGCTTGACGGTCTTGGGCCAATCAAGCGCCACGCTACAAGGGACTGTTTCCGACCCCAAAGGCGCGGTGATGCCGAAAGCAAAGATCCTTGTGCACAACCAGGCAACAGGACTTGAACGGACCACTGAAACGGATAGCGAAGGTAACTATCAGGTGGCGGCACTGCCGGTAGGCGTCTACCGCGTCGAAGTGCAGGCGCCGGGATTCCAAACCCAGGTGGTAAATGATCTGAGCATCGAAGTCGCCCGCACGGTTACACAGAACTTTCAACTCGTCGTGGGCGGCATCGAACAGCAGGTCAGTATCGTTTCCGATACGCCGGTGATTGAAGCCTCGACCACATCGGTGGGCACGGTGATTAATAAAAAGACGGTGCAGGACATTCCGCTGAATGGTCGCCACTTTGTGGATTTGGGTCTCCTCATTCCTGGTTCGGTGACGCCGCCTCAGAATGGATTTCTCACAGCGCCCTTGCGTGGCCAGGGCTCATTCGCTTTTAACACCGCGGGCAATCGCGAAGACACCGTCAACTTCCAGATAAACGGAATCAACCTGAACGACATGGTTCAGAACCAGATCACCTTCCAACCGTCCATTAACACGGTCCGGGAATTCAAGGTTGATAATTCCACCTTCAGTGCGGAATACGGCCGCAACTCAGGTGCAATCGTAAACATTGCCACTAGCTCCGGCACCAACGATTTCCACGGAGAACTTTTTGAGTTTCTTCGCAACGAAGCCCTTGACGCGCGCAATTTCTTCTCCGCGACTAAGCCTCCCTTCAAGCGCAATCAATTCGGCGGCAATCTCGGCGGGCGAATAATCCGGAACAAAACGTTCTTCTTCTTTTCGTACGAAGGCTTGCGGCAACGGCAGGGATTAACCTTCAATAGCGGTGTGTTAACTGCGGCCGAACGTGCTGGGGTTACTGATGTGATCTCGCGCGCGTTGCTCGATTTTATTCCCACCGTGAACTCCGGAACCAACCGCTTTGTCGGCTCCGGCACGGCGCCAGTCAATATAGATCAGTGGACGATAGATGTAAGTCATTCCATCGGCGACAATGATCGCTTGCATGGTTACTATGCCTTCCAACGCGACTTTCGTGGGGAGCCGAATCTACAAGGCAACACCATTCCGGGCTTCGGAGATACACGCCAGTCGCACAGACAGATCTTCACGCTGAACGAGACGCACATCTTTGGCCCAAAACTTGTTAACGAGGTGCGCTTCGGATTCAATCGCATCAACATTACCTTCACACCTAACAATCCCATTGACCCGTCGTCGCTGGGAATCGACGTTGGTCACGACCTCCCGATCGGAATTCCCCAAATTACCATCGGCGGCATCGCGCTCAACTTCGGTGGGCCCGCAGGCTTCCCCCAGGGACGTTCCGACACGACCTATGTGGTTTCGGACACTCTTAATTACCTGCGCGGAAACCATTCGTTCAAGATTGGGGGCGAATTCCGGCGTTTCTACAACAACAACTTCACACTGGACACCGGCACTTTCACCTTCGCGAATGTCGCGGCTTTCCAGTCCGGGGCTGGTAACGGCTTCGCCATCACCCTCGGGGATCGCTCGAGTGCCATCGGCACTGGCGCGCTCGGGCTCTTCATTCAGGACAACTACAAAGTAAGACCTGGTCTAACATTGGAACTCGGCCTCCGTTACGACTGGAACATGACACCAACTGAGCGGTTTGATCGCTTCGTGGTTTTCGATCCGGCGACAGTTACATTGCGACAGGTCGGCAAGGACATTGACGAGATCTACAACCAGAACAACAAGAACTTTCAGCCGCGTGTGGGCATCGCCTGGGATCCAACAGGCTCCGGCAAGACAAGCGTCCGTGCTGGCTACGGCATCCTGGTCGACCAGCCGGTAACCAATACCGTGACGGGGCCGACTGCTAATCCGCCCCTCGCAAGACCACTTTCTTTCACGGGCACCATCAGGCTGGCCACGGCAGAGAATACCGCCGGCGCCGCTGGGCTCGCGCCCAATACTATCGATCACGATTTCAAGAATGCCTATGTGCAGTCGTGGAATCTGAATGTGCAGCGCGAGCTCACTCCCTCACTGGCGGTGATGGTCGGCTACTTTGGTTCGAAGGGAACGCACTTGCGGATCTCGCGGAACATCAACCAACCCATCAATGGCGTCCGACCATTCATTCAACTCTCGGCGTCGGACCCCTTCCGACCCAATGCGTTGTTGCAAAACATCACGCAGATTGAAAGCGGCGGTAATTCCAGTTACAACGCTCTTTGGGCGACCGCCACCAAACGACTCTCGCGTAACTTTCAGTTCAACGCCTCTTACACCTGGTCAAAATCCATCGACTACAATTCACTAAACTCACAGGGCGTAGTGGTGCAGGACAGTTACAACATCCGTGGCGACCGTGGGCTTTCAGATTTCGACGCGCGTCACCGGTTCGTAATCAGCGGTCTGTACGAACTGCCGTGGCGTGGTAATCGGCTGGTTGAAGGCTGGCAGCTAGGCACGATTGTGCAGTTGCAATCGGGTAATCCGATAAACATTCTCGCTGGTAATCCCTTAGCAATTCCGGGTACCAGCATCGGTGCCGGTGCTGGAATCGCGACCTTTACCGGCATTGGCTCGGTGCGGCCGGACCTGATTGGTGACCCGCAAATTCTCGGCACACCCAATCAGTGGTTCAGCAACACAGTCTGTGATCCGCGAGCGCCAACTGGATGTCCGTCCGGGGCAGTATTCGCGCTGCCGGTGACCCTATCGGGTTCGACAAATGTTTATCACTTCGGCAGTCTTGGTCGTAATGTCCTGATTGGGCCGGGATTCCAGAACGTCGATTTCTCAGTGACGAAGAACACTAAGTTAACTGAATCAGTGCGGTTTCAATTCCGTGCCGAGTTCTTCGACATTTTCAATCACGCAAATTTTGGCCAGCCGGGTCGCGCGGCCCAAGTGGGTAGCTCGGCTTTTGGATTGATCAGTGGGACGAG
>JBAPXA010000132.1:0-3003 GCA_049283975.1 Pyrinomonadaceae bacterium | reverse complement strand
GGTCTCAGGTCTCAAGTCTGCGGCTTGCCGCTTTCCGTGCGGAAAGGCTTGCCTTTCCGAGCAACTCCACATTGATCTGGAGGCTGTGCCTCCCTTTCGTGATGTTTCGTGTGATTTCGTGGTTCGCCTTTTATCCAAGCCAAAAGCCCTAACCACTAATCCACACGAAACATCACGAACCACCCGGTCGAATACTAATCGCTCAACCCAACTTGCCAAACCTTCTTCGCGTCTCTGCGCCTTGGCGGTGAAATCCTTAGTTACGGAGAGGTTTGCCCGTCTTCAACATATGCCCCAGCCGTTCCTGCGTCTTCCGCATCCCCGCCAAAGAGAGAAACGCTTCACGCTCCAGATCCAACAGATACTGCTCCGACACACGCGTCTCGTGATTCAAATCGCCCCCGGTCAAAATCTTCGCCAGCTTCTCTCCGATGATCGCATCGTGATCTGAGATGTAGCCCCCACGCTTCATCTGGTGAATGCCCAATTTCAAAGTCGCCAACGCCGGGTTGCCTAAAGCGCGAATGTCTGTACGTTGTTGCGGCTGCACGTAACCACCGGCTGCCAGCGCGAGCACTTCTTTCTTCGCATCCGCGATCACACGATCACCGTTCATGGAAATAGTGTCGTCTGCAGCCAGGAATCCCAAGGTGCGCGCTTCTTCCGCCGAGGTCGCAACCTTCGCGAGCGCGATGGTTTCAAAAGCTCGCTTCACAAACGGAAACGGATCAGCATCGTCAACGTTCTTCGGAATCGAATCAAGCGTGCGCAGCAACAACTCCTTCGTGCCGCCGCCCGCGGGAATGATCCCCACGCCAACCTCCACCAGGCCGATATAGGTTTCTGCCGCTGCGCGCACGCGGTCGCCGTGCAACACCATCTCGCAACCGCCCCCGAAAACCATATTGAAAGGAGCAACAACAACTGGCTTCGGCGAATAGCGCAGACTCATCGTGGAGGCCTGGAAAGCGCGGGTCATCATATCGAGCTCTTCCCAGTTCTCCTCCTGCGCTTCCATCAGCATCAACATGATGTTCGCGCCCACGCAGAAGTTCTGCCCCTGATTGCCGACCACCAGGCCGACAAAATTCTTCTCCACTTCAGCGAGCGACTGCTTCAGCATCTGCAACGTGTCGCCGCCAATCGCATTCATCTTCGAATGAAACTCGAGACAGGCGACGCCGTCGCCAATGTCGATCAAAGAAGCACCCGAATTCTTCTTGATCACCCCCGTACGATCCTTGACTGACTTCAGAATGATCGTGCCAACGGGATCAGCGAGGGGGACATATCCACCTGAAGCAAAGTCAAAATAGAACTGCTGTCCGTCTTCCTTCTTGTAAAACGATTTGCCGCCCGCGGCCAGCAGCTTCTGCACGTTATCAGGAATCGCCTGACCCTCTTCCTTCATTCGCGCGACAGATTTCTCAACGCCGATCGCGTCCCAAACCTCAAATGGCCCCAGCTCCCAACCAAAGCCCCAGCGCATCGCCCGATCAACTTCCACAACTGTGTCAGCAATCTCGGGAATCCTATTGGCCGAGTATGACAGTGTCCTTGTCAGCGTCTTCCAAAGAAAAGCCGCGACTCGATCTTTTCCCCACACCAGACCCTTAAGTCGCTCGCCCGTGTCCTCGATATTCTTGGCGACGTCTAAAGCCGGGAGTTTCACTTTTTGCGCGGGTCGATATTCGAGCGACGCTGTTTCAAGCGTCCAGATTTCCGGCTTGGCGCCACCTTCTGCCTTTTGCTTTTTGTAAAAACCACCCTTCGTCTTGTTGCCAAGCATTCCCTTCGATACCATCTGGCCCAGGAATTCAGGAGCGACAAACATGTCACGCTCGGGATCTTCGGGCAGAGCGTCGTACAGGTTCTTAATCACATGGGAAAAGACGTCCAGGCCGACGAGATCGAACGTGCGAAATGTCGCTGACTTCGGCCGGCCAACCGCCGGTCCCGTAATCTTGTCGACTTCTTCAATTGAGTAACCGTCTTCCAACATCGTCTTGATGGTGTGCAGCGCGCCGAAGGTGCCGATGCGATTAGCGATGAAGTTCGGACGATCCTTCGCTGCGACAACACCTTTACCGAGGCGTTGATCGAGGAAGCCAAACAGGAAGCAGGAAACTTCCGGTTTAGTCCACTCGGTACGAATTACTTCGACGAGATGAAGGTAGCGCGGTGGATTGAAGAAGTGCACGCCAACAAAGTGCGCGCGAAAATCTTCCGAACGTCCTTCGGCGAGCAGGCGAATGGGAATGCCACTGGTGTTTGAAGCGACGATTGATCCTGGCTTTCTTTGCTCATCGACGCGCTCATAGAGTTTGCGCTTGATCTCGAGATTCTCGACGACAGCTTCGATAATCAGATCGCAGTCTTTTAGTTTGGCCAGATCGTCTTCAAAGTTCCCGATGCTCACGAGCGCCGCCGTGTCTGGAGTAAAAAACGCCGCCGGCTTTGCTTTCCGCGCCGCTTCAAAGCCGGCGCGCGCGATCCGGTTGCGCACTTCTTTTGATTCGAGTGTGAGGCCCTTGCTGGTTTCTTCCGCAGTTAACTCGCGCGGAGAGATATCTAACAGAACCGTAGGGACTCCGGCATTCGCCAGGTGCGCGGCGATTTGTGCCCCCATCGTTCCGGCGCCGAGGACGGCGGCTTTCTCAATTCGCATTATCGACAACTCCAGTGCAGATTACTGCCAAGGCGCCCGAACGCTCAGTTTGGAAGGGCGCTGTACCCCCGCTCTTGAGTGCTCTTCAAGCTTGGGCGGAGGAAAGCCCGCCTTTCAGACCGCAATTACCCGCCCCGACCGCTCCCGGCATAATACTGAATGAGCGCTCATTCAGCAACGTAAAGTGGGCTGATGGGGCATAAAAGAAGGTGAATAAATTCCCGCTGTCTCATGGTTGTAATGTCGATTCGTTATGCTGCTGTACGACTAATAACTAAAGAGTCAGCTGCAAGTAAAGCAGTCAGCACAGGTCCCGGTATCTCCAGGCCGGGGCA
>JBAPXA010000131.1:0-27146 GCA_049283975.1 Pyrinomonadaceae bacterium | reverse complement strand
GGACAACACTACCACCTCACTCTAAGACACTCCCTTAAGAAAACGCAGCTAGAGCCTGCCGTACGTTTGTATACAGAGAAACATTTGAAGGCCTGGAATGAGAAGAAGCACACTTTCCGGGCGCGGCTCTTCAAACCTATTCAGCCTACACTCGAGCGTTGGGCGAAGGGGTTGCAGAAGCGCGCGGCTGCTGAAAAGAAGAAAAGCGCCGGGGCGAGGTAAGTTGGCGGATCGGTCCCGGGCGATTGGGTGATTGTGATTTCACTAGAAGCAATCACTCGATGACCCGATGAGTTAATAAGTCAATGACTCAATCTAAGGATCGTGATTATCCGCTTCAATATTCCGCGCCGCCGATCTGAGCGCGTCAGCTACATCCTGGGTATCGACTGACGAACGACGGAACTTCACTTCCAAAGTGAACTCTTTAGCTGGTGAGACATACTTGAAGGTATAAGGCTTCGCTTCCGGACTCACACGCGGGCCCATTTCCTGCCGCCTTACTTCCCGTGCATCGTCGCGTGTCAATCCTCTTAAAGCAATCTCTTTCGCTAGCCGTCGCATTCCGGCTTCATCAGGCTGGCGCACAATCTGCAACAGCATCGACTTAGCGGAGACGCCGGCCTCGCGACAGATATCGCGCACATCCTGAGGAATGCCGGCAATAGAGAGCGCTTCTGTCACTGTGCTGCGGCTCTTCCCTACTTTGCGCGCTACATCTTCGTGAGTGTAGCCGAAGCGTTCGCATAAACTCTGCAGGCCGTCCGCCTCTTCCCAGACGGTCAAATCTTTGCGCTGCATGTTTTCGATCAGCGCAATCTCGGCAACCGTTCCTTCATCGACTTCCATTTCCACGCACGGCACTTCTTTGAGACCGGCCTGTCGCGCGGCCCGCCAGCGACGTTCCCCGGCGATGATCATCCAGCGCCCGGTAACGCGTGATGGCTTCACCAACAAGGGCTCGAGCACACCTTTCTCGGCGATTGACGAAGTAAGTTCAGTCAGGTCACCAAATTCGGTGCGGGGTTGCTCGGGATTCGGATCGATCTTGTCGACCGAAACCATGCGTCCGACGGCGGCGGGTTGATGTTGCACCAATTCTTCGACGTAATGAGCGTCGTGGCGCATTTGCAAACCGGCTGGCAATCCCCTTTTAGACACGGCTGAGTACCTCTTCGCAAAGTTTTGCATATTCGATGGCGCCGGATGAGTTGGGCGCAAAGCTAAAAATTGCTTCTTTATAAGCTGGTGATTCCTCGAGCCTGACGCTCTTGGTAATCACCGTTTCAAACAACTTGGCTCCAAACACGCTCTTGATCTGTTCGTGAACTTCGCGCGCGAGCGTGGTTCGTTTGTCATGTAGCGTAACCAATACACCGAGCAGTTCAAGGTTAGGATTAGGACGAGCTTTTACTTTTTCAATCGTCTCCAGGAGGTCGTCGGTGCCTTCGAGCGCAAAGTAAGACGATTGAATCGGAACCAACACATGCGTCGCCGCCACCAGTGCGTTTACTGTGATCAGACCCAGAGTCGGCGGCGTGTCGATAATGATTACCGGGTACTCCCGACGGAAAGGCTCCAAACGATCCTTCAAGCGGAACGGGGCGTCGAAGTCGCCTATTAATTTGGATTCAAGTTTGGCGAGGCTGATGCGCGCCGGGATGATGTCGAGGTTTTCAACTGGCGTGCGATAGACGGACTCGGCCACCGGGCTCTGCCCATCAGTCATCAGTTCATAAGCCGAACGTTCGACGCCTTGTGGATTGAGAAACGAAATTGAACTGTTTCCCTGGGGGTCGAGATCGAGGAGCAGGACTCGTTTTTTGAGTCGGGCAAAGGCAGCCGCCAAATTGATTGCAGTGGTGGTCTTACCGACGCCACCCTTTTGATTGGCGATCGCAATTACCATCTGGTGCGGAGGTGCATTGCTGAGCTTGGGATCAGTGGACATTGTCACCGGTTACATCGGTAGATCGCCGGCTTCGCCGATCACATCAGGCCATTCTTCTTCGCCCACAGTCGGTTCTTCGCCCTCTTCAATTGGAACAGAGTTGCGTGAAGCTTTAATCACTTCCATATCTACGTAGATCGGGCAGTCGGCTCGCAACGCCAGCGCGATCGCGTCCGATGGTCGCGAATCCAGCACCATGCGATTGCCTTCACTGGTTACCATTTCAATGACGGCAAAGAAAGTGTTGTCACGGAGGCTGGTAACCACGACCCGCTCAACCTGCATTCCCATTTCAGTGATCAGATTGCGAAGCAGGTCATGCGTCATCGGTCGCGGCGGAGCGATCTTCTCAATCTCCAAGGCGATCGCATTCGCCTCGTAGGCCCCGACCCAGATTGGCAGCATCGTATCACTCTCGATGTCTTTCAAAATGATAATCGGCGTGCCGCTGTTGGGATCCATCATCAGAGCTCTGATCTTCACTTCAATTTCCATAACACCAGTTCCCTTTTTATTCAGACGCTCTGCACGTTAATTAACGTACTCACCGTAAAGGCTATTCAATTTGGCTTCAGTGATTAATACATTCACCACATCGCCCGGTTTGGCCACACCACCATGAAAGTTAACTACCTTGTGGCAGCTGGAGTGCCCGGTCATGTCCTTGTCAGAACGAGTGCTTTCTCCTTCGACGAGGACGCTCACCTGACGCCCGATGTAACTCGCGTGAATTCCCTTCTGTAACTGTCGATGCCGCGCTTCTAACTCAAGAAATCTATGCTTCTTCTGATCCTCGGTTACATCATCCGTTAGTTTCGCTGCCGGAGTTCCCCGCCGTTGCGAGTACTTAAAGATGTACAGCGCGTCAAACTCGCATTTCTCAACGAGGTCCACAGTGGCGCGAAAGTCCGCATCCGTCTCGCCGGGAAAGCCCACGATGATATCGCTCGTCAACGCGAGTCTTCGCCGTGAGTTCTTAATTGAATCAACGCGTCGCAGATAGTCTCCGGAGTTATGACCACGACGCATCGCTTTCAAAATCGCGTCACTTCCCGATTGCACCGGCAAGTGGACCCAATCGCAGAGGTTGGGAAACTCCTCAAGCGCCGCCACTATATCAGGGTGGAAGTCGCGAGGAAACGAAGTTGTAAATTTGACGCGAGGCATTCCGGTTGCGGCAACCGCGCGCAGTAGTCGGCAAAAGGGTGTGGCACCCACGATCCCTTCCAATCCCGCATCTGATCTCGGCCGATAGCTGTTCACGTTTTGCCCAATCAGGTGCACTTCCTGGTAGCCAAGAGCGCGAAGGCGGCTAACTTCGGCGACGATTTCCGCGGCCGCGCGACTCTTCTCCCGGCCGCGCGAATAGGGAACGATACAGAACGAGCAAAACTTATTGCAGCCTTCGATGATTGGGACGAAAGCCACGTGCGGTGAATGCCTTTCGACAGGAGAAACTTCCCAGGATTCCCCTGCGGCGCGCTCGCCTAAATCGATAACACGTGTTTCGCCAAGCCGCACGCGATCGATCAAGCCATCGATACGATCCGTGGCGCGCGTCCCCACTACCAGGTTTACGTCGGCATTCTCGAAGATGGCTTCGCCTTCCAGTTGGGCGACGCAACCCATCATTCCCACTATCGGTTTCGATTTCTTGGTTCTGGCGCGAACCTCGTTGATACGACGAAAAACCTTGCGCTCGGCGCGCTCTCTTACCGAACAGGTATTAAATAGTACGACGTCGGCCATCTCGGCTGACGAAGTGAGATCATAACCCGCCTTTCGCAACCCCGTGGCGGCACGTTCGGTATCTGCCACGTTCATCTGGCAGCCAAAAGTTTCGATGTAGACCTTCGTTTTCATCTGTTCCAGTGCAAGAGGCCGAGTGCGGTTAGTCTAACAGAAATCCTTGCGCAAACGCGATCAGCAACTTTTCAAAATCGCAAAACAACGCGGCTTGACCGCCGATCATTGACCGAGTAGTATCGCGGTCTAGATTTTCCAGACCCAGCAGACACTGAGAGGTTCCTCATCATGTCATTCAACAAGATCATTTTGGTCGGCAACCTTGGGCGCGATCCCGAGTTACGTTACACACCACAAGGCACTCCCGTTTGCAGCTTTAGCATGGCGACGAACGAACGCCGCAAAGACAAGTCGGGTGAGATGCAGGATCAAACCACGTGGTTTCGCGTAACGCTTTGGGGACGCCAGGCCGAGACTGCCTCTCAATACCTCACCAAAGGACGCCCGGTGTACATCGAAGGTCGTTTGCGCGTTGAAGAATGGACCGATCGCGATGGCAAGCCGCGTCACACACTGGAAGTTCACGCGACCGATATGCAGTTTATTGGTGCCGGAGCGCGTGGTGAGGACGCAATGGCGGCACGTGCCAGCGGCGGCGGAGAACCGCCCGCAATGGGACAATCAGAACCGGCGGATGACGATATCCCCTTCTAAGGACTCAAGCAGCAACTGTAGGCTTAATCGAGGCGGGAACGGCCCTTAGTCTCGTCGTCTGAGTCATCTCAATCTGAGATTTCAAAATTTGAGGTCAGTCTCGTCTTCTAAACATCTCAAATTTGAGATCTCGAATCTGAGATTTCATGTCAGTCGCTGCCCCAACGGCCAAACTGTCTCAGTTTGCTGTGACGGCGGGCGAGTCGCTCTTCTTGCGAGCAGCTAGCTGCTTCCGCGAGACGCTCAGTCAGCGCAGAATCAAGAAAGCGAGCTGCCTGATCATAGTCGCAATGCGCGCCTCCGGGAGGTTCGCTGATGATTTGATCGACAATCCTCTCAGCTGCGAGGTCCTGCGCAGTTAGCCGTAATCCCTCGGCAGCTCGATCTGCCTTCCCTGAATCCTTCCAGAGAATGGCCGCGCATCCCTCCGGTGAGATTACTGAATAGACCGCGTTCTCTAACATCAAAACCTGATCGCCAACGCCGATAGCGAGAGCGCCTCCGGATCCGCCTTCACCAATCACGGTGACGATCACCGGCACCTTCAACTTGGCCATCTCGCGCAGATTGAAGGCGATGGCTTCCGCTTGCCCACGTTCTTCCGCATCGATTCCCGGATATGCTCCCGGAGTATCAATCAAAGTGAAAATTGGGCGTCCAAACTTTTCGGCCAGCTTCATTACTCGTAATGCTTTCCGGTAGCCCTCCGGCTTCGGCATACCAAAGTTTCGATAGCTGCGTTGTTTGGTATCCCTTCCCTTCTGGTGCCCCACCACCACGATCGGCAAGCCATGAAAGCGGGCCAACCCGCAGACGATTGCGGGATCGTCGGCATACCGCCGATCTCCATGTAATTCCACAAAGTCATCAAAGAGACGCTCAATGAAATCCAAAGTGTAAGGGCGCTCGGGATGGCGGGCGAGTTGCACGCGCTCAAAGGCTGTGCGCGATTCTGGCTCTGGTTTGAAAGGCTCGCTCTGGGCTGGGGCTTTTTTGGCCATGGTCACAGTCTACCGACCATTATCGGACGCGGCTAGCACTCAGCGTTGTTCGTTCAACTCTTACCGCGCAACCGAGTTCCTTTAAGGCCGCGTCAAGTCTGGCAGAATGGTCAACGCGGAGGGTCGAGTTCACCTTAACTCGCACTACGATATCAGCGTCGAGTTGCGTCTCAAGGGCGACATCGCAGTTTCCCGGATTTGTGTTCATCAAGTGCAGGACGCTATCGAAGAGAGCATCGGCCTCGCCACTTGCCGGCAACTGCAACACGATTAGTTCCCTGTTCTTTTGTAGGTCGTCGAGGCTTTGCACCTGGTCAGCGATAATGTTGGGTGGATTCTCTTCGCTTAATTCCAGGCGACCGGTGATCAGCACCGCCGCTTCGTTTTGCACAAACATAGAGTGCTTGCGATAAGTCTCCGGCCAAAGCACACACTTGGTCCCTCCGCTTTCGTCCTCCAGCCGCAACAAAGCAAAGCGATCGCCTTTTTTAGTAGTACGTGACTGCAAGTCGCTGATGATGCCCCCAATGCTGATGCGGCCGCCACTTCGCAGGTTTGGGAGTTCAATCGATTTACATGCCTTCAGGCTTTGCAGCAGATCAATGTAGTTCTCGAGCGGATGTCCAGTGATGTAAAAGCCCAGGGCATTCTTTTCCGCGGCCAGCAATTCGGTGACTGTCCAACCGGTGGCTGCAGGAACTTCTTCCGGAGTGGAATCCAGCACCGCGCCAAACAATCCGCTCTGGCCCTGGAGCCTTTCGCGCTTGGCTCGTTGAGCTCGTGAGAGCGCGGGATCGATGCAACTATGAAGAGCCGCTCTCCATTCGTTCAGTAGCCGCGCCGGTGGCTTAAGCGAGTCAAAGGCGCCCGCGCTAACAAGGCTCTCCAGCGATCGCTTGTTGAGGGCGCCAGCCTCGATGCGCTCCGCAAAGTCAAAGAAGGATTTGAACGGCCCGGTTTGGCGAGCGCTAATGATTGCGTTCACAGTTGATTGGCCAAGACCTTTTATTGCCGCCAAGCCGTAGCGTATTGCTTGAGTCAGGGGCGTAAAACCGGAGTTGCTTTCGTTGACGTCCGGCGGCAACAAATTTATTCCTTGTACCTTCAGCTCCTTTGAATACTTAAAAACCTTCGCCGCGTCCTGGGCTTCGCTGGACAGAACCGCAGCATAAAAGTGTTCGGGAAAGTGCGCCTTCAAATAGGCAGTCTGGAAAGCGAGGTAGGCATAAGCGACACTGTGACTGCGATTGAACCCATAGTCAGAAAACTGCGCCATCAGCGAAAAAATCTTTTCTGCTTTCTCGCGCTTGATGCCCCGCTCAACCGCCCCGCTAATGAATTTCTCCTCATGCAGAGCCATTTCCTCGCGCTTCTTTTTACCCATGGCGCGCCGCATCAAATCGGCCTCACTTAAAGTGTAGCCTGCCAGCTTCTGCGCCAGCTGCATGATCTGTTCCTGGTAGACGATGATGCCGTAGGTATTACTTAAGATATCCTTCATCTCCGGCGTCTGATAACGCACCGTTTTCTTTCCGTGATGACGCTGGATAAACTCGTCGACCATTCCCCCGTCGAGTGGCCCGGGGCGATAAAGCGCATTAAGGGCGGCGAGATCCTCAACGCCCTTGGGTTTAAGCTTGCGGCAGATCTCCTGCATCCCTGAAGACTCAAACTGAAACACCGCCTCCGTCCGCCCTTCCGCGAAAACAGCCATTGCTTTCTCATCGTTAAGCGCTATATCCGGCCAGTTAATCTCATTGCCAAGCGCCTGTTTAATGGTCGTTAAGCAGTCATTTATAACGGTTAAGGCGGTAAGCGCTAAGAAATCCATCTTAAGCATGCCGGTCTTTTCGAGGTCCGCCATGACGTACTGAGTTGTGACTTCATCCTTACCCGAAACGGCGATGGGGATCAGTTCCTGTAGGGGTTCAGGTGAAATGACAACTCCGGCGGCATGCACTGACGAGTGCCGGGCGCAACCCTCAAGCCGCTGCGCGATCTCAAGTAGTTCTTTAACCTGAGGATTTGTCTCAACCTCTTTCTTAAGTTCAGGTACCTGTTCAAGTGCCTGGGCGAGGCTGACATTGCGTCCGCGAACCGGCGGTGGGATGAGCTTCGCAATCCGGTCAACTTCCGCGTAAGGGATATCAAGCGCTCGGCCGACGTCCTTAATGGCGGCACGGGAAGCGAGCGTACCGAAGGTTATGATCTGGCAGACCGAATCCCGGCCATACAAATCGACCACATGGTTGATGACTTCTCCCCGTCCCCGCACGCAGAAGTCGATGTCGATGTCAGGAAGAGACTGACGACCTGGATTAAGAAAACGCTCAAAGATGAGGTTGTACTGCAAGGGATCAATATCAGTGATCTCCAGACAATAGGCGACTAAGGAGCCGGCCGCCGAGCCACGACCTGGCCCAACCGGAATTGAGCGTTCCCTGGCATAACGTACAAAGTCCCACACCACGAGAAAGTAGCCGGGAAAACCCATCTGCCGGATCATCGCGATCTCCGTGCTCAAGCGCGTCTGATAATCTGAGATCGGATGCTTCAGCTCGTTGCGCGACAGTTGTCGATCCCAGACCTGCTGCCGGCGGCGCTCGAACCCCTCTCTAACAACCTTCTCAAAGTAGTCGTCGGCGCTGAGCCCAGCTTCCGTTTCCGGAATGGGATAGACAGGCAGGTAGTTCACGTTTTCTGGAAGCTTGACGTCGCACCGGTCAGCAATCTCCACCGTCCGCGTTAAGGCCTCGGGTAGTTCAGCGCCGAAGACTCGCCACATCTCTTCGGGCGAGCGCACATAAAAGTTTGGACTGGGATAGCGCAGACGGTTCGTATCAGCGACTGTTTTACCCGAACCAATACAAAGCAGCACATCGTGTGCGCGGGCATCGTCCGGCATCAGGTAGTGAGCATCGTTAGTAGCTACGAGCGGCACCCCAGTTCTCTTCGAGAGTTCGACCAGGGGCTTGCGGATTCTGTCCTGAGCGTCAAGGCCATGCTCCTGAATCTCGAGGAAGTAGTTGCCCTTCCCCATGATTTCTTCAAACTCAATTGCTGCCGCCGCTGCCTCGTCACATTTCTCGCGCGCGAGCATTGCCGAAGGGACCCCGGAGAGGCACGCTGATAGAGCTATCAGCCCCTTGCTGTGTTGCGCCAGCAGCTCTTTGTCGATGCGTGGCTTGTAGTAGAAACCTTCCGTGTAAGCTTTGGAGGTTAGCCTGACAAGGTTTTGGTACCCTTCGTAGCTCTGCGCGAGCAGGATCAAATGAAAGTTAGCCTTCTCTCCAGGTGCGCTTGCTGCTCGATCCTGGCGACTCCCACGGGTGATATAGGTTTCGCAGCCGATGATTGGTTTTACCCCGCGACTCTTCATCGCGTTATAAAACGAAATCGCGCCAAACATATTGCCGTGATCGGTCATGGCACAAGCCTTCATCCCGAGTTCCTCGGTGCGTTTGGCTAGTGGTTTTATCTGGATGGCGCCGTCGAGAAGGCTGTAGTCAGTGTGCAGATGGAGGTGAACAAAATCCTGATTAGCCATGGTATGAGAGAAGAATTATTGCGCTGCTTTGTCTGGCGACAAGCAGAATGATTATCAACTATGCGAACGCTGCCAACTATATCACGCTGCTCTGGTGAAAGGTTGCGGCCAACTCTTAATCTGCGTTACTCCCACTCGATCGTACTCGGCGGCTTCGAACTAATGTCGTAAACCACACGGTTAATTCCACGAATTTCTGACACGATCCTGCCCGAAATCCGCGCTAATAGGTCAGCGGGCAAACGTGCCCAGTCCGCCGTCATGCCGTCAACACTCGTAACCGCGCGAATTGCCACTACCTTTTCATAAGTGCGCTCATCACCCATGACGCCAACTGTGGAAATTGGCAACAGAACGGGGAACGCTTGCCAAACTGAGTGGTAAAGCTCGGCGAGTCGTAATTCTTCGTCGAGAATTCTGTCGGCAGCCTGTAGCAAACGAATTCTCTCTTCCGTAACTTCGCCGATAATACGAACCGCTAATCCGGGGCCGGGAAACGGGTGTCGCGTCAAGATTTCCTCGGGCACTCCTAATTCCCTGCCTATCAAGCGAACTTCATCTTTGAACAATTCCCTGAGTGGTTCGATTAGCCGCAGCCGCATGTGCTCGGGCAATCCGCCGACGTTGTGATGACTCTTGATTACCGCGGAAGGCCCGCGCACGGAAACAGACTCGATGACGTCAGGATAGAGAGTTCCTTGAACCAGATATGCTACTTCGCCGAGTTTCTTTGCTTCACATTCAAAGACATCGATGAAAACTTTTCCAATCAGCTTCCTTTTCTGTTCTGGATCGACAACCCCTCGCAATGCATCGAGGAAAAGGTGACCAGCTCGGACGCCGTGTATATTCAAGTCCATCGATTGCTTAAGCAGACTCAGCGTCGTTTCAAACTCTCCTTCACGCAGGAGGCCGTTATCGACAAAGATGCAGGTCTGGCGCTGGCCTAGGGCGCGCTGCACCAATGCAGATGCCACGGTTGAATCCACGCCACCGGAAAGTCCCGATACCACCAGGCCCTCTGCGCCCACTTCAGACTGGATGCGGGCGACTTGATCTTCAATCACCGCGGCCGGAGACCAGTCTCCGCGACAACCGCACACATTGAAAAGAAAGTTTCGCAGCACTTGGGCGCCGAGCGGCGTGTGCGCAACCTCGGGGTGAAACTGAACGCCAAAAATCCCGCGGCTTAAATCTTCCATCGCGTTCAGCGCGTCGTCAGTTACGGCAGTGACAGCGAATCCATCCGGCACCGCAGTAACGTGATCTCCATGGCTCATCCAAACATCCATCTCCGCCGGCAGGTCGCGAAACAACGGGCTCGAGCCTTTGGTCACTTTTAGACGGGCGTATCCAAACTCACGACTAGCGGAAGGCTTCACCTCACCACCCATATCGAAAGCCAACACTTGCAGCCCATAGCAAATTCCCAGAATTGGGCTGCCAGTAGTAGTCAGATCCGGTGCAGGTCGCGGCGCCTGATCCTGGTAAACGGATGAGGGGCTTCCGGAAAGAATGAGACCTTTCGGCTGGCGAGCAACAATCTTGGCGGTTGGCGTATCGAAAGGAAGGATTTCACAATAGACCCCGGCTTCACGTACTCGGCGGGCTATCAACTGCGTATATTGCGATCCGAAATCGAGAATAATGATAGTTTCGTGATGAGTGCTGAGAAGCAAAATGTAGCCTCTTAGAAGATTGTAGCGTCTAATGACTTCGGACTGGATTTAGAAGTGCTGGATTATACTTTTCAGACTAAAGAACTCAAACTGTCAATTGGATAACATTTTCTACCGCACCATCGACTAGACAAAATGCTTTATCTTCAACATAAGGTACTGACGGCGTTATTACTGCTCATCACAATCGGAACTCCGGGCGCGAGCCTGGTCGCCTCGAAGAACGATGTGACGCTTTCGCAGCCGCTAACCATTCGCTGGCGCTATGACTCCCCCTTCACGCTTAATTTAACTCCGGCCTCAGATGTGGATCGCATCTACTTGCCACTCGCGAGCGGAACCATCGTGGCGCTCCGTGCAAGGGATGGACAACTTTATTGGCGGTCGGAAATGGGAGGCGAACTCTCCGCATCTCCTGTCGCTGACGACGTAGCTGTGTACGTGGCGTCGGAGATGAAATCGGATACGACGAGTCCGATGCCAGGCGAGCGGCGCGCTTTGGGCGCTCTGCGTGCCCTGGGACGCGACGGTGGCGTCACGCAGTGGATGCGCACCCTTGGCCTGCCATTGCGCGGCAGTCTGGCCATCAGTGGGGGAAAGCTTATTGCCGGGGGCGAGGACGGTCGTGTCTACGCCTTCAATAAGAACTCTGGTGAAATTTTCTGGTCCTACGATTACGGCGCGCGCTTTAATGGCCACCCAGTTGGCGATGCCGGTCGAGTGTATTTGGGTAGTGAAGACGGAAACCTGCTGGCCATCGATGCGGAAACTGGCAAGCTGTTATGGCGCTATCGCACCCGCGGGCCAGTTCGCGGACCAGTGGCCGTGGTGAACGATGCAGTTCATTTTGGATCCGGCGACGGCTACTTCTATTCAGTGAGCGCTAAGTCAGGAAAGCTTCTCTGGCGCAAAAGAACCGGCGCGGGCGTCGAATCTGTAACCCTGGCTGGCGAAACTTTACTCGTCGCTTCGCTGGATAACTTCGTCTACGGTTTTTCACTAGGCGGCAAACGGCTTTGGAAGAAACAACTCGGCGGCCGCATCTCGGCGCAGCCGCTTACCGCTGCGGATGGAGCACTGTTCACGCCCCTGTCCAGCCTCGCGGGCGTAGTTCTGGGCTTGCCAGACGGCAGACAAATCAATTCCCTTCCCACGGGCGAAGAGATCACCACATCGGCAGCTCCGATTGCGGTGGGCGACGCCGTCCTCGTCACCACTGAGCACGGACTGCTCGCATTCGCCCGGCCCAACAACGACGCCAAGTCGACCGTCAAAAAGCAAGAATAGCCTTTTGTGGAACTGAGGTTAGGCCTGTTTCTCTTCAACCAGAGAATCGGAGGCGTCGGAGCGTTTTCGAAACATTCCGATTACCCGGGAAGCAAGCCCGTGCAGGATATAGAGACAAACCAGGCCCAGAAGCACGTAACGCGAGTACAAGAAGATCAGCATTCCAACCGCCACCACGAGCATGATCGTCCGCATGCTTCGCCTGCGAGTTCCTACAGTCTTAAAACTGGAGAATCGCATCGTGCTGACCATCAGGATACTGAGGATTCCCACCAGCAGCATCAACAGCACTGAATAGAGGTGCGCGCGGTCGGAGCCGTAGCTAATCAACGGCAGCGGACTAAAATGAATAATGGCTGCAATCAAACCGCCGGCAACGGGAATCGGCAGCCCCACAAAACTCTTCTTATCGACTTTGATGGTACCTTCCGCCAGAATTCGCGGCCGGGATGACTGCACATTGAAACGAGCGAGCCGGAATGCCCCACACATCAGATACATGAACGAAAGAAACCAGGCCAGCCGATGCAAGTCACTTCCCTCTCGTAGCGTGGCACCATAGCCCCAAACGTAGGCCAGAACTGCGGGAGCGAGACCAAACGTTACAACGTCAGCAATTGAGTCGAGCTGCACACCGATCTCGGTTGTCGTTTTCGTCATGCGCGCAATGCGGCCGTCAAGCATATCGAAGAGCACGGCCCAACCGATGGCCATTGCGGCGTTATCCAAATAGCCACTGGCGCGAACCAGATCCTGTTCGACACCGGTGCCGACGAATTGAAAGCCCCGCGCCGCTGCCATCACCGCATAAAAGCCCATGCCGATATTGGCAGCGGTGAAAATCGAGGGAATCAGATAGAGGCCCTTCTTAACGCCACGACGTTCGGGGTTCATAGACTGGCCTTCGGGATGAAGTGCTGGGGTGCTCATCACTTTATTCTCCCGATAATCGTGACTCCGCCACGTACTCTCATTCCTTCCGTTACGAGGACCTCGACTCCGACCGGCAGTAGGACATCAGTCCGAGAGCTGAATTTGATCAGACCAAAGCGCTCGCCAAGGTTGACGTGCTCACCCGCGTGTTTCCAACAGATGATCCGCCGCGCGAGGATTCCCGCGATCTGTTTGCAAACCACTGTAATCTTGTCACCTTGAATCGTCAGCACGTTTTGCTCGTTCACCAGACTCGCGCTCTTGTCGGTAGCCATCAGAAACTTCCCGCGCATGTAGGAAATGTTTGTGACGGTTCCAGCTATTGGCGCGCGGTTGATATGAACATCCAGTGGCGAGAGAAAAATACTTACCAGCGTCGGCGAATCAGGAGCATCAGCGATTGTGCCTACTCGAGTCACCCTGCCGTCGGCCGGGGCGACTACCGCTGCGATATCTTGCGGAGGTTCGCGTTTTGGGTCCCTGAAAAAGTACGCCATGAACGCTGCGACGAGGATGAACGGCAGCGCCGCATACCAGTAAGCCGGCCCATACCAATAACCAAGCCCCAGCAACGCTAGCGAGATCACTGCTGGGATCAGAATGTATGGCAGGCCGTCGCGCGCAATGCTCAAATCAAAATCCTTTGGTTGTCGCTAAAACTCTCTCGAAGTTCGGCTACAAAAAGGGGACGCGTACTCGGAGGTCCACGTCCCCAATGATCTCAACCCACAGAAGCTTGTTCGGCCTGAATTAATGGCTCAGGGCTTGATTCTTTTGATACTGCAACATCAATGAATACATTTGATCTTTAAGTGCAAGTTTCTTCTTCTTTAAAGTAATTTCTTCCAGTTGTTCTTCATCGCTCGGATAAGTCAAGGCTGAAAGCTCACTGAGTCGTTCTTCGTAACGAGTGTGTTCGCGAGCCATTTCGCGAAACTCAGGATCGTGGTTCATCAACTCTTCTTTGATCGTATCCGTCGTTGTCATGTCCATGTGCGTGGATATCTCCTTTCAAGATGAAGAACTGGTAAGAATTTGGGTTGGCGGAGGCAGCAACTAAGAACCTCCTAAGATGTTTGGCCACGAAAAAATGGTAGCCCAAATCATAACGCGAATCAAGCACTCCCTTTGAGTTGAGCAGCCATCGTGACGGCATCTTCGACGGGGTCAGAATAGTAATTACGGCGCTTTCCCACGGGAACAAAGCCAGCCTTCTCGTAAAGCGACTGGGCAATGGAGTTTCCCGCGCGTAACTCAAGAAAAGCCGCGGCGGCATTGAGTTTTCTGCCCTGTGCCAGGATTCTCGCCAGCAGGGCCTTACCAATGCCGCGACCGCGATATTCGCCGCGCACGGCGACGTTATTTATGTGCAGTTCCCCTGCCGAAAACCGGGCCACGATATAACCGGCCACTCGGTTTCTTTGCAGTCCTTCCGCTTTACTGTTGGTCCGTGCAACCAGCATCAGGGACCGGTTAATACCCTGGAGCTCAGCATAATAGGCTGCCCAACCCCAACGGCTGAGGCGAGATTGCTCTTCAATTTCGACGACCTCGAGCAGATCATGCTCCGTCATATTTGAGATGGAAATAGGATCCAGGGAACTTTCGGTGTTTGCTACGCTGGGTTGCATTTCAGTTCGGCGTCCGAAGGACGGACATAGATAGCGGTCAAACTCTCAGCTTGGTCCAGCTCCTCGCGCTGAAATCGTTGCCAGGCAATGGCGGCGACATGGTTAGCCAGATTTGCTTCGCGCGTCGTTAATTGCCAACCCTCGGCCGTCATTTCAGGATCATTCACATCCACAACTTGAAATGCAAAGCCCTGCTCTTCTGCCGTGGATTCGATCAGATCACGCTGCGTCGCGGCGCCCGTACCAACCCATTTCAAGGCCGGACGGGATACATACCTTTCGATGGCCCGAGCCGGTGGCAGATGCGCAGCATTGTCAAGTTCAGTGACATCCTGCGCGACAGAAAGTAACTGAACGAAAACCTCTCCACGTCCTGCGGGCAAGAGCGCCACAGTCGCGTTTGAAACACCAGCTGTATGCGCGATGACCTGGAGAGTGGGAACACCGACGCAGGGGCGGTTTAAGGTGGCCGCCAGCGCCTTTATCGTGGCCAAGCCGATTCTGAGACCGGTGAAACTTCCCGGACCAGAGGTGGCCGCGAGTAACTCTACATCTTGAACGGCGACGCCTGCCTCTCGCAGACATTTATTGATATCGCTGAGCAGCGTGTTTGAGTGGGAAAGTTTAGGATCGCCGGCAAGCGCGGCGAGGACTTTATCGCCTGCGGAAAGGCACACGCCGCCTCCCATAGTCGCGGTTTCAATGCTCAGTATCAGAGGATTCATCAGCGAACCGATTCTCTCATTTCACTTCCTCGATCGCGAAGTTGTCCAGCCAGAGCGAACCGAAAATCGGGCAGGGCGCGCTGTTGCAAGGCTTTCGTTGTAATCTCAATTCCACGGCAGCCTCTTTGTCAGTTCGAAAATCAAAGCTGAGCGACTGCCAGGCTGATCCCTCGAAGCCGATTGGGCGGGACTGCCCTAAAACATTCTGGTTGCCGCTGGCATCGCTAACAATGATTACGGGCAAGCCACCAGTTAGAAGGTTTTCCGTGCGCACGTCGAAATGTATCCGGTAACCTTTATTCGGCTCCACCAATAACAGCTGTGAGAGGAGGACTGTGTTGGGTTCCGAATAACCGAGGAAGGTCACGAGTAAACTTTGCTTTCCGGCGTGAGGCTGGTTTGCGTCGAGGGAGAGCCGCGCTCCCTGAGAAGCGTTAGCAAAACGCCATCCAAAGCCACTATCGTCGAGTGGGTTTGAGACCTCAAAGCCTCCGTCATGTATCGCTGTCAGGCGATCGTCGGTTGGTTCCATGCCGCGCCAGATTTCGAATGCCTCACGAAATGCATGCGCGCTAATCAAATCAGTCATCAACTCGCGACGTGCCGGGAGCGACACAACCCGGCTGGCGCGAAACTGAGCCAATGCTTCGTCTGCTTTTCCATGAGTGGCCAGGAAGCGCGCAAATGCAACGCGCTTGCGATCATCTGTAATTCCCGCCCATTCCTGGGTGCGCGTCGCGTTCTCTCGGGAAACACCCCAGGCTAAATCGATCAAGCTGGGCACCAGACTCTCATTACTCGCAGCCGCGAACCGCATATCCGCAAATGCCTCATCGTAACGCCCGCTACGCAATAGATAGTTTCCGCGTTGCCATTTGGGATGACCGTAATAAGGCGCCCGTCTTACTGCTTCTTCGAAAGCAGGTAAAGCTCCGGCATCATGCAGTTCATCACGCAGAACTCCGAGCCGCAGCCACAAATAATTCTCACGCGGACGCAGGCTAACCGCGACTTCAAGCTCTCGAGCAGCTTCAGAAACCAAACCAGTACTGTAAAACGTCGCTGCTCGCGCGCTGTGAACGCTGGCATCCAAGGGGGCAACCCCCACGGCCTTATCTCCAGCCACAGCATTGCCCGTTAGCGAGGCATATTTCGCGAGGAGGCGCGCATAGCCAACGTGCGCACTAAACCAAATGCCCACGACGCAGACGACAACCGACAGCAGCGCTGGTGGAAGTCGCCGATAGCTTGAACGCCAATCATTTTCCATGGCTTGCTTTGTTCATTCAAAAACTAAACCGCCAAGGCGCAAAGGACCGCCAGGTACGCCAAGGATATTTTTGCTGCGAGCAAGTAATTGCTTCCTCGTGATTGTCTAAGGATTCAATCCTCCTGTGTTCATATTTGCTTGGCGTACTTGGCGGTCCTTTGCGCCTTGGCGGTTTCGGCCATGCAAACAAAAAGGGTTTTCTAAAAACGAAAACGTGCCCTTGTTTGCTGAAAGGCACGTTCTCGGAACCTCGCATTCTATTTTGAAACTTACCTTGTCGGCGAAGAGGGACTGGGATTGACCTGCTCATCATCGTCCGAGACCGCGACGATAGTCACAATCGCTGCGCCAACTCCACCTAGCACGATCGCGGCGATTGCCGCGCTGCTAAGGCCACCTCCTCCGCCAGCCGCCGCTGTGCCCGCGCCCGCTCCAGCTCCTGCATTCGCGGCTGCGTTTTGATTAACCGTAGCCTGGCCGTTGATAAAGCAGACGTCAATGACTCCGCCCTTCTTCTTGGCCGTTTGGCCCTGCGTGACGTTGTCTGCGGTTTGAACCTCAGCCTCAGTCTTTCCTTTCGAACGCACAATGGCGCAGCCTGAGATCAAGAAGACTTTCACACGACCCTGATCGTCATAGTCGAGACGAAGCCTGGTGTTAGGGGCGATATCGAGGGTGAAGTCGCCGATATCAATGGTTGCCGACTGGTCGGCACCGGTCTCAATCATTGCTCCGGTAACAAGGGAGGCACCAGTCGCTGCGGCATTGTTATTTACAGTAATCGGTCGGTTGCCGCTGGTCCTGAGACGCGCGATAAATTGCTGCGGTACCGGGGGCAAAGCGTTGGGACCTGCCTCGGCAAAACCCAGCTGCACCGAGATCTGCGCTACGGCAAACATTACAAATGCGGCAAGAGCTTTAACACGCTTACTTTGTTTGAATCTCATCTAGTTTTCCTTTGGCTGAGTATGATCCGTGACTGGTATGGCCGGGTTGTGGGCGTGAGTCTACTGCCCTAACCGAAACACGTCAATAAAAATAACCGCCAAGGCTGATTGCTAATTGGCAATTGCTGATTGCCGACTTTCGACTGGCAACATTCGCATTCGCTACGGCCCAATTGGCAATCGTCAATCATCAATCATCAATCGCCAATTTGGAGGGTTACCTCAGAAATCGTTTGGCGAAGTCCTCTGCGCGTTTGGAGTCGAGTCGCTTTAGGATGTCGTATTCGTCCTGCACGCCTTTGCGATCCTTCAACAGCACATACGTAACGGCGAGGTTGAAGTGTGCGTCAACGTAGTCAGGTTTCAAGCGAGTCGCCGATTTGAATGACGTCGCTGCCTCCGCGTAGCGCTTAGCTTTTAAATAGACCGCGCCGAGATTGTTATGTGTCTCTGCATCGTCAGGCGTCAACGTCAAGACTCTCTTGTAAGACGCGACAGCTTCGTCCAAACGATCAAGGCGAAAAAGGGCGGTTCCCAGGGTATTGAGAGCTTCAACATAGTCTGGCTTCAAACGAACAGCCGTTTCTAGTGCGGTCACAGCCTCAGCAAATTGGCTTTGCCGGTAGTACGCCGTGCCGAGGTTGTAATGAGCCTCGGGAAAATCAGCTTTAAGTTGAATCGCCTTCTTGAGGGGCTCGACCGCGTCACGATACTGACCAGTCTTGTTGTAAACCGAACCAAGGTTGTTCAGAGCCTTCGCGTAGTTTGGGTTTAGTCGTAACGCTTCCTTGTATTCGGGGACCGCCTTCAACAAGAGTTCTGTTGCCGGGGTACTGGTGTTGGTCTCCGCCAGTTTCACATATGCGTAGCCAAGATTGTTGTGCGACACGGGGTTGTCTGGTTTTAGTCTGATCGCTTCCACCAGTTCGGTGATTGCTTCCTGGTTCCGACCGAGGGTTATCAGCAAGCTACCGAGGTTTGTCCGCGCTTCAAAATAGTCAGGACGCAATTTGGTCGCGGCTCGGTAGGCATTCACCGCCTCTGTATTTTTGCCCAGCATGTAATAGGCGTTGCCAAGGTTGTATTGAGCGTCCGCGTAGTCCGGTTTGGTATTCGCCGCCTTCAAAAAGTTTTCGAGGGCTTTTTGATGTTGCTCGGTAATGTAGTAAACGGCGCCGAGGTTGTTCAGGGCCTCGGGATCTTTCGGGTTCAGGCGCACGGCTTTCGTAAAAGCCTCGATCGCCTCCGGATAACGTCCGGCCTTATAAAAACTGGCGCCGAGGTTATTGAAAGCAACTGCATCATCCGGTTTTAGTCGCACGGCGTTCTGCAAAGCCACGATAGCTTCTGATAACTTGCCTAACTTGTCGTAAGCAAAACCAAGATTGCTGTAAGCGGTGGCATTGTCTTTTTGCAGACGGATGGTGGCTTCGTAAGATCGGACCGCTTCCGCGTATTGACTAAGGCTCAATTGCGTATCGCCCAGGGCGTTCAGTGCTTCGGGCCAGTCGGGCTTTAGCCGGACAGCTTGCTTGAAGGCAGAAAGTGCATCTTCATATTTCTCCAGCGCCACGTATGCAATTCCTAGATTGAAATAGGCGTCGGGATCGTTGGGCTTGAGGCTCAGCGCCTTGTTAAAAGCCTCGGTCGCTTCTTTGTTCCGGCCCACACTGAAATAGGCGGCGCCGAGATTGTTGTAGATGAAAGGGTCCTTCGGCGTGTGCTTCAAGGCGTTCTGATAGGCTTCGATCGCTTGCGCAAACTGGCCCAGGTCATAGTAAGTATTGCCTTGCTCCTTAAAAGCCTCGCCCTTGTCCTCCTCAGTGACCTTTGGCGGGGTTACTGTGGCGGGTGGCCGGCGACGTTCTCGCGGAGGAGTCGCTCTGGCAACTTCCGTTCTGGAGACCTCCGTCGTCCTCGGGGGTCGAGGTTGACGTTTCATCACCAGCATTGACGCGCCACCGACGATGTCTCGTAAGCGTTGCGGCCGTTTGAAGACAATCGCAGCCCCGCCCATGATGTCCTGCCCGCGAAACGCAGCGACACCGCCGGCAATGTCCTGAGGCAAGAGCGCCAATGCCCAACTGAAAATCAGCGACTGAAGGATCACGGTCAATCCCAGTGCGACTGCGAGGAGGCGGTTGCGCGTTTGCGAACGGATGATGAAACCAGTGCTCTCAGGCATTGCTTCTCCGGGATCTGTGTTCACTCTGACTTTGTGTGGCGATCACAATCAGCGCCGTGAATACTAACGCGTTGACCAGCATGTGTAATCCGAAATCAAAGAGACTGTGGACCAGGACGCCGATGATTCCCAATACCGCTCCATAACGGACACCGCGGCGAAATGGATTTGCCGAACGAAGATTGCCTTTGATTCGCTTGCCCAGGACGATGAGAAACCAGCAACCCAAAGCAGCGCCGACAATCCCACCGCTCGCCAGTAATTCCAGATAGTCGTTGTGGGCCTCCTGAGGAGTCAGACTGCCGGACGCGTCGTGATATTCCGGAATGGCGACCCAATAGCCTCCCAGGCCTACGCCGGAAATTGGGTTCGCCTTAAACATATGCCAGGTCGCGCGCCAGATTTCGTTGCGGCTGCCTCCGGTCCTTGTTTCCGCTGGACTGACACCGCCACTTAGGTCTTCAAACCGGCTAGCCAATCTATCGCCGCCAATCCAAAGTGTGCCCAACACCACACCCGCAAGTAGAACGGACAGCAGCAGAATCCTTGCCTGAAGCGAGCGCAAAACTGTCGTTATCTTTCTCCACGCGCCCGTCCCCTTTGATGCCGGCACCACGACTGGGTATAGCAAGACGGCAGCGACAATCTGAGACAACATTGCCAACAACCCGCCACGCGAGTTAGCCAGGACCAGGGCTGTCCAGACCACTATGAGCGCGGCGCCGTAGACCAGCAGGCCTTCTCGTTTCGGATTGCCACCCAGGACTATCCCAAGAATCAACCCAAAGGCCATCTCCATCAGCAGCGCAAAGTGGTTAGGGTTTATGAATTGACCATAGCCTCGGCCCGGACTCAGGAGCGGCAAACCAAACCCGATCGCGTGCTGGTTGGTCTGACGCAAAACGCCAAAGATCGCACTGGCAACCGCAACCGCCATGACCACGCCAACAAGGGCACTAACGCGTCGCTCCGTGACAGCGTAGCGAGCAAGCAGTAGGCCCGCGAGAGTCATCGCGAGAAGCTGCACTGCAAAGAATTGCGTTTGATAAGGGTCCGCACTGATGGCATTCCAAATTTGATGAGGTATCGCCGGGTGCGAACGCGTGCCGAGCGGGACACTCTGAAGCAGGGCAAAAACCACGAGCGCAAATAACGGCATGAACAATTGTTTGTCCAGCGCTCTCCGATTCGGGCTGAGAAGATCCTCGATCGTCCCCACAATCCCAAGTGCGAACACGAAACAGACAAACGCAGCCTTCCACCAGGGCTCGACAGTGCCGTAGGGAACGGCGGCTACGAAGATCAATACCAATAGACAAACAAAAACGAGTTGATTGAGAAGCCCGGCAATCCGAACAGTTGCTGTAGGGTCACCTTCTTTATGTGAAGGAACGTCCGCACTTTCGTCACCACTGAGGCGGCCGCTGCTATTCATTTGCTCGGCGCCCTTGCCTCTGGATCGAAGTGCGGTTTGCATGAGGGTTGCGGAATCGGGGACGAAGGAGCCTCACAAGAAATGCTGGCGGAGTTCCTCGGAGCGGAAACGGATGACAATAGCCCACCACAGTGCGGAAACGTCTTACGACTTTAGTCGGGAACTAAAGTAAGCAACGGTCTTTTTCAACCCCTCGCGCAGCTGGATTGTCGGGTTCCAGCCGAGCCTGGTTTGCGCTCGTTCGATGTTGGGCTTGCGCTGGCGCGGATCGTCTTCAGGCAAAGGCAGATACTTCAGATCCGACTTGGAGCCACACGCAGCAATCACTTCAGCAGCTAATTCTTTGATTGTGAACTCGACCGGATTGCCGAGATTGACAGGTTCATGCAACGCTTCGGCATTCATCAACCTGATCAACCCTTCCACTAGATCGTCGACGTAACAAAAAGAGCGCGTCTGATCCCCTGCCCCGTATAAGGTCAGCGGCTCACCGCGCAACGCCTGCACCACAAAATTCGAGACCACGCGGCCATCGTTCTCGAGCATACGCGGACCATAGGTATTGAAGATGCGCGCGATGCGAGTATCGACTCGGTTCTGCCGGTGGTAATCCATCATTAAGGTTTCAGCGATCCGTTTGCCCTCGTCGTAGCAGGAGCGCAAACCAATTGGGTTTACGTTACCCCAGTAATCCTCTGTCTGCGGGTGGATAAGAGGATCGCCATAAACTTCGCTGGTCGAGGCTTGCAGGATGCGCGCGCGCACTCGTTTTGCCAGCCCCAGCATGTTTATCATGCCCATCACACTCGTCTTCACTGTCTTAACCGGATTGTATTGGTAGTGGATCGGCGAAGCAGGACAAGCGAGGTTATAAATCTGATCCACTTCCAGCAGTACCGGCTCGATAACATCGTGGCGCAACAACTCGAAGCGCCGGTCGTCGAGCAGATGGAAAATGTTTTCTCGCCGCCCGGTGAAGAAGTTATCCAGACAGATTACGTCGTGTCCCTCGCGCACAAGCCGTTCGCAAAGGTGTGAACCGATAAAGCCTGCGCCGCCGGTTACCAGGATTCTCATGAAGTCTGTGTGATCACCAGTCAGGGTGGATTTGCCGCTCTCAAACGTATTCGGCAATTTGCGGTTTGGCGCTTCCCATGGTTCGCGCTTCTGCCTCGAGGTCAGATTGCACCATCTCCCGTACTAACTCCTCAAATGTGTATTTGGGAGTCCAGCCGAGGACCTTCCGTGCTTTGTTGGAGTCGCCGATCAACTGATCCACTTCGGCGGGTCTGCGAAAACGTTCATCTGTGACTACATACTTGCGATAATCCAAACCCACTTCTGCAAAGGCACGCTCGCAAAACTCCGCGACACTGTGGGCAGTGCCTGTGGCCACTACGTAGTCATCAGGCTCAGGCTGCTGCAACATTAGATACATTGCGTGCACATAGTCTTTTGCGTGGCCCCAATCCCGGCGTGCGTCGAGGTTGCCCAGTCTCAATTCCGTCGCCAAACCGAGCTTGATCCGCGCCACAGTGTTGCTGATCTTGCGCGTCACAAACTCGAATCCTCGCCGCGGCCCTTCGTGATTGAAGAGGATTCCATTGACGCAGAACATGTTGTAGGCCTCACGATAGTTGCGCGTGAGGTCAAAACCGGCAACTTTGCTGATGCCGTAGGGACTGCGCGGGTGAAACATCGTCGCCTCCGTCTGCGGCACCTCATGCACCTTGCCAAACATCTCGCTGGATCCTGCAAAGTAAAAACGGCACTTCGGTCGCAGCTCTCGTAACGCCGCCAACATGTAATGCGTACCATTGATGTTGGTATTCATCGTCGAGAAGCCATCCGCAAAACTCTCGGCTACGAAGCTCTGGGCTGCGAGGTGATAACACTCGTCAAAATCGTAACGACTGATGATATGAAAAATGCTGGGATAACTTTCGAGACTTGCGGGATGCAGGGTGATCTTGTCGAGTAAGTGCGAAATGCGTTCGGTCCGCCGCTCAGGCGCTTCCAACGCCACCCGGCGCACTAAACCATGAACTTCATAGCCGAGGGTTAAAAGTTCTTCGGTCAGGTAGCTGCCATCCTGTCCCGTAATTCCAGTTATCAGGGCTTTCTTTTTCGTCATTTGCTGCTGTGCCTGACCTCGGAAAAAAGTCCGGACGTCAGGGCCGTTCTCATTCTCACCGGGCTTCTTCCCGGTGAGAACATTGATTTGTTACCGGGAAACCGTCCAAACGGTTTCTGTGTTTTGGTTAGTGCCCACGAACACCGCGCTGAAGCGCGGTGAGAATAAAGTCACAATGCGCTTGGAGTGCTTCGCTCGTTGCACCCCAGATACTATCAAAGTTCGGCGTCGATCAGCTCACACCAGAGATGTCCGATGGTAATGTGACATTCCTGAACTCGCGCCGTTCGCTCTGCCGGCACCACCACCGCAAGATCACACGCGGAGGCGAGCGGCTCCCCGGCGGCGCCGGTGAGGGCGATGGTCTTGCACCCTATGTCGCGGGCCTTCTGGACAGCTTTGAGAACATTCGCCGACGTTCCACTCGTGCTCAAAGCGAGCAGCACATCGTTCGCGGTGGCCAGGGCTTCAACTTGCCGCGCGAACACCTCTTCGTAGCCGTAGTCGTTGCTGATTGCCGTTAGTACGGAAGTGTCAGTCGTTAGAGCAATGGCAGGCCAGGCTGGTCTCCGCCGTTCATATCTACCTACAAGCTCCGCCGCAATGTGCTGAGCATCAGCGGCGCTGCCGCCGTTGCCGCAAAGCAATACCTTGTGGCCTTGGCGTAAGGTACTGCGGATGAGCGTGCCGGCGCGCTCTATCTCAACGAGTTGTAATTGCAGTGTTGCTTGAACTGCTTGCAGATGTTCTTCGAGCGAGCGCTGGAGCAGGGTGGTTGCGCTCAAACTCTCTGATCTCGGCGAGTTGTCCACGTTGAAATTCACTCCGCCCAATTAGGTACATTCCGCGAATCATCGCCGGCGTCAAATTAATGCTTTCCTGGCGGTGCGAAGTTCGGGGCTGGAAATTACCATATATTGTCCTGATTGGAGAACTGCGTAAAGATCGCCATTACCACCACCTAGGCCTACGACCTACTGACTACCGCCTACTGACCAACTTGGCGGCCTTACCCAGTATTGTCATTCTTGCTCAGAAAAGGTTTTCACCGTTTTGGTTTTACGATTGACCAAATACTTCGTCACAGTTTAGGGTGCAGCTTTCAACTTCACCGATGACCAATAACAAGACGCCGATGCTCCGGCAATATCAGGAGCTAAAACAGCAACATCCGGGAACGCTTCTATTTTTTCGCCTCGGCGATTTCTATGAGCTGTTCTTCGACGATGCCGTAATCGGCGCGCGCGAATTGCAGATCACCTTAACGGCGCGGCATAAGGAACACGGCGATCCGATTCCTATGTGCGGCGTCCCGCATCACGCCGCCGCCAACTACATTGCCCGCCTTGTGCGTCGGGGATTTCGCGTGGCGATCTGTGAACAAACCGAAGCTGCATCGAAAACCAAAAAGCTGGTTCGCCGCGAAGTAGTCCGCATCGTCACCCCGGGCACGCCAATCGATCCGCAATTGCTGGAGGCTCGCGAGTCTGTGTTTCTAGCAGCAGTGTGCAGCGCCGGTGAAACAATGGGCGTAGCGTTTCTGGATATTTCCACGGGGGAGTTTCTTGCAACTCAGGAGACAGGCCCGCACGCCTGGGAACGAATCTGCGCCGATCTCGAATCTTACGCGCCGCGGGAACTGCTCTTTCCTGCATCGTTGGCGCCTTTGATCCACAGCGGTCTATCGGGAAAACCTCACACCGCGCGCCTGCCGCTTGCTGAAACCGGGCCGGATTCCGTGACGGGCGATCAATCTCAGTCAGCGTCGGCGGGCATGAACGAACAACAATTCGGTGCCACCCTCACGCCGCTTGACGATTGGCTCTGGCAGAAAGACGACTGTGCCGCCCTGCTCCGGAAACAGTTTGGAGTCCGTTCTCTGGAGGGCTTCGGCATTGAGCGAAAGCCGGAAGCGCTCCGCGCCGCGGGGAGCTGTCTCCGCTACGCGCAGGAGACACAAAGAGCGGCAGCCGCTCATGTGACGGACCTGGTGTACTTCGAACCGCAGGACAACCTGATTCTCGATCTCGTCACAGTGCGCAATCTTGAGCTGGTCGAATGTCTTTCCAAGACTGGCGGTCGTTCCCTGCTCGATGTGATCGATGAAACTGTAACCGGGATGGGAGCGCGATTGTTGCGTTCCTGGTTGCTGCGCCCGTCGGTAAGGCGCGGTGAAGTAGAAGCCCGCTTGGGAGCGGTGGAAGAGCTACGCTCCTCGCAACGCCAGCGCGACAGCCTGCGTACACTGCTAAAGGAAGTTTCAGATCTTGAGCGCCTGACAGGAAGAATTAATCTCAGTTCCGTAACGCCACGCGACTTGAATGCGATCATGCGTTCCCTCGATCAAGTGCCTCGCATTCGTTTGTTGCTTTCCGACGCACACTCGTCGCTGTTACAGGTGCTCAGCGAAAGCACCGATGAACTTCCCGAAGTGCGCGCCCTGATCGCGCGCGCAATCGCCGATGAGCCGCCCGTGAAGCTCAGCGATGGCGATACGATCCGTGCCGGCTACTCGGCGGAGCTCGACGAGCTGCGTTCCATCAGCCGTAATGCGAAGCAGACTATTGCCACTCTTGAAGCGACCGAACGCCATCGCAGCGGGATTGGCAACCTCCGTATTCGTTACAACGGCGTGTTTGGTTACTACATTGAAATCTCCAAATCACACGTCAGTCGGGTGCCGGCGGACTATGAACGCCGGCAAACACTTGCCAATGCGGAGCGTTATACGACACCGGAGTTGAAGGACTGGGAAAAGAAAGTACTCGGCGCCGACGAGCGGATCATTCAACTGGAAACCGAGTTGTTCGGAGATGTCTGCCGCCAGGTGGCTTTGGAGACACGACTCATCCAGGCAACGGCTCGAGCCCTGGCGGCGATGGATGCCCTGGCTTCTTTGGCCGAGACAGCCGTGAGACGCCGGTTCGTGAAACCAGTAATTCACGATGGCGATGAGATTGAGATCGTTCAGGGCCGTCATCCGGTCGTCGAGATTTTCAACGATGAGCCGTTCGTTCCCAACAATCTCTATCTCAACAATTCGACCGATCGGCTCCTAATCATCACCGGTCCCAACATGGGCGGGAAAAGCACGGTTCTGCGGCAGACGGCAATAATCTGTCTGCTCGCGCAGATGGGCGGGTTCGTTCCCGCCGAAAAAGCGCGCCTGCCCTTGCTTGATCGGATCTGGACTCGGGTCGGTGCGTCCGACGACTTAACGCGTGGGCGTTCGACCTTCATGGTGGAGATGACGGAGACGGCTGCGATCCTGCGGAGCGCTACGCCACGGTCACTTGTGCTGCTCGATGAGATTGGGCGAGGCACTGCGACCTTCGACGGCCTTTCAATCGCCTGGGCCGTTGCGGAGTACCTGCACGACTCTGCGGAACACGCGGCGAAGACTTTGTTTGCCACTCATTATCACGAACTCACGGAACTGGCGGAGCGACTACCGGGCGCGCAGAACTATCAGATCACGGCTACCGAACGCGAGGGAGAAGTAGTTTTTCTGCACCGGCTTGAACGCGGTCGCGCTTCAAAGTCGTATGGGATTGAAGTGGCGCGGCTGGCCGGATTGCCTCCGGCTGTCGTGGCTAATGCGCGCGAAGTGCTGGCGCGTTTAGAACGGTACGAATTGGAAGTCTTCGCGGAAGAAGATGAGCTGGCAGCCCAGGCCCAACCCACACACGGCGAAAGTCAGCCGATTGTTGTGGCTGCGACTGCCGGCGCGACGAATTCCACAACGACAGATGCTGTTCCGGGAAACACGACTGACTCTGATGCTGCAATTTCAGCTGTCGCTACTCGAGCAGGTCGCCGAAAGCTGGCGGCCCAGGCTTCTCTGTTTGATCTTGCGAATCAAAGAATTGTTGATGATCTTCGTAATGTCGATCTGGAAAAGCTCTCGGCGGAGGAGGCGAAGGAGCTGTTAGCTGAGTTAAGGAAGAGGGTTATGTGATTT
>JBAPXA010000130.1:0-3253 GCA_049283975.1 Pyrinomonadaceae bacterium | reverse complement strand
CCTTCAGAGTCGGCTGTAGTGCGTGGGGATTCCGAGGCCATCCTGATTTCTGGAAACACCGAAGAAGGAACCGAAGCCGCCGCAAAAGACGAACAAGAAACTTCATTAAGCGTCAAAATCGAGCGCAATCAGTTTACTGTGCGTGCGCGAAAACAACCCCTGACGGCTGTTCTTTACGAGATTGCCAGCAAGGTTGACATTCCCTTCGAGATGAAATATGACTCTTCGGAGGTCGTTAATGTTGACTTAAATAACGCCACAATTGAGCAAGTGGTGAGGACCCTTTCACCGAACATTCGTTTGTACCAGCGTACCGATCTACAAACGTACGAAACCCGACCTTTGCGTCTAGTGCTAGCGCAGCCAACCAGTCAGACAATCAAAATGTGAGGAGACCGAACCTTGAACAAGCAAAACAGCAATGTTGTGAGCGAGCAAGTCAACGAACAGACCGAACTGTCAAAAACTGAGTCGAAGCTGCCGTTCGTCGAGCCGACTGTCTCAACCCCTGAGGATGTGCTCGAGGCGACAACCTTCTTCCAGGCCCCTACTGTCGATACCACCACTGTCTAGCGTTTGCGTTTGCGTGTGTGTGTCTGCTTAATTGCCGGCATTGGCCAGAAAACCTCTGACTGGTGCCGGCAGCGAAGCCAAAGACGCAGTCAACATTCTGGAGGCCTAGCCTTGAATAAACAACACACTCTTCCCACCAGCGATCAGATCGACCAAAACCAACCGACCGAAGCTGCCACAGAGCCAACGAGCAAGAAGCAGTTTGTCGAGCCCACCATTTCGGTACCCGCCGATGTTTTGGAGGCGACCACATTTTTCCAGGCGCCCACCATCGAAAGTGCCACCACTTAAACAACTGCACGCTCCTGGGTATTTGGTCCGTGCCTGGTGAATTGCTCGAATCAAAGCTGCAAGCCAACGCCACTTCTGGTCTGATCAGTAATTACGATATTGCCGGCCGGCGGCTGCGCGTTCACGCCCTGGACGATTGGGAAGCGCAGTGGGCTGCCGGTTTCTTAAACGGTTTTCACCTCGCACCTGCGTTCGCTCCCGTCGATGAGCCTTCGATTACACTTAGAGTAAGGCGCGCTGCGCTTCCCGAAGTTCCTTCCGGCTTGCAATCGTTTGCCATCAACCGCGGGCACTGCTACACAGATCAGAGCCAATACTTCTTGACGGTAGACGAATCTCTGATTCACATCTACCCGCCAGCGGAAAGACTAGTTGAGGTGTGGTTTGGCTTAACCGAAAAGGCGCGCCATCCGGTCGCGCTGGTTAACGCCTTTTCGTATGGGTTGCAGGCTGCGCTGCGCCGTGCGGGCGTTTTCGATGTACATGCAGCCGCGGCAGTTGAACCTCGTTCACAAGCAGGGGCACTTTTCGTTGGCGCTTCCGGCAGCGGTAAAACCACCTTAACCTTGCGGCTTACGGAGGCGGGCTGGCTTTACTTGTCGGATGACATGGTAGTTTTGCGTGAGACTCCTGCGGCGCTGGAGGCTGAAGGACTGCGACGCTTGTTTGCGGTGGCTGACACTTCCATAGTTGGTAGTAGCAGCACGAGGTTGAGCGCCGCCCTCGGTGCTCCAGTGGCTTCGGATCCTTCGAAACGCCGCCTCGAGCCGGAAACTGTTTTCCCCGAGAGCCGGGCAGCAAGCTGTCAGCCGCGTGTGCTCTTCTTTCCTCGAGTAGTGGCGGCGGTTGAGACGAAGATCAATGAGATCGGATCTCGCGCCGCCATGGAGCAACTCGTGCGACATTGTCCCTGGGCCACTTACGATACTTGTACGGCGCCCGACTATTTGCGGGTGCTGGCGCGGCTGGCAAATCAATGTCGTGCTTATGAACTATTGGCGGGTAATGACCTGCTGCTTCACCCGGAGCGAGCCGCTGGCTTGCTCGCCCCCTACATGACAGAGTAAAAAGGTTTCGTGACCGTGACCACCGAAGTTCCCCAGCGCCCGGATCCAGTTCGGCTAACTGTCGAACTGACGAATATCTGCAATCTCCATTGCAGCTATTGCATGCGCGACGAGGACGCGCTCTATCACACCAAAGCTAACTACTTTCCCGCCGAGTTGTTGGGACGAATTGTGCGCGAGGCGCGCGCGGCGTACCAAATAGACTACGTAACTTTCACTGGCGGCGAGGTGACACTCCATCCTCATTTCAACGATATGATCGCCGCAGTGGCTAACGAAGGCATGCAATGCAGTTTCGTGACCAACGGTTGGCACTTCGATCGTGTTTATCCGGCGATCATGGCTAACAAGCAAGCCGTTCGACTCGTGGCCTTCAGTGTCGATGGAGCGACGCGCGAAGCTCATGACTTTTGGCGCGGCGCTGGATCGTTCGATCGGGTAATCCGCGCGGTGACTCGCTGTCATGTGCAGAACATCCCATTCGTGTTCAAAGTCGGGATCCGGCGCGACACAATGACGGAGCTGGAACGGATTGCCTTACTGGCCGCGCGTCTCGGTGCTGCCGCGCTGCACTTTTCACACTTATTGCCCACGTCCGCTGAAGCGGAGAACGAGTCAGCCTTGACGCTCGAGGAACAGCGTCATGCCGAACAGGAAGTGATGGGACTCGCGAAGATTCTAAAGATGCCGATCGGCATCGCTGCCGGTTATTACGACATTCATTCCGCAGTTCCTTGTTCGCCGTTAAAGACTACCAGTTGCAATGTCGATTGGCGCGGCCGCCTGACGCTTTGCTGCAACCTGGCGGGTTATCGAAACGCAGACAGCGAGCCCGATGTTCTTGCAGATCTGAATCGCGAGAGTTTTGCTGTTGGCTATGCGCGTTTGAAAGCCCTGGCGCAGCTACAACTCGAACGACGACAGCAAGCATTGTCCGAAATTGCAGCACGGGGCGAGACGCCCGATCTTTATACCGGGTCACCATGCCTTTTCTGTCTGCAGAGTTTTGGAAAAATCCCCTGGCGCAGTGCGCAACTTAATGGTCAAGCAGCCAATGGCCGTTCGCTGCCGGTAATCGTCGCGCCCGCCACTACCAGCGACTGATTCACACAAGAAAAGAGAATCGCTTGAACGCTTCTGCCACACCACACCCGCATAGTCACGTCGTTTATACTGAATTCGACGGTCGCGAAGCTGTGCTCGTCGATTTGAATACTAAGCGTTACTACACGCTGAACGAGACGGCGATGCTCGTATGGCGCGGACTGGAACGCGGCCAAACAACGTCGGAGATTGCTCGCGAGATTTGCGAACACTACGAC
>JBAPXA010000129.1:0-22556 GCA_049283975.1 Pyrinomonadaceae bacterium | reverse complement strand
TTTTTACGTTTAGACGTCTGGCATCCGCCCCGCGCACGAGAATCGCGAAAGTGTTTTCAAATCCAAGTGGTGGACTTACCTCGGCATTAAACCGTTCGCCATATTCTCGCTTCACCTGATCATAGACGGCGCGCGGATCCGTGATTGGAGGGTGCCGGAGGATCGCCGTGTATGCAGTGCCAGTGTATTCCGGGTACAAATCGATTCTTCCGGCCACGAGTGCGTCGTGCGGCAGGTTGCCACCCAGCTCATACTGCCGCTCAACGGTAACGCCGCGAGCTTCCAAAGACTGAGACACAATCTCAGCCAGCAGAATCGATTCGGTAAAATCCTTTGATGCGACTACGACTCGAGAACCGGCCTCGCTGTTGCCGCGCCCCCGCAACGAGCGCCAAATCGCCAGGCTCGCGAGCAGTGCAATCACGGCCATCACTGCAATGCCCGCTGTGAAACCCCAACCTCGATGCTTTTTGACTTTTCCCTCAAGCGAAAAACGTTTCTCCAGCAGACCGAGTGAGAAATCTGCGGCGAGCGCCATCAAAGCCGCCGGCAGCGCGCCTGCAAGCAGCAGATTGTTGTCGTAATTGCGGAGACCGCGAAAGATGTAAACACCCAACCCGCCCGCGCCAACCGCAGCAGCGATGGTTGTCACACCTACCGAGATCACCATCGCTACTCTGACCCCGGTGAGAATGACGCTCATCGCAAGTGGTATTTCTACCTGCTTCAAAATCTGCGTGTCGGTCATCCCCATAGCCACCGCCGCCTCACGAACATTGCGATCAACACCGAGAATTCCGGTCACCGTATTGCGAATGATCGGCAGCAAGGCGTAAACAACGAGCGCCACGATCGCCGTGCGCGCGCCGATGCCGCCGATGAAAGGTAAAGGAATGAGAAAGCCGAAGAGCGCCAGGCTGGGAATTGTTTGCATCACGTTGGCAATTCCCAAAATGGGACTGCGCAATGCTTTTTTCCTGGTCAAAAGGATACCGGTGGGTATCCCGATCACGACGGCAATCAGAGTTGAAATTAAAACGAGTGTGAGGTGGTTGCCGACGTGTGTCAGCAATTCATTCCAGTTTTGTTGGAGAAATTGCCAGAAGTTCACGCGCTTCCTCCGTCGGGATCGTCTTCCACCTGTAGCTTGAGCGTTTCCAAATAGGCGCGCGCATGTTCTTCCTCGGATTTGAGAAAGTTCTCTGGCGTTTCCAGCAGCACCAACCGTCCCGCGTGTATGAGACCGATGCGCGAACCAAGGCGGAGCGCTTCACGCAAATCATGAGTCACGAAGATTGCAGTCTTGCCTAGGCGGCGCGTCAGATCCACAAACTGGCGTTGCAGGCTGGCACGAGTCAGAGGATCGAGCGCACCGAAGGGTTCATCAAGCAAGAGCAAAGGCGGCTCGGCTGCGAGCGCCCGCGCCACACCTACGCGCTGGCGTTGACCGCCAGATAATTCGCGCGGATAGCGCTCGCCATATTTTTCCGGATCAAGTCCAACCAGCCACAGCAGTTCGCGCACGCGTTCGCTAATTCGCGAGGCCTCCCAATTCTCGAGCGAAGGGACGAGCGCTACATTGTTTGCAACTGTGAAGTGGGGGAAAAGGCCGGCGTCCTGGATCACGTAGCCCGTGCGCCGCCGTAACTGAATCGGATCCCAATCCGTCGTCGGCCGACCTTCAACCAAAACCTCGCCCGAAGTTGGCAGATAGAGGCGATTGATCAACTTGAGCGTTGTGGTCTTGCCGCAACCCGATTCACCGAGCAGCACCAGTGTCTCGCCACGTTCAACTTTAAGATCCAGATCAGAGAGGATCGGAGCCGGGAGGGCGGGGACGGCATAACTGACATCGCGAAACTCAACGAGCGCAGTGTTGTTGGCTTCGCTCATCAAAGGACCATCAATCGCTGGCCAGCAGGAGATTGCTACTAAAGCGCTGTTGTGAATCGAGCCAGGTGCGAGCGCAGGTATAACCAGACTCGCTCGCCAGTTGCCCAATTCCTGCAAGATCGTACTTGTAAGAGTTTTCGGTATGAATCCGCTCGCCCGGCTCAAAGTGTACTTCCAAATTGAGCTTCGCGATCTTAACCGTCTGCGGTGAGATGCTTTCGATGTAGATCTCCACGCGCCCAATCTCTTCATTGTAGAAAGCGTGGTGCTTAAAAGCGCGGAGGTTGAAGTTGCCGTCGAGCTCGCGATTTACGCGCGCAAGTAGGTTGAGATTGAAAGCGGCCGTTAGTCCGAGCGCATCATCGTAAGCCGGCTCGAGTACGCTGCGATCCTTTTTGAGATCGGCGCCCAATAACAGCGCGTCTCCGGTTTTCAACACGCGTCTAAGCGCGCGCAAAAACTTGGGCGCTTCAGCTCTGCCAAAGTTACTGATATTGGAACCCAAAAATAGCGCGAGCGTCCGGCCGCGCTGCTGGCGTTCGCTGAGCACCGCCAGCGCGTCAAAATACTCGGCCGCATAAGCTTCAATTCTTAGTCGCGGAAAGGATTGCAGCAAAATTCGCGAACTGCTCTCCAAAGCCGAAGCAGAAATATCCACCGGCATGAACAACAGACTCGACTGTTTCTTTAGTAGTGCTTCGATGATCAAGCGAGTCTTGGAAGCACTGCCACTCCCCATCTCGAGCAATGTCTTATCGCCAGCGACTGAATTCACAATCTCGGCGGCGTACCGCTCAATGATTTCGTTCTCAGCTCGCGTCAGGTAGTACTCAGGCAACAGGCAGATGGCGTCAAAAAGTTGTGAGCCGAGTTCGTCGTAGAAATACTTGGGCGAGAGAGACTTGGGATTGGCGGAAAGGCCCCGGCGCACGTCGTCCGCAAAACCTGCAGAAGGATCAAACCTGACAAGGTTATGGATGAGGAGCTTTTCTCCGCCTACCGTGGCCGGTTCTGTTTGCGCCAAATGCTCTCCTTGGCCCTGCCGGTCAAACCGCTCCTGCAGAGGTTGCCGAAACTGTTGGATTAGGGGATGGCTATGATAACTGATTGCCATGATAGGGAAAAACGCCTGGTTGGGTCAGCGGCGCCGTACATCCTGGTCGACCGTTCTGTTAATCGGCAATTGGCAATTTCCAATCGGCAATTAATTCACCCCTGCTTGACCGCAACCGCTTTGCTCGGCAAGATCAGCGCATGATTTTTGTAGTTCCGCGTAAGCTCTTGACCCCGGTAAATATCCTTGTGCTCGGGATATTTTTCCTGATCGCAACCGCCTCTGCGACCCAAGCACAGAGTTATCAGCGCGAAATTGACACGCCCGACAAAGTCTCGATCTCAATAACAAACCGCAATGGGCGGGCAAGTGTGATCGCTACCGACGAGCAACAGAAGAAGGTAACAATCGAAGCCTCCTCGCGCGGAGCCGCAGTTGATCCGACCGATCTGCAAATCGAAGTGAAGGGTGCGGCGATTGAAATCACTGTCCGCGATCGCTCTGATGCAGACCGGATTGATTTAGTCGCACGCATCCCAGTGCGCTCCAAAGTGAAGATCGCCAGCGACGGCGGTGCAATCGATGTGGTTGGCAATATTGAACTGGCAGAAGTGCAAACGGACACCGGCACCATACATGCCGATGTGCCGCTCGAGGCGTTGCAATTCAAGTTTCTTTGGCAGGCGAGTAAGCCGCGCTACCTCAGTGACGTTGAATTGCCGGAGATCAAGGAAAAACGTGGTGGCGTCTTCTCAATTTCGGGAAAATTTGGTGAGAAGAAGCCGGCTAAGGAAGAGCGAGTGCGTCTGGATTTTTTGACGCAGCGCGGTGTTGTCCTTCTAAACGTTGAGCCGAGCATGGTGCCAAGCGACTTGCGCGAACGGCCCTTGACGGAAGCAACGCGGGCTATCGTTCGCAGCGGCGATCGTGAACTTGTTGATGCCATTCGCAAAGTTTCTCCAAAGCTGTTTGGTGATTACGCGAAGACTTTGCCGCCCATCGAGAAAGAACCGTCACTGGTGCGCCGCGCCGCGCCCGGACAGGTGGTAACGGTAGTTGCACCGCAATTGATGCGCGTCAATGCCAGCGTCACCGATCGCAATGGCCGCGCGGTCGGCGGTATGAGAGCAGACGACTTTTCGGTTCAGGAGAATGGTATCGAACGGCAGGTCACAAATGTGACGCCGGCTAATGAACCGTTTAATCTCGTGCTGCTGCTCGACGTTTCCGGCAGCGTTGAAGAGCGGATCGATTTCATTCGCAAGGCGGCACGCGACTTTCTCAACACCGCCAGCCCACAGGATCGCATCTCCATCATCAGCTTTCGTGACGACATTCAGGTGATTTCTGATTTCAGCACCAACCGGCGCTTGTTATCGAAAAAACTTGATGAGATTGACGCCGGCGGAGCTACCGCGCTCTACGACGCTCTCGCTTATGTGCTTTCGGAGCCGCTGAAGAAATTGCGCGGCGAGCGTACCGCGATCGTTGTGCTTTCAGACGGCGACGACAACAAATCGTTCGTGCCCTTTCTGGCTTTGCTGGAAGCCCTCAGCGAATCCGGAGCGTTGATTTATCCGTTGTACGTGCCCTCCGGATTGATACCGGAATCGAGTGTGCCGAAATCAGAGACGACTCGTGACCCTTTGCGGACTCGTTACTTGACGCTGACCACTCGCGCTGAAGAAGAAGGACGGAAACTCGCGGCGGTCTCGGGTGGCGTTTATTACCCGGTGCGGCGGATCGAAGATTTGCAGCGCGCATATGACGATGTCGTGCTGCAACTGCGCACTGCTTACACCATCACTTACGCTTCAAACTCGACACCATCAGGCACGCGGCGAGTCCGCGTCCGGGCAAATCGCGAAGGCGCGTCGGTGCGACTCAGTCCGGTGGTGAACGTCTCCAATCCTTAATCGCTTCTAATAAAACCGCCAAGGCGCCAAGAAGCGCAAAGTGCGCCAAGCTGGTTTTTTCTGCAAGTATCTGGAGAACTTATTCGGTTCTTGGCGAACTTGGCGTTTGTTTGTGACTTGGCGGTTAACTGGACATTGCTAAAACCTAAGATCAGAGCTCAATCCGCTCGCGGTTTACTTTTCATCCCCCATCCTGCATCCTTTTCATTCCTATGAGCCAGCCGCTCTTTTCTTCCCTCTTCGATGAGACCGAACGTCGACCTCTGACTGTCTCAGAGCTGACGGGCTCAGTGCGGAAAGCACTGGAGTCGCGCTTCTCTTCCGTTTGGGTTGAGGGCGAGATCTCAAACTTCAAGGCCCACTCATCCGGTCATTGGTACTTCACGCTTAAGGACGAAAGTGCGCAGCTGCGCGCCAAGTGTTTTCGCTCGACTAATACGCGCATTCGTTTTCGGCCCACGGATGGTTTGTATGTACGCGCACGCGGACGCCTGAGCGTCTACGAGCCGCGCGGTGAATATGAGCTGGTAGTTGAGGCACTCGATCCGGTTGGCGAAGGCGCCTTACGAATTGCCTTCGAGCAATTGCGCGATCGACTCCAGGCGGAAGGCCTATTTGCGCGTGAACTGAAGCGGCCGTTACCGGTTTTTCCTCATCGCGTCGGGATCGTAACGTCCCCAACCGGGGCCGCGATTCGTGACATCCTCAACGTGATCTCCCGCCGCACACGCACCGTCCATGTGCTCTTTTCGCCGGCGCGCGTCCAGGGCGAGGGCGCTGGTCGCGACATTGCGCGCGCTATTCGACTGCTAAACGATCATCAGCAGGCAATGCGACGCTCCGGTCGATTTGCTGACCTGGTCGATGTGCTGATTGTCGGGCGGGGCGGCGGTTCCAGCGAAGATCTCTGGGCCTTCAACAAAGAAGAAGTGGCGCGCGCGATTCGCGCTTCGGTGATCCCGGTTATTTCGGCCGTTGGTCACGAAACCGATTTTACGATTGCAGATTTCACGGCCGACTTGCGTGCCCCCACTCCTTCGGCCGCAGCGGAGCTCGTAGCCGCGAAGGAAGACGAGCTCTGCGCCAACCTTGCGGCACTGGGAAGGAATCTTTCCCGGCTTATGCGTTTCCGCATTAGCGCCGCACGCAATCGCGTGCAGCATCAGGCATTGTCACAGGTTTTTGACGAAGTGCGGGGTAGACTGCGAGCGGCGCATATGGAAACCGACGCGGCCACACATCGTCTGCACTTGTTGATGACGCAGGCCCTGCGAGCAGCACAGAGTCGGAATGAGCGAATCGCTTACCAGTTATCACCGGAGCGGTTGCAGGCGCGTTTGGGACACGCCAAAATGCGCTTCGACTCGGCCCAGGCGAATTGCAACGCAGCAGTGCTCGCGCGCCTGGAGTCGGCCCGCGCGCGTCTCGGACTCGTGGCCACGTCGCTCGATGCGCTCTCGCCGCTCGCCGTACTGCAACGCGGCTATGCGATTGCAGAACACGCCGATGGGCGATTGTTACGAGATGCGAATTCAGTTTCGCCGGGCGATCAGTTGCGCGTGCGCCTGGCAAAAGGACGCGTAACAGCGCGAGTGGAAGACACCCAAACTAATGACGAATAACGAAACAAAAACCAAGAGCTTCGAATCATCACTTGAGTCGCTCGAGCAGATCGTCCGCCAGCTTGAGGAAGGCGACCTGCCGCTCGAAAAAAGTCTGGAACTCTTCGAGCAAGGCATCCGCCTCTCGCGCGAATGTCAGGAACGATTGGGTCAAGCTGAGCGCCGCATTGAGGTTCTCTTGCGCGACAGCCAGGGTCGACCCACTGTCAGCGAGTTCGCTGCCGAGCAGGATCGCGAGGGTTTTCCCGAAGCTGGGGAACAAAGGAGATGACGTCGCTTTCTCTTAAGGACGAATCCGATCTCGCCCCCCTCGCTGATTTCTTCAGCCGCGGACGCGCACTCATCGACGCGAAGTTGGAGCAGCTGCTTCCGGCCGAGTCGCAAGAGCCATGCGCGGTTCACAGCGCGATCCGCTGGAGTGTCTTCGCCGGCGGTAAGCGCTTTCGACCTTTGCTGTTGCTGGCCGCGGGCGAGACGCTCGGAGCGGGACGCGTGGAACTGATGGCAACCGCCTGCGCGCTGGAGATGATTCATACCTACTCCCTGATACATGACGACCTGCCTTCGATGGACAATGACGACTTGCGTCGTGGCCGCCCCACCTGTCACATCCGCTTTGGAGAAGCAACGGCGATTTTGG
The DNA here is from genome assembly GCA_049283975.1 of Pyrinomonadaceae bacterium. Classification (GTDB taxonomy): domain Bacteria; phylum Acidobacteriota; class Blastocatellia; order Pyrinomonadales; family Pyrinomonadaceae; genus PSRF01. Next base: position 15,431 of record JBAPXA010000129.1, on the reverse strand, counting down.
CCGGCGATGCCTTGCAAAGTCTCGCCTTCCAAACCATCGCCGAAGACAAAACTCTCGACGACCAGCGCCGTCTGAAGTTGATCACTGAACTAGCGCATGCGGCAGGAACGCCTGCTGGCATGGTGGCCGGGCAGGCTCTTGATCTTGAGGCTGAAACGCGCCAAGTCAGCGGGGCGGAGCTGGAGCAGAGTCATAGCTTGAAAACCGGAGCATTGATTCGCGCTGCGGCACGATGTGGGGCCTTCATTGCCAACGCCGGCGCTGCAGAACTGAATCTCGTGACGCGGTACGCCGCGCAGCTTGGCTTGCTCTTTCAGATTACTGACGACCTGCTGGATGTGACTGCGACTGCGGAGGCTCTTGGAAAAACTCCTGGCAAGGATGCCCGTTCAAGTAAGGCAACTTTTCCTGGCATCTATGGACTTGAAGCGACACGGGAGCGTGCTCGTGATGTGCATCAGGAAGCTCTCGCCGCGCTCGCTGAGTTGGACCGCCCCACGGCGCAACTCCGCGCAATCGCAAATTTCATTCTCGAAAGAAAGTCTTGAATGACTTTCGCTCTTCGAGCAAACGTGCTTTGAACTTTGAACTTTGTACTTTGTTCGCCTCGGAACCTTGCTTCAGCCATCGACAGTTCCAAGCAACGCAAGCTAAAACAAAGAACAAAGTTCAAAGCACCAAGCTCGGTTTATCGAGTCCATAGGCCCCACTATGTTTATTGATTTAAGTCACACCATCGAACACGGCATGATCACTTATAAAGGTCTGCCCGGTCCGGTCATCTCCGACCACCTGAGTCGGGAAGCTTCACGTTCCGTCTATGATGAGGGAACCGAATTTCACATTGGCAAGCTCGAGATGGTAGCTAACACCGGTACCTATCTCGACAGTCCTTTTCATCGTTATCCCGCCGGCAAAGATCTGTCCCAGCTTGAACTAGACTCGCTTGCCAACCTTGAGGGCGTCCTGGTGCGTTGTTTGACGGCAGGAAGTGAGTCAAGCCAGCGCGGCATTACTCAGGATGCTTTGGCTGGCTACGATTTAAAGGGTAAGGCTGTCTTGTTTCATACCGGGTGGGATCGACACTGGCGCACTGACAGATACTCGGACGGCACCCATCCATTTCTAACCGCCGAGACCGCGGAGTTCCTCGTCCACGCACAAGCAGCTCTTGTAGGCATTGATTCTTTCAACATTGACGATACAAGTGGCGGCAGGCGTCCGGCGCATTCGCTCCTCCTCGCCGCAGAGATTCCGATCGTCGAGCACCTTTGCAACCTCGACGCGCTGCCAGCCTCAGCCTTCCGTTTCTTCGCCGTACCGGTGAAGGTGAAAGCATTTGGCACCTTTCCGGTAAGAGCCTTTGCTCTTCATGAATAATTAGCAATATCGATTCCAAGGAGTCGTCACCAACATTTTCCATTTATCATTTTTAGAAGATCAATTCCCAGTCTACTTGCTACTTCCCAATCCCCGCCTTTTTTCGCATCTCTTTCAAAGTCTCTGGTATGAAAGACGTGATCTGGTGGGTTTCCTCGTGACCGTCGGCGAATGATTGGTAGAGGGTGAAGTCAGGAAGGGAGAGACAACTGAGCGGTGACTGGTGGTTGTAGCCCGTGTCAATGCCAATCGCGCTGTGGAAGATGTAAATGCCGTGACGTCCGACTCGCCCTCGCAGCGGCAGAAAAGGCGTAGGTGTATGTCCGAACACGCAGGGCTTGCCGCGATAGTTCTTATAAAAATCCATGTCGCGCGACCAAATTAGCAATTGTGGTGAGCTCTCGCGCGGGTGCTTGCCGTGATCCAACCCGGCGTGCACGTAGATGGCAAACTCGTCCTCATGGTAATAGGGACGCTCACGAAAGAAATCAAGATGTGCTGCCGGAATCTTTTCCTCGATTAAATGCCGCGCGTCTTTCAGGTCCTGCTCGTTTTTGATCGCGAGAGACTCACCGGTGTATTGTTCAAAGGTGCGTTCGCCACCAGTAACAGGTGTGATCCAGAGATTAGTCGTGCCCTCAATGAAGTCCAGCAACATCTGTTCATGATTACCGCGCAGACAAAGCACGCGCTCAGGATTTGCCTGGCACATCTTAATCACGAAGTCGACGCAACCGGGGGCATTTGGTCCGCGATCTATCAAGTCGCCAAGAAACACTACGGTATCGGCAGCCTCGTCACGCGGCAGCATCTCGAGCAAGGTTTGGAGCTGTGCACAACGTCCATGGATGTCGCCAATCACAAAAGTTTTCATGTTATTGTGTGCCGCTCCTGCCTACCCTGCTTGATGCCGTCCATCAGTTTCTGAAAGCGCGGATCGTCGCGAAGATCAGCCCAGTTGGGGTCCGATTCGAACCACTCGACATTTTCGTTGCCCAGTCGAATCGCAGTCTCGAGCCAGTTAAGCGCTTCCACCTGTTTTCCCTGAAGCAAGTAAGCCGCTGCCAGCCAGTTCGAAATATCGTGGTCGGCCGCTGCCACCTGTCGGACCTTCTTGGTTAATTGTTCGTTTGCTTCCGTGTGCTTGCCCTGGGCGCTGAGACAAATCGCCAGGATTGGCCGGATGCCGTCGATCGGATGTTGCTGTAAAACCTGCTGGAGGATGCGCTCAGCCGAGTCGACCTCACCACGATAGTACAGCACACGGGCGCGAAACGCGCGAATCAACGGATGATCCGGCTCCAACTCCGCCCCCTTATCGAGCTCGGCCAGCGCCGCTTCATACTGCTGCCGGTACATGTGAATGCGGGCGCGATTGTAGCTGGCTACAACCTGTTCGGCGGGATTCAAGCGCACCATGCGATCAAAACTCCGCAGAGCCCGTTCATATTCGCCGTCGAGCCGCGCCAGAATACCGCGCACGAAATGAACGCCCACGTCATTGGGATATTCTTCGCGCAAGCGCTCAATCTCTTCACGCGCTCGGGGCTTCTCTCCGCGATGCAGGTAGATCAGCACCATGTGCATGCGCGCTTCGAGCAATTTGGGATCGAGTTGCAGGGCTTCAGTAAAAGCAGCAGCCGCTTTCTCGTGATCACCCACGTCTCCGATGCCCTTGAGTACCCGATTGACGTAGGCACCTCCCATAGCTGAGTAAGCGAGTGCAAATTTAGGATCCAGTCGCACGGCATTTTGGAAATGGATGATCGCCTGATCGATGTGACCACGAGAGACGGTGTGATAAATGAACTGGCCCATGCAATTGCGCCCGCGCAAGTATTCCTCAGAAGCAGCCGAATCGGACGTTGATCCTTTTGCCAGCTCAACCTTCTCGTCCGTACTCAGCTCCAAACGTAAGCCCTCTACTATTCGCTGCACCATCGTGTCTTGCACGGCAATGATGTCATTGGCGTCGGCGTCGATCTTCTCACTCCAAAGAATCTCTTCGCTGCGCACGTCGAGTAATTGAGCGGTGACACGAAGGCGATCCCCCGCGCGTAAGAAACTCGCTGCCAGAATCGAGTCCACGGTCATCTCGCGTCCGGCTTCACAGGGATCGATGGCCTTGTCCTGGTACCTCACGATTGCTGAAGAAGGACGCACGATCAGCGAACGCACGCGCGCCAGTTCAGTGATCACGGCATCAGCAAGTGAGAATTCGTAGAACGCTGTTTCCGGATCGTTACTGAGATTCTTGAAAGGAAGAATTGCCACGCTCTTGCGTTCTTTGTCGCCAATACTCGTTTGCGGTGTTTCATGAGATTCCGGCGACTGCATCGCTCCGGACCCCTGAAATGGTCCGGTAGTTTCAGCGCCGGTCACAGCTTTTAACCAACGAAACGCGCGCGCTACCGGACTGGCGGAAGTAAGGTGACGCGGGGCGACTGGTACCGTACTCTCATGTAACGCCTCGCCCCCAGCGCTTGAGACTTCCCGGGCGACGGTTCGTAAGTCGTCGCGGAATTCGGCTATCTTCTGATAACGATCGCGCGGATTCTTCTTCATAGCGCGGTCGAGAATCTGTTGCAGTCGCGCCGGCACAGCATCCGGACGAGCCGTGGCCAGGGGCTCCGGCTCCTCATGCACCACCGCGTGGCGTACGTCGACAACCGTCTTCCCTTTGAACGGCCAACCACCAGTAAGCATCTCGTACAGCAGGACACCCGCTGAGAAGGTGTCGGCACGAGAATCCACTCGATCTCCGCGCGCTTGCTCCGGCGCAGCATAGGTTGCCGTTCCGTACGGGACGCCAACTTCAGTTAGTTCCGTGTGATGAATACCGGAAGTTCGCGCCGCGTCTTCATCAAGCAGCTTCGCTAATCCAAAATCCAGTACCTTTGCCTGACCCTTGCTGGTAACCATCACGTTGCCAGCCTTGATGTCGCGATGAATGATTCCCTGGGCGTGGGCAGCAGCCAGGGCATCCGTCACTTGAATCGCAATCGAAAGCGCGCTAGCCAAGCCGAGTGGCCGCCCGTTTACGAGCTGGCGCACGTTACGTCCTTCGATGAATTGCATCGCGATGAAATGGATTCCGTTGATTACGTTGAGGTCGAAAATTGTGCAGATGTTCGGGTGATCGAGAGAGGAGGCCAAGCGCGCTTCGCGCTCGAAGCGTTTGAGGTTTGCTTCCTTAGCCGTCAGCTCGGCGGGCAAGACCTTGATAACAACCGGGCGGCCCAGTTTCGAATCAATCGCTTTATAGACTGTTCCCTGACCGCCCGCGCCGAGCTTTTCGAGAATCTTGTAATTCCCTAGAGTTGTTCCTACCATTGCCTTTTTGCGAAGGGCCTATTTAATCCCAACCGTAGATGTACCGCAACCTGATTGAGAACTTCATGAAACCAGCCCTAGCGAGTTTCCTAATCCTCATCGCTTCGGCCCTTCCCCTCCAGGCGCGTCCGCTTCAACCCGCGGCAAGGCGCGCATTGGTGTTTACTCAGGTAAGCATAATCGATGCGACCGGCGCTCCGTTGCAGCCGGGGATGACGATTGTCATTCGTGATGACCGCATTGTGAGTGTAGGAAAAACAGGTCGAGTCAGAATCCCGCGCGGCGCTCAGATTGTTGTTGCGCAGGGAAAGTTTCTAGTGCCGGGCTTGTGGGACATGCATGCCCACCTTGGTACCGACGACTTCGACAAGCAGGGACACCTCGCACTCTTCCTGGCGAATGGGGTTACGGGAATCAGAATCATGGACGGCGACCCGGCATTTCACGAATGGCGCGCTGAAATAAGTGCGGGCGCATTATTGGGCCCGCGCCTGGTGATCGGAAGTCCGATTCTCGGTCAAAGTCCGATCACAGCCCCGGCGGCGCGAGAAGCAGTAAGACAAGCAAAAATCGCTGGTGCGGATTTTGTAAAAGTTCATGACGGCCTTTCGCGAGAAGCCTATCTTGCTATCGTCGACGAAGCGCGCAAGCTCATCCTTCCGGTCGCGGGTCATGTGCCCCAAGCCCTCAGCGCCGCGGAGGTTTCTACCCTTGGACAAAAAAGTATCGAACACTTTACCGGTCTGGATGAAGCTAAAGCAGATCCGCAGCAGGCCCGAGCATTGGCTGCGATTCTGAAGCGCAACCACACCTGGCTTTGTCCTACTATCATCATGCGTCAAAGCTACGCTTCACTCGACGATCCCACACTCGCGCATGATCCGCGTCTGAAGTACGTCAAACCTTCATGGGCGCGGCGCTGGGTGCGCATGACTGTCGATGCGGTTAAGACACCTCGAGAGGAATGGGTGAATCGACGTACCCTGGTTCAAAAAGAAAAGGCACTCGTGGGACTGTTTCACGAGGAGGGAGTTGAGATTCTGGCTGGCACGGACGACATCAGTCCCTTTTGCGCTCCCGGGTTTAGTCTGCACGACGAACTGGCATTGCTTGTCGAAGCAGGGTTGACGCCGCTACAGGCATTGCAAAGTGCTACGTTGAATGCCGCGCGCTTTTTCCAGCGAAGCAGAGAGTTGGGAACAATAGAGGAAGGTAAGTTTGCCGATCTGGTTTTGCTGGACGCCAATCCTCTACGCGACATCCGCAATACGCAGAAAATCGATGCGGTAGTGGTGAATGGGCGTTTACTTGATCGGCGCACCTTAGACGGGATGCTAAGCAAAATTGCAGCTGCGGCGCGAGTGAAAGAATGAACTACTTATAAGAGGATCGAAGCACATGAGAATGAAAAAGATGACTGTTTGTGTTGCGGTATTGCTGCTGGGCAGTGTCACTAGCTGGGCCTCGCATTTTCAAGGGAGCCAGTCGCGCGAAGCATTTTGGCAGGAATTCCGGACCGCGGTGATCAAGAAAAACAAGACTGCGGTGGCGAACTTATCGCAGTTTCCGATCACCATGCCCTATGGCATGAGAGCTGTGCGCACTCGGGCCCAACTCATCTCCCGCTACCGTGATGTTTTCAATCATGAAGGCGACGCGGCGATCTGTTTTGCCGAGGCGAAACCAGAAAGTGATGCAGCCCGGCCAAAAGAATTCACGATTGCTTGTAAGAACGGCGCGGGAGATGAAGTAGTGATCTATTCTTTCGTGCTCACCAAACTCGGATGGCGCTTTAAGGGGTTAGACAACCTGAATGAATAAACCGGCCTCGCTCAGTTTTTTCTCGATTCACCGCCAAGACGCAAAGATACGCCAAGAGCACCAAGATTCTGTAAGCGCATAAGTTGGATTAAATCCTAGTTCAACTTTATGGCGAAGTCGTTCTTGGCGCCCTTGGCGTTTCTTGGTGTCTTGGCGGTATTTTAGTTCCTTCCTGAGAACCTATTCCGAGAGCCCCATCTGCCAAAGCATGAAGGCGTAATCAAAAGCCACCTCACGCAAGTAATCATAACGACCTGATGAGCCACCATGACCGGCTCCCATATTCGTTTTCAGGAGCAGCGGATTGTCATCCGTCTTCAACACGCGCATCTTCGCGACGAATTTTGCGCCCTCCCAATACGGCACCTGGCTGTCGTTCAGGGAAACCTTAATGAGCTGCGCAGGATAACTCGCCTTTGTAATATTGTCGTAAGGCGAATACTTGGCCATGTAATCGTAAGCAGCCTTGTCGTTCGGATTGCCCCACTCGATGTACTCGCTGGTCGTGAGCGGCAACGTTGCGTCAAGCATTGTGTTCAGCACATCAACAAAGGGCACCTGAGAAACGACGGCTTTGAACAAGTCAGGACGCATGTTTGTCACTGCGCCCATTAGCAGACCGCCCGCGCTGCCGCCCTGAATGACGAGGCGATCGCTCGACGTATACTTGTTCTTCACCAGGTATTCGGCAGAAGCGATGAAGTCCGTGAACGTGTTCATTTTCTTCATCATCCTGCCGGCATCGCGCCACTCCTCACCCATCTCGCCGCCACCGCGAATGTGCGTTATCACATAGATGACACCTCGATCGAGCAGGCTCAAGCGATTGGAGGAGAAGTTTGGAGTAATGGAAGCGCCATAGGAACCGTAGCCATAAAGCAGGAGCGGAGCCTTGCCATCCATCTTCGTGCCCTTGCGATAGACGACAGACATCGGAATCTTTGTGCCGTCGGAAGCCGTGGCAAAAACGCGTTCCGACTGGTAGTTGTTCCGATCGAAGCCTCCGGGCACTTCAGTTTGCTTCAACAGCACTCGAGTTTGCTTCTCCATGTCGTAATCGAAGACGGAGCTGGGGGTAACCAGCGACTGATAGCCGAAACGCAAAACTGGCGTGTTGTACTCCCGGTTGGTGCTGACGAAAGCGGTGTAGACAGGCTCCGGAAACGTAAGTCGATGCGACTTGTTAGTTTTCAAGTTGGTAATGCGAATGTGTTGCAAGCCACCTTCGAGTTCGGAGACCACCAGGTGATTGGCGAAGAGATCAACGTCATCGATTTTGACTGCGGGCCGATGCGCGATGATTTCTTTCCAGTTTGCTTTGCCTGGATTTGCCACTGGCGCCGTCACCAGGCGGAAATTCTTGGCACCCTGATTGGTGCGGATATAGAAAAGGCCGTCGCGATGATCCACTGAATACTCGTGGTCGGCTTCGCGTGGCAGGATTACTTTCGGTGCATCGGTGGGACTGTCCGCGGGGATGTAGAGATACTCAGTCGACGTTTTGCTGCCGGAGGCGATCAGAATCATCTTCTTGTCGCGCGTGCGGCCGCCATAAACATCAAACAACTCGTCCTTGTCTTCAAAGACGAGATCGCTCTTGTCCGTTCCCATAACGTGGCGGAAAAACTTATCGGAGCGTTTTGTAACTGCATCTTCCGTGGAGTAGAAGATGGTCTTGTTATCGGTAGCCCACATCACGGATCCCACTCGCTCAACCGAATCAGGGAGCAGTTGACCGGTGCGCAGGTCCTTAATCTGCAGTTTGTACTGCCGGTAGCCGGTGGTGTCTGTGCTGTAGGCCAGGTAGTTTCCGTCGTCACTCACCGCATAAGCGCCGAGTCCTAAAAATTTCAAGCCCTTCGCCATCTCGTTCAGGTCGAGCGTAATTTCTTCCTTCGCTTCCGTGCTCCCGCGTTTACGCGCGTAAATCGGATACTGCATTCCTTTCACGGTGCGCGAATAATAAAAGTAGTCGCCCTGGCGATACGGCACATTTTCATCAGTCTCTTTAATGTGGCCGACCATTTCGTTGTAAAGCTTTTCTTGCAGCGCGGCGGTGTGTTTCATGGCCGCTTCGGTGTACGCGTTCTCTGCCTCGAGATAGGCGGTCACCTGCGGATTCGACTTTTCGCGCAGCCAAAAAAAGTCGTCCACTACTTTGTAGCCGTGGATTTCTGTGGTTTTTGTTTTTCGTTCTGCCATAGGTGGTTTAGGCGCGGTGGTCCCGTTTCCGTTTCCCTGGGCCATCGCCGCAAAGTAAGTTGTAAGAATTACGCTGACTATTATCAGCAGGGTTATCAGAGATTTTTTCATGGCGGTCCTTCTTTGCTAAGGCAAGTGGGGTTTGCAGTCATTGGGGAAAATAGTGACCTGCGGGTTCTCATCGGGCGCGTTCCTACGCACGCGGTAGCCGAATATCTTGTAGTTGAAGCCGGCACACGGCCGGTTAGTCGTGAACGGTTCAACCGCGCGGCGGGTCGCCCCAGCCCGAGCCGACGTACTTCCCGTCTTCTACGATGCAAGGAACCGTCGGGTCTCCGGCGGAATAAGAAAACATCTCAGCGCGTCGCTTGCGATCGTTTTGCGCGTCGTATTCCTTAAACTTAATTCCCTTGGAGTTGTAATGATCACGTGCCTGCTGACAGTAAGGGCAGCCCGGCTTGGTGTAGATAACTAACGCCAAATCGCTCACCTCCGTAAGTCGCTAGTTTAGCAATCTATCCGCGAAGATGCGAAGCGACGGTGCTAAAGATCGGTATTATTCTGCAACCGGAACGGCTATACTCCCGCCGCGTCATGAACGAGCAAACTCTCGACCAAACCCCACCGGCGATCGATGCCAGCGAGTTGCTCGATCCCTACGAGAAACTCATCACGATTGAGATTCTCGGCAAGCTAGTCGAGGTTCCCGAAAAGAACCGCTTATTGCGCTGCTTCCAGTACCTTTCCCTGAAATCGATTTCCTACGGCGACTTCTGTTGGAATGGGGAATGTACGAACTGTCAGATCTGGTGCCACGACCTCGGGCAGACCAACGCCAAAGACAAGCCAATCCTTTCGTGTCGCACGGAAGTAACGGAAGGTATGGTAATCACGAAGCTGAGCCAGTTCATCAAACTCGAAGGCATCAGCAAATAACGAGATCGGTTTGACTAATACTTCGGAACGCTCGGATCCACCTCATTCGACCACGCTGTAATTCCGCCACTCAAGTTGACGAGCTTGCCGGAGAAGCCGGCCTGTTTCAGGGCAGCGATTGCTCTCGCGCTGCGGCCACCCATCTTGCAGTGCACTACGGTCTCGCGATTCGCGTCGATTTCCGACATGCGGTTGAGTATTTGTCCCAGAGGGATGTGGACTGTGCCGGGGATTTTTGCGATCTCGAGCTCATGCGCCTCGCGCACGTCAATAATTTGTAAGTCGTCTCCGTTATCGAGTCGCTGTTTTAGTTCCGTAGCGGTAATCTCCGGCATTGATCCGTTCATTAGCTTCTCCCGTTAATTTGGTTTGTGATTTATCTTAACTACTGAGGTAAGCGACGACAAGTTGTCTCCCTATCACATTGCCGATTGCCGATTGCGGATTTCCGATTGGCTTCTTTCGCTACGTACCCAATTGGCAATCGGCAATTGCCAATTGGTCTTCCCATGGTCGAGTGCTTTTCGTTTGCGCATCAGTTAAACTTTCTCTTAGTCACCATAATCGTAATCGCTCTCGAGGAATCCAGAATGAGATTCGAGTATTACCACCCTGGTCTTGATACCGTCCCCAAGCTGTCCGTGGATGGCACGGTTCCCAACAGTGTTCATTTTTCGCATTGGGAAGGAAATGAAACGCCACTCGAGCTCAAAGCGGATACTTCGACTGAGATCACCCTCAATCTGGTTGCGTCTCCCCAACGTACACAATTCACGCGCGGCATTGGATTGGTAACAAATAACCACTTCGATACTGACGGTGTGCTCTCCGTTTGGACGGTACTGACCGGAGACCGGGCAGTGCAATTCCGGGAAAGATTAGTTTCCACGGCCGAGGCAGGCGACTTTTCCGAAATCACGAGTCAGGACGGAGTACGAGCCAGCATTGCAATTCAAGGCTTAGATCAGGCTGGGAATGAAACTCAGGAAGGCTCGCCTCTGGGACAGTTTCTAAATGGTGGCGAGCCTGTCGACGACGCTAAGGCCTACGAACTGATCCTGCCGGAAGTTGAGCGGGTGATAACAAACATCGACGCCTACGAACATCTGTGGCGCGCTGGTTGGAACCAGGTTGCTACTGCGATTGAGAGTTTTGAGAAGGGCGCCTCGACCGTCGAGGAACTTGCCGGCGCAAACACATCGCTCGTCACTATCGCGCCGGAAGTTTTTGGCCCCTCCGGGTTCGACTCAAAGACACATGGCGTCCCCGTCATCGCCATTTCCAAATACGCGCAGGGTCAGTTGTTTCTAATCGCGACGCCCTATGAAACAGGTTGGAGTTACCGTTTTGATTATCCCTATTACTCATGGGCAGAAACTGTCGTACGACCGCGGATTGAGCGTCGTGAGCTGACGCTGCTGCTCGCGCGCTTGAATGAAATCGAAAAAAATAAAACCGGTCAGTGGCGGCTGGATGGAAGCGAGATGACCTCGGCCGTCAAGTTTCGAGATGGTACTAACACGCCTGCCGCGTCTAGCCTGCGTCCTGATGAAGTCGCTGCGCTGGTTCGTTCCGAGTACCTAACGAGAAGTGCCGGCGTCTAATAAGTTTGCCAATCCAACTCCAGCCTCCTGTACCAGCCAATGCATGACGTCCTGATCATCGGTGCCGGACCGGCTGGTTTGTCCGCTGCTTTCTGGTGCGACCAACTCGGGCTGGACACATTAGTACTTGAAGAGCAGCCAGAGATCGGCGGGCAGCTTCATTCCATTCACGGACCAATCGAAAATTATCCTGGACTGCGAGCAAAGGGTGGCCCGGAGTTTCTTGAGAGCTTTGCCGCCGGAGCTGCCGAGGCTGGTTTTGATCTTTGGACGAATGTCGAGATCGAAAAAGTCGACCTGGCGGCAAAGCGAGTCGCGCTGAAGAGCGGCGAAGAGCTTGCTGCAATTACAATCGTGATCGCGACGGGTGTCCGCCGTCGCCGACTTGGGATTCCCGGCGAGGCTGAGTTCACCGGCAAGGGAATCATCGAATCCGGCGCGCGCGACAAGAACCTTTACGCAGGAATGGATGTCTGCATCGTCGGCGGCGGCGACGCTGCTATTGAGAATGCGCTCTTACTAGCCGAAGCCTGCGCCACGGTGACCGTCGTCAATCGCAGCAAGAAGTTGCGAGCGCGGCGCGAGTTCACGGAACAGCTGGGCAGCAACCATTGCATTACGGTTTTCAATGAAGCAATTGCGAGTCGCATTCTGGGAAGTGCAACAGTCGAAGCAGTGGAGATTCAACGCCACCAGGCAATCAAGCCTTTTCAAATGGCGGTCAGAGGGGTTTTGATTCGCATCGGCGTGGATCCAAACTCTGATGTATTCCGCGATCAGATAAGAGTGGATGATAGCGGGTACATCGTCGTCACGAGCCAACAGGAAACCAGCGTGGCAAATGTGTTTGCTATCGGTGACGTCTCAAATCCGCTGGCGCCGACCATCAGCGGCGCTGCCGGAAGTGGGGCCACGGTGGCAAAGGTGATCGCCGCGCGCTTGAATGCTCGCGGTTAGCTCGGAATGGCCGCTATGACTTCTGACAATTGCGACGATCGCCTGCCCTACACTGATGCCCATATCGCAGCTTATCCGGTTGAGTACATTGCTGGGATCGATCTATACAACGCCGGGGAATTTCATGCGGCTCACGATGCCTGGGAGGAACGCTGGATGGGAGAAGTGGGCCCGGACGAGAAATTGTTTTTGCAGGCAATGATTCAGTCAGCCGTTGCTTTTCATCATTTGGAGATCGGCAGGCCGGGTGCCGCGCGCCGAATGCATCAGATGGCAGGAGAGAAGTTCGCGCGCCTTGGCGTAAACGTTTTCATGTCCCTTGATTTAGTGGATTACCAGGCGCAGCTTGAAGCAGCGCTCGCGTGGTTGCGCGATGCTCCAGACCCGCGCGAGTTAGTTCAGCCCCGGATAACGCCACCTAAGATCAAACTCTTACCCGAAATCATGGGCTACGATTAAGTGGCACAGCTATGAGTCCAACAAAACTAATCAACTATCTTCGCTTGCTGATCCTGGGGATGTGGCTTGGCGCCGCCGTCTTCTTTAGCGCGATAGTCGCGCCCGGCGCTTTTGCGGTATTGCGCAGCTACCAAAGCTTCAACGCCGGCGAGATCGCCGGAGCCCTGGTCAACCGAAACCTGGCCGCAATTAATGTGAGTGGCTTCGTCGTGGGGCTCGTTTTATTCGCTAGCGCTTTTGTGAACTTTCGCAAGGTGCAGCTCCTAACCTTTTTGGTCGAAATGGTATCCGTCACCGCAGTCAGTTTGGCAACGGCTGTGGGCAATTGGATTATTGCCCCTAAAATACGCGCTCTGCGACTGACGCTCTCGACGCCAATCGATCAGTTGTCAGTTTCCGACCCGCGCCGGGTCTCTTTTGACAACCTTCACGCGTATTCCGTGAAGGCCCTTAGTGTTGCTATGATTGCCGCACTCCTGGGATTCGTAATGATGGCGCTCCGGGCGCGGGGTGATGCGAAGTGAGACTTCTCTTCACTTCGGCAGAAAGGGTTAACCGTGGAAATTATTGAACAAATGGATGAGTGGCAGCAGCGTTACGCCGAGTGGCAGAAGGAGCACGGCGCCGCTAGAACCAATGGTGATGTCGGCGAATCCTACCCGTTTGTTATTAATAAGCGCGCTCCTTTCACGCCCGCGCGGCGCGCCTTGCCAATGCTGAATCTGGCCTTAATTTCTTCTGCCGGCGCTTACCTCGACGGCACTCAACCTTTCAATCGCGATGATGCCGCGGGCGACATAAGTTTTCGCGAGATACCGATTGAGGTTGGACCTGAAGACCTGAAGTTTGTCGCACGTGGCTACGATCCGGGTGCGGTTCAAGCTGATCTGAACACTCAACTACCGCTGCAACGGCTCGGCGAATTTGAGGCAAACGGAGTCATCGGCCAACTTAATCCGGTGTTTTGGAGTTTTTCGGGATTCATTCCCAACGCCGCGAGTGTGGTCGATGAAATGTTACCGCTACTTCAAGAACGTATCCGGCGTTATGAAGTGCAGGCTGCGTTGCTAATCCCCGCCTCACGCTTGTGCCATCAGTCAGTTTCTTTGATTGCCCGCGCGTTGGAGCTGAATGGATTGCCGACCATGACGCTTGCCGTCGCCCAGGACGTGGTGGAATCCGTGCGACCACCACGCGCCGCTTGTTACCGCGGCGAGCTTGGAAGTGTCGCCGGAAAGGCGAACTGGCCCGAACATCAGCGTCGGGTTCTCGACGAAGCGCTAAGACTAATTGAGCCGCTGGATCAACCAGGAATTCGCCAACTGACAGTGGCTCTACAAAGTCAGGTGGAAGGCGAACGTGGTGAGCGCTAACCTGATTCAAGCCTTACAAATTTCTTAAACTGAAGCACCGACAGTTATGTCTGTAAGCAAACGGTTACTGCTACTCGGCGTGGTATTAATCGTCTGCGCTCTCGCCTATCTTGCTTTCTGGCCAGTTCCCCTTGAGCCTGCAGCCTGGACGCCTCCACCAGCGCCTGCACTCACTGGCCCTTATCAACAGAACAATCGACTCGCCGGGACGGAAAGGCTTTCGCTGGGTCATGGCTTCGCCCCGGAAGACGTGGCCATCGATTCTGAACAGCGCATTTATGCCGGGCTTGATGACGGACGCATCATGCGTCTGCAAAAAGACGGCACGCGGCCGGAATTGTTTGCTGATACTAAGGGCCGACCGCTCGGATTGAAGTTCGACACCGCAGGCAATCTCATTGTTGCCGACGCAGTCAAAGGATTGCTGTCAGTTGATCGCGGCGGAGTGATTTCTGTTTTGAGCACGACTGCGGCGGGAACGCCTTTGGGGATCACAAACGATTTGGATATCGCCGCGAACGGAACAATCTACTTCACTGATGCTTCGGGCAGGTTCCCGCTCTCCAATTACAAGGCCGACATCCTGGAGCATCAATCAACTGGCCGTTTGCTTGCCTATGATCCGGCGACTAAGACAGCTCGTCTCGTGCTGGACGGACTGAGTTTTGCGAATGGTGTCGCCATGAGTCCCGACCAGTCGTTTGTCCTGGTTAACGAAACCGGCAAGTACAGAATCCATCGTGTCTGGTTGAACGGCGCAAACGCCGGCAAGTCAGAAATCTTCATCGATAACCTGCCTGGATTTCCCGATGGGATCTCATCGAATGGCAAGGACAGGTTTTGGCTGGCGCTGGTCACACCGCGCGATGCGACGCTCGACAAACTGCTTCCGCATCCTTTTCTGAGAAAAACGGTGTGGCGCTTGCCACCGTTTCTGCGGCCGGCTCCGAAGCGCTATTCCTTCGTTCTTGGTTTGGACACAAATGGTCGCGTCGTCGAGAACCTGCAAAACGGTGCGAGCGATTGCTACGCGCAGATCGCCAATGCGGTAGAACAGGAAGGTTTTCTCTACTTTGGGAGCATTGGCGAGGCGGCAGTGGGGCGCTGGAAGATTCGCTAATTCTTCCGATAAAGAAAGACCGCTCAAGCGGCCTGCACAAATATCGAAAGACCGAAATATGGGGTTTTGCCTGAAAGCCTAAAGATCGAAAGATCGGGCTTTGCACAAAAAGTGGGCAGGTGACCTTCGGCGCCGTCCCGTGAGGGACGAAATGTTTATAGCACCAAGCCGAACTCAAGAGCGTCCAGCTCCGTTAGGAGCGAAATGTTGATATTGCGCCCCTAATGGGGCTCCACGTCTCTATCC
>JBAPXA010000128.1:0-13781 GCA_049283975.1 Pyrinomonadaceae bacterium | reverse complement strand
TCCCCTATCTCCGCGTCCCCCATCTCCGCGTCCCCCATCTCCGCGTCCCCGCGCCCCGCGTCCCGCGTCCCCGTTTTTGCAACGTTAGACATGACCTTTTCGCCGTCGTATCATTGCTCGCTTTTGTAATCCTTGTATTTTGATTGGGAAAGGCGCCGTGCCTCGGCGCTTCTAGTCTCTGAACCAGATGAGCAAACCAGGGAAAATAGTTGGTGTCTCGCCTGGGGCGGGCATTGCCGGCGGTGAGTTTGTCATCGACGGCACTGACTTTGACACCAGCGATCCGAGTGCCTTTGCCGTTTGGCTCGACGACGTTCGCGCGCCGCTCGTTGCCCTCAGCTCAAAACGTGTTATTGCCGTCGTTCCCGAGATGAAAAAATCGGGCCCTGTGGCTGTCTGGGTTAGCTCTTCAGGCCAGGAGAGCGAACCGGCGCATTTCGTTGTCGGCAAAAAGTTGGCCGAAGACCTACATCCGGTTACCAATCCGGCCTTTGATCCAGAGGACAAGTCCCTCTTTGTGACACGTTCTGGTTCTCGCGGTGAGCGCTTGCCAGTCTCTCTGTTTCGCATAGACGCCGGGGGAGAGCTTTCCGAATACTCGGGTGACATTCCTAATCCGACTGCCATTGCTTTCGACGATCGCGACCAGATGTTCGTCAGTAGTCGTCTCGACGGCACCATCTATCGCATCAGCGCCTTTCGGGAAGCGCAACCGATTGCCCGTAATCTCGGAATCGCTACGGGACTGGCGTTTGCGAGTGATGGAACCATGTACGTCGGCGATCGCACCGGAACTATTTATCAAGTGAATTCAATCGGTGAAGAGAAGCCCTGGGCGCAACTTGAGCCATCGGTCTCGGCCTATCACCTGGCCTTTGGTCCGGACGAGTCACTCTATGTGACTGGCCCGACTGTTTCGAGTTTCGATTCGATCTATCGGATTGATCGAAGCGGCGCAGTGGACACTTTTTACAAGGGGCTAGGCCGACCTCAAGGTCTCGCCTTTGATGACGCTGGCAATCTCTACGTCGCTGCATCGCTAAAGGGCCGGCGCGGAGTGGTGCGCATCGCAGCGGACGGTGAGCAAGCCGAAGTGGTCATTGCCGGGATGAACCTCGTTGGCCTGGCTTTCGGTGTGGGAGGTGAAATCGCAGTTACCTCGATTGATGCGGTCTATAGCGTGCCTTTGGGAATCTCAGGTGTTCTGCTAAGTTGACACTTATTTGCAAACGCTCAAACTGCGGTAACAACCGACCATTGTTTGGGTATTGTGAGGTTAAGACTTTCAGCCCGTCATGGAAATCAGCCCCAATCTAGTTGCCGACTTTATTCTCAACATGGTGGCTTTCTTGTTTTCGGCGTCGGTTCACGAGTCCGCTCATGCCTGGATGTCCAGTCGCTTTGGAGATGACCTCGCTCGCTCTCAGGGACGCATCAGCCTGAATCCACTCGTGCATATAGATCCGATCGGAACTCTGCTCTTTCCGGCCATTGCGTTCTTTACCCATGTCCCCCTGATCGGCTGGGCGAAAGCTACCCCAGTTAATCCGCTGGCATGGCGTGAAAAGAGAAAAGCTAACCTATGGGTTTCGGCGGCCGGCGTCATCTGCAATTTCCTCATGGCGATTGTGGCCGGCATCGCGATTCGGTTGCTTTATAGCTTCGGAATTATTGATGTCGGAGACGGTCAAAACCTGCTGATACCGGTAGCGAGTAGTTCAATGGTGGCGGTCGGGGCAGTTAGCTTGCTTGAGACCTTTTTCATAATCAATGTCATGCTCGGTGTCTTCAACTTGCTGCCGATTCCCCCGCTCGACGGTAGTGGAATTCTCAGCAGTCTATTACCACCGGCCTTTGAGGAGGGGATGGAGCAAGTGCAGCAGTTTGGTTTCCTGTTGCTGTTCGTTGCTGTATTCACGGGTGTTGTGGGCAAGATTTTGGGCTTCTTCCTTCCTATCGCAGTGAACTTAGTTTTTTTTGGCACAGGCATCAGATTCGGATAAATGAAGAGAATCTTCAGCGGTGTTAAGCCCACGGGCCCACTACACTTGGGAAACTACTTGGGAGCGCTCCGCAATTGGGTGGAATTGCAGCGCGAGTATGAAAGTTTCTTTTGTATCGTCAATCTCCACGCGATTACAATTCCGGTCGATCCTACTTACCTGGCAGAATTGACAAAAGAGATTGCCCGCCTTTATCTCGCAGTAGGCATTGATCCGACAGTCTCCACGATCTTTATCCAATCAGATGTTCCAGAGCATGCCGAGCTGGCCTGGATCTTGAATTGTTCGACGCGCATCTCTGAACTTGAACGAATGACTCAGTTCAAGGATCAGGCACGCAAGCAGCGCGAGAGTTTGGGCGCCGGGATATTTGAGTATCCCGTCTTAATGGCGGCCGATATTCTGCTCTATCAAACGGAACTTGTGCCGGTTGGTGAAGATCAGAAACAGCATCTTGAACTCACGCGCGATCTCGCCCTACGATTTAACCGCGATTATGGCGAAACGTTTCGCATCCCCGAGGCCTATATTCCCAAGGTCGGCGCGCGCATCATGTCGCTCTCAGATCCGACGAAGAAGATGTCAAAGTCAGATGACGATCCGAACGGCTGTGTAATGTTACTTGACGATGCAGACGCAGTGAGTCGCAAGTTTAAGCGCGCGGTTACAGACTCGGGTACAGAGATCAGGTTTGACGACTCGCGACCGGCCATTACCAACCTGCTGACGATTTACCAGTTGCTTACGGGAAAGGCAGGCGCGGAAGTCGAAGATCATTTTGCCGGCAAGGGTTATGCGCAACTAAAAACCGATCTGGCGGAGCAGACAATCGAGTTCCTGCGGCGGTTGCAGGAACGAGCAAACGGTATTAGCGATGCGGATTTGCAGCAGATTCTCGGTCGGGGTTGCGAGCGGGCGCGCGACATCGCGAAAGCCACCCTGCAAGAAGTTATGAAGCGCCGGGGAATTGTGGGCGCGGCGGGAAGCAGATAAATGGAAGAAACAGCGAAAGCTCTGGAAGCGGACAAAACTGAAGAGGCGACGCCGCAAACATTGAAAGTTGCCGGTTCGACGCCCGAAATTGTCACCGATCACACGACGGACGATCTCAAGATCATCCTCGGTGAATTTGAAGGGCCGTTGGATCTGCTGCTGCATCTGATTCGACAGGAACAGGTAAGTATCTACGATATTCCGATCGCGCGCATCACCGCCGAGTATCTGCGTTACCTGCAATTGATGCAGGAACTTGATATCGCCGTCGCGGGTGATTTTCTGGTGATGGCCGCTTCATTGATCGAGCTCAAGACCAAAATGCTCCTTCCTCGCGATCCTTTTGCGACGGAAGTGGAAGAAGAGGATCCGCGTAAGGATCTGGTGCAGCAGTTGCTCGAATACCAGAAGTATAAAGCGGCAGCACAAATGCTTTGGTCGCGGGCCACAGTTGAACGAGCAATCTTCAAACGAGCGGAAATCGAGACTGACAAAAACAATCCCGAAGTAGTGGTCGGGGTCTTTGATCTGCTTAAAGTCTTCCAAGAAATATTGAACCGGCATAAAGAAGAAGTTCTGATGGAGATCGAACGCGAGGAGATCTCCATGGCGGAAATGCTTGAGCGGCTGCGCAACATGGTGTTGTCGGCCGGCGAATTAAACCTCAGAGTGTTTTTTGAACGCGCGCGCTCGAGGCGCGAGCTGGTGCTGGCATTTCTCTCTGTGCTTGAACTTGTGCGCACTACCGAGATCCGGTTGTTTCAGAAAGAAACCTTCGGCGAGATACTCGCCCGCGCAGTCAGTTAGGTTTGTAACTATGAGTACACAAGCGAAAAAGAAAAGCAGGGCTGGTGAGTCCGACGCAACGGAGCTCGCGGAAGAAAGCTTCGCTGGCGAGGGTACTGCTGAGGCATCTGAGCCCAGCGACAACGGCGCAGCTTCGCTGGATGCCGAAGTGTTAGAACCGCTCCAGGTACAAAACGCGGGGGAACGCAGCGCGATAATCGAGGCCCTGATTTACGTATCTGATGAGCCGCTCAACGCCAGGACTATTGCCGAAGTTCTGAAAGAGGATGAGACGGCGATTCAGGGAGCAATCGACAGCCTCGTTGCCGAGTTCAACGGACGTTGCGGAGGGTTGCAGTTACGCGAAGTTGCTGGTGGATGGCAGTTCGCAACCCGGCCGGAATATCACGAGCATGTGCGAGCTTTCCTGAAATCAAGGCCGAGCGCGAAGTTGTCTCTAGCTTCTTTAGAAACGCTCGCGGTCATTGCCTACAAGCAGCCGATCACGGTTCCGGAGATTCTGGAGATTCGTGGGGTCCAATCGCCATCCTCGATCAAGACGCTGTTGGATAAGAAACTAATTGTCGCCAAGGGGCGCAAGGAAGCGGCAGGTCGTCCCATGATGTATGGCACTTCAAAGGAATTTCTGATTCAGTTTGGCTTAAAAGACCTTTCAGAACTTCCCAGCATCGAAGACTTTCAGGATCTGGCCGGCGGGATCGTTTAGGAAAGTTTCGAGTTTCGGGTTTCGAGTTCCAAGTCCCGAGTTCGCGCGGCCGGCACCCAAATTCAGAACCGCACACTCTTCTCGGAGCTCTAAGTTCAACTCTAGTTACAGCCAAACTCGAAACTCGAAACTCGAAACCCGAAACTCGAAACGTTTTATGGAGCAGCGCTTACAAAAACTCATTGCTGAAGCCGGCATCGCTTCGCGACGTCACGCTGAGCAAATGATCACTGCGGGCGAGGTTACAGTTAACGGCCAGGTAATTACTGAGCTCGGCACCAAAGCTGACGCCAGCAAAGACCACATCAAGGTTAAGGGGAAGTTGATCAATCCCGCCCTCGCCCGGCGGGAAAAGGTTTACGTACTGCTGAACAAACCCAAGGGCTATTTATCCAGCGTCTCTGATCCCGAGGGCAGACCGCTGGTGACTGAACTCCTGCCGGCTTCGTTGGGCCGGATCTATCCGGTGGGCCGCCTCGATTTCAACACTGAAGGATTACTTTTGCTAACGAATGACGGCGATTTCACCAACTTCATTACCTCAGCGCGCAATCGTGTGGAAAAGGTTTATCAGGCGAAGGTAAAAGGATTGCCGCCCGAGCCGGCGCTGCAACGGATCCGGCGCGGAGTAATCCTCGACGACGGCACTCGTACTGCGCCAGCAAAGATCACTAAGGTAGACGAGACCGAAAACAACGCCTGGTTTGAGATCGTTCTGCATCAGGGGAAGAACCAGCAGATTCGCCGCATGTTCGATCTCATCGGTCACTCTGTTGTGAAGTTGAAACGGGCTCGTATTGGTTTTCTCTACGACGAACGCTTACGGCCGGGTGAGTGGCGCAGGCTCTCGCCACAGGAAGTGCAGCGCTTCATGAAGCGTCAACCTGGAAAGAAGCCACCGCCAACAGTTGCGCGGCGTACGCGGTAGCGCTCTCAACTACAGTTCTTAATGGCGGCGGGGTAGAATTACGAACCGGTAATGCGTTGGAGTTTTCCGGCAGGCATTCTTGCCTGTTATCTTGCGGCAAGGATGCCCTTGTTGTGTCAGGACCTGAATCATTGGGGAAACGATGGAATTCGAGCTAAGCGAAGAACAAAAACAGATCAAGATGAGCGTGCGCGAGTTCGCTGAGGCGGAGATTGCGCCCCACGTGATGGAATGGGACGAAGCTCAGCACTTTCCCATTGAGTTGAAGCCAAAACTTGCTGAGCTCGGGTTGATGGGTGTGATCTTTCCGGAAGAATACGGCGGGGCCGGTATGGGCTACGTCGAATACGCTACGATCATCGAAGAGCTTTCACGCGTCGATGGTTCGGTCGGCATTTCCGTAGCTGCGCACAACTCGCTTTGTTCAAATCACATTTATGAGTTTGGCAGTGAGGAGCAGAGGCAGAAATACCTCGTGCCGCTCGCTCGCGGAGAACACCTCGGCGCCTGGGGCTTGACCGAACCCAGCGCTGGATCGGATGCCTCTGGCACCCGCTCAACCGCAGTCCGTGAAGGCGATGGCTGGGTAGTCAATGGGTCGAAAAACTTTATTACACACGCGATCAATGCTGACACTTGTGTTGCGGTTGCGGTAACAGATCGGGCGCAGAGCAGTCGGGGAATAACAGCCTTTGTCTTCGAGAAAGGCATGCCGGGGTTCTTGCCGTCGAAAAAAGAAAACAAGTTGGGGCTGCGGGCCTCAGAAACGGCAAGCGTAATCTTTGAAGACTGTCATGTTCCGGATGCAAATCGTCTGGGCGACGAAGGCCAGGGGTTTATCAACGCGATGCAGATCCTGGATGGCGGCCGCATTTCGATCGCAGCCCTCGCTGTTGGTATCGCCCAGGGAGCCTATGAGTCGGCCCTGCGATATTCAAAAGAGCGCCAGCAGTTTGGTAAGCCGATTTCCGAATTTCAGGCCATTCAATTCAAACTAGCAAATATGGCGACGCAGATTGATGCAGCACGGCTGCTAATGTATCGAGCCGCCTGGTTGAAGGATGAGAAGCGTAAGGTCACTAAGGAATCTTCGATGGCAAAGTTGTTTGCCTCAGAAATGAGTGTCAACGTTTGCGAAGAAGCAATCCAGATTCACGGCGGTTACGGTTATACGAAAGACTATCCGGCAGAAAAGTATTGGCGTGATTCCAAACTCTGCACGATCGGTGAGGGTACTTCTGAGATTCAGCGCCTGATTATTGCCCGTGAGATATTGAAGCAGGCGGGTTGACCAGGCGAGCCGCTGCGATGAAACCTGAAACCGATCACGAATCGAACTCGGCTTCGTTGATCAGCCGCATCACTTCGGGCGATCCGCGTGCAGTGGCGCGGGCCATCTCGAAAGTTGAAGACAGTTCCCATGATGCTGCGGCACTGATGAAGGAAGTCTTTCCGCACAGTGGCAAAGGTCTGGTAATCGGAATCACGGGCGCGCCAGGCTCCGGCAAATCTTCATTAGTTGATAAGCTGGCCTTGTTCTATCGTGCGCGCAAAGAACGGGTGGGCATAGTCGCGGTCGATCCTTCCAGTCCTTTCTCGGGCGGTGCGATTTTAGGTGATCGCATCAGAATGCAGGCACTCGGTCTGGACAAGGGCGTCTTCATCCGTTCAATGGCTACTCGAGGAAACCTCGGCGGGTTAGCGCGGGCTACTGTGGACGCGGTCTCAATCCTCGACGCTGCCGGCTACGAGAAGGTCGTAGTCGAAACCGTGGGAGTGGGACAGGACGAAGTAGAGATTGTGAAGGCCGCGGATGTTTGCGTCGTTGTCCTCGTTCCGGGAATGGGTGACGACATTCAAGCGATCAAAGCCGGCATCATGGAGATTGCAGATATTTTCGTGATTAACAAAGCGGATCGCGAAGGCGTTTACTCAACTGAGAAAGAGTTGGAAGCCCTGCTTTCGCTAGCTCACCGGGAAGACGGCTGGCAGCCGCCAATCGTCAAGACTGTGGCCACCGAGAACAAGGGCATCTCGGATTTGGCATCGGCGATTGAACGGTATCGGGATTTTCATTTTAGTTCCGATTTGGGCAATCAACGCCGCCGCGCCGTCGCGCGTTGGAGGATCCTCGAACTGTTGAGGGAAAAGCTAGTTTCGCGAACCCTGGATTCGGAATCAGCATCTGAGAAGCTTGATTCGCTGGCCGATGAGGTTGCCAGACGCCAAAGAGACCCTTATTCTGCGGTTGATGACCTTATGAAGGAGCACCCGTAAGCTGGTAGTTATCATTTGTCATCGGTCATTTTCCATTTGTCTACGGTCTGACTACTGACGTCTGAAAATGCTCATCGATCACATCGGCATCGCCACCCAGCGTCTTGACGACGCCACCGCTGTTTGGCGCGACGCCTTGGGTCTGGAGCTGGAGTCGACCGAGCAGATCGATGCGCAGGGTGTGCGGGTAGCGATGTTTACCCTTGGCGAATCGCACATTGAGCTGCTTGAACCGCTTTCGCCCGATTCGCCCGTGGGCAAGTTTTTGGAGAAGCGCGGCCCCGGTATTCATCATATTGCGGTCCGAGTCGAAGACATTCGCGCCAAGCTGGCCGAGCTGAAAGCCAAGGGCCTGCGTTTGATCGACGAAGTGCCGCGTGTGGGAGCCGGGGGTTGCCTGGTCGCGTTTATTCATCCGACAGCCGCCAACGGCGTGTTGCTGGAGTTGGTACAACATCAATAATTATTGTTTGGAAAGGAAGTTTATTTTGACTACTACAAAGAAAGCATGGATTGCGGCGGCCGTCGCAGTAATTTTTTCACTCGGATTAATTGTTTGGCAGGTAAAGGCGCGTCGGGGCGAGGCAGTTAGTTTGACGGCGGAAGACATGGCGTTGATTGCCGAGGACCAGTCGCCGCAGTTTCGTGCTCGTCTGGCTTCGGATGAAGCGTCCCGGAAAGATTTTGCGGACAATATTCGCAGTTTATTCGCTGTTGCCGAAGAGGCGCGCACCAAAGGCATTGGCAATAAGCCGGAGGTCAAACGCCAAATCGAACTAGTGCGTTCGATCGTGATTGCCGAAACCTTCTTCAAGTCGCAAGAGGGAACTGCCGGAGCCCCGCAGATTTCCGAACAGGAAGTTGAAGAGTTTTTCAAGCAACCCGCCAACAAGGAAAAGTTTGACCAATTCGTCGCCGACGCGAAAGCTAAAAATCCACAGATGTCCGGTCAGATAACTGAGGACCAATTGAAGCAGGTGCGCAGTCAGCTGGGCCAGGTCTTGATCGGAGAATCAAAGGGAGTGGCGGCGGGAGTCGACAAGAAGCGCTCGGTGGAGTTGCAGATCCAAATGGAACAGGCCCGCATCCTCGCACAGACTTACGCGCAGGAGCAGTTGGCTGACAAGATGAAGGCCACGGACGAGGAAATCAATGCGTATATCGCCGCGCACCCTGACCTGGATATCGCCAAGACTCGTGAAAAAGCCGAAGCCGTGCTGAAACGTGCGCGCAGCGGTGAAGATTTCGGCAAGCTAGCGGAAGAGTTTTCCATTGATCCCGGCAGCAAAGTTAAAGGCGGCGATTTAGGTTGGTTTGGTCCCGGAGCAATGCTCCCTGAATTCGAGAAGGCCGCGTTTGCGCTCAGTCCGGGTCAGATAAGTGATTTGGTACAGACCGATTACGGGTTCCACATCATCAAGCTGGAAGAGAAGCGAACTCAGGATAAGGACGGGAAGAAAGAGGAGCAGGTGCACGCGCGGCATATTCTGATTGGCGGCGCTCAGTCAGACAATCCCATGGCTCCACCGCGCAATGGTCGCGATACAGCGCGCGCAGAAGTTGAGAAAGAAAAACAGAAGAAAGTTTTGGATGAAATCGTGAAGCGGTCCCACGTTACTGTGGCGGAGAACTTCACCGTAAAGATGCCGGAAACGCCGGCCGCGCCGGCAATGCCGCCGGGATTTCAGCCGCAGCCGATGCCTGCACCAGAGTCAGCAGCTCCCGCGCCAAAGCCTGACGGAGCGAAAGGCACTCCCAAAAGCGGCGCGAAGCGGAACAATTAAGTTCGTTAGAGTTTCCCATGCAGTTTGGCAATTATCGCGTCGAGATAATTCCTGACACGGAATTTCGTCTCGATGGTGGAGCGATGTTTGGGGTCGTCCCGCGCAATCTCTGGTCGCGTGTAGCGCCGCCGGACGACCAGAATCGTATCCGCATGAACATGAACTGTGTCTTTATCGAGACGGGTTCAGAACGCATTCTGATCGAGACCGGAATCGGTGAGAAGTGGTCGGCCAAACATGCAGCGATGTACGGCATTACCCGCGAGCGGTCACTCGCGGATTCACTGCGGGCAATAACAGGTTACGGGCCGGAAGCGATTACAATCGTTATTAATACTCACTTGCACTTCGACCACGCTGGTGGGAACACGGTGCTGAACGATGCCGGGGATGCCGTTCCCTCGTTTCCCAACGCGCGCTATTTTCTTTCTCAGGCTGAGTACGAACACGCAGAACAGCCGAGTGAACGTGACCGCGCCAGCTATTTCCCTGAGAACTGGCGTCCGGCTTACAACAACGGGCAAGTTGAATTGAAGCCGGCGGACTATGAAGTGGTTCCCGGCCTGCGCATGGAGACTCATCCCGGCCATAATCGTTCGATGCAGTGTTGGCGTTTGCAACAACAGGCACAGACGCTTTTCGGGTTTGCTGACCTGGTGCCGATGCGCGCGCACGTTTCATTTCCCTGGATCATGGGTTACGACCTTTACCCGGTTGAGACTCTGGAATCAAAAAAGAAATTGTTGCCCCAGGCGGTGCGTGAAGGTTGGACCTGCTTGTTTTATCACGAACCGGATCGACCTCTGTGCAAAGTGATTGAGGATAACGGAAAGTTACTGGCGATTCCGACAAATTAGACAGCAGGCGCGCTGCCGGCTCTCTAAACGAATATGTAGCTACGAACAGTTGCCCGGAAAGAAAGAGACGAAGTGAAACAAGCTAGCATCGGAATCATCGGCGGCAGTGGTCTTTACCAGATGCCGGAACTCAGAGACATTGACGAGGTGAAGGTGGAGACACCTTTTGGCGATCCCTCTGATGCTTTCATTGTCGGCACCCTGGAAGATCAGCGCGTCGCGTTTTTGCCGCGTCACGGACGAGGTCACCGTTATACACCCACCGAGGTTCCCTACCGGGCAAATATCTACGGCATGAAACTGCTGGGCGTGGAGCGCTTGCTGTCGGCTTCAGCGGTGGGTTCGTTGCAGGAACGGTATGCACCACTCGACATGGTGATTCCGGATCAGTTTTTCGATCGCACTCGCGCACGCGCTAGCGAGTCAACCTTCTTTGGTAAGGGTATTGTGGCTCATGTCGGCTTTGCTCATCCGGTGTGCGGTGAATTGGGAGACGTCCTGGAACGCTCGTGCAGAGCTGCTGAAGTAAAGACCCATCGTGGCGGCACATACATCTGCATGGAGGGCCCGGCCTTTTCCACAAAGGCAGAGTCGAATGTCTATCGCTCGTGGGGCATGGATGTGATCGGCATGACAAATCTACAGGAGGCCAAGCTGGCGCGGGAGGCTGAAATTTGCTACGCGACGCTTGCACTTGTGACTGATTATGATTGCTGGCATCCGGGACACGACGCCGTTTCTGTGGAGACGGTTGTAGAGTATCTGAATAAGAACGTGCGCAACGCCCAGATCATCATGAAAGAAGCTGTTAAGGAGTTGGGCGCGACCTCGCGCAGCTGCAAATGCGGCTCGGCACTTAAGAGTGCGATCTTTACCGCGCCTGATCTTTGGCCGGAGGCGACAACAAAAAGGCTGGATGCCATCATCAAAAAGTACGCAGGATCCCAGCATTGATTTAGTGAGAGGTGTTTATGAAGGCTTTACTATCGATATTCGTTCTTTTGTTGGTGGCTGGCATTTGCGCGCCGGTTGTTATGGCGCAAGGCACGGTGAGAGGCGGACCGGATCCCTCAACCTTGCGCGACCCGGAATTGGAAAAAGATTCCATGCACAACCTCGAGGTCGCGCGCAACTACTTCAAGTTGAAGAAGGCCTATGTGGCGGCACTAAAGCGAACCGAGGAAATCATAGCCGGCAATCCTAATTTCACGCGCATTGATGAAGCCTTATTCATCGCCGGGTCCAGTAGTCTTTCGCTTGCCGAAAACAAGGGCAAGCAAACTCCGTCTCTGTATATTACGTATGACGGCAACACCAAGAAGACACTGACCGCCGAGGAGTTCCGGGAGATGGGACGCGATTATCTCACCCGGTTAGTCAATGACTACCCCGACAGTAGTTTTCGCGGCCAGGCAGAGGACGCGTTGAAGTTAGCTGGCGGGCTGAAGAAGCAGTAGGCCGTTCCAAATTTCAAGTTTCAAGTTCTAGGTTTCAAGTTCCACGTTTAACGACCGAAGATCAAAGTCCAAAGACCAAAAAATTCATGTCTCTCTTAGTCGTAGGTTCAGTTGCGTTCGACGCAGTCGAAACGCCGTTTGGTAAGTGTGAAAAAATGTTGGGTGGCTCTACCTCCCATGTATCGCTCGCCGCCAGCTACTTCTCCGACGTCAGGATTGTTGGTGTTGTCGGTGGCGATTTTAGTGACGAAGAGCGCCAGGTGTTCGTGCGCCACGGCGTTGATACCAGCGATCTGGAGTGCGTCCCCGAGGGGGAGACGTTTCGCTGGTACGGTCGCTACGACTACGACTTGAACACCGCTCATACGCTCGACACGAAGCTAAATGTCTTCGCGGATTTCAAACCCAAGCTATCGCCGAAATCGCGCGAATCGCGGTTGGTGTTTCTCGGCAATATCCAACCGGATCTGCAACGCGAGGTTCGTGAGCAGGTGCCGCAGGCGGAGCTGGTTGCTCTCGATACTATGAATTTGTGGATTGATATTGCTAAGGAGTCTTTGTTGCAAACTATCCGGGGCGTCGATGTCGTAATCATTAACGATGCTGAAGCGCGCCAGTTAACCGGAATTCCTAACGTTATCAAGGCAGCAAAGACGATTCTGACGTGGGGACCGAAAGCACTGATCATCAAACGCGGCGAATACGGTGCGGCATTGTTTACTGAGGAAAGCTATTTCGCCATTCCTGCGTATCCGCTCGAGTCTGTGTTTGACCCCACTGGAGCGGGCGACTCTTTCGCCGGCGGTTTCATGGGTTATTTGTCGAGCCAGGAAAACCTCGATAATGCTGCACTCCGGCGCGCAATGATCTTCGGCTCAGTGATGGCTTCTTTCAATGTTGAGGAGTTTGGCACTGCGCGCGTTGACCGCTTAACTCACGAAGAGATTAATGAACGCTTCCGCGCCTTCAAACAAATGACTCACTTCGAAGAGATTCCTTTCGAGCGTGCGGTATCGGTCTAATCGTTTCGAGTTTCGAGTTTCGAGACTGAGTCGTGTCTTTGACTTTGCATGGTTCCTACGCTAAAGGTTCAGCACGAATTAGCGAACCCGGAACTCGAAACTGGTTTAGGAGGCTTTATGTTCTGTCCTGTCTGCGAAGCTGAATATCAGCCTGGTATCACGCGTTGTCCTGACGATGATGCGCAACTCGTCGAGCGGCTAACTGCTGACAATACACTGCACGATAGCAGCGAAGCACGGTTTGTGAATCTGCATCATCTGGGCTCACCCGTGGAGGCAGAGATGGTGAACGACCTACTGCAGCAAAACGGAATTCGCTCCGTCGTGCAATCGGGGGGAGCGGACGCGCTTGCGCCACTTCTTTCCAGCGCCGCGGACGGCAGCGTGATTTTGGTTGATGAACGCGACCTCGATCGTGCTCAGGAACTCTACACAGCCTTTTTCGGTAAGGACACCACTCCGCTAACTGGATCGGGCGAATAATATAAAAGGGTGGCGGGGACGGGTGACCTTGTCGGGTGCGCGTGGCGGCGGTCACCCATCATCACCCGACACGCGTTACCCGCCACCCGCCAGCTTGCACCAGACACCCGCTACCTGACAGCGTCTACCCGCCGCCGTAAGTCCCGTGAGCAAATCAATCATCGTAGTTTTCATGACAGCCGCGTCGCCTGAAGAAGCAGCGCGACTGGCTGACATGCTTGTCGAAGCGCGGCTCGCGGCCTGCGTCCAGATCCTCCCCGCAATGCAATCGGTTTATCGTTGGCAAGGAAATATCGAAAGGTCTTCCGAGGTGCTACTAATCGCTAAGACCGAACAAGGCGTGTTTGTAGAGTTAGAGCGGCGGGTGCGCGAGATGCACAGCTATGAAACACCCGAGATCGTGGCGGTGCCGGTGACAGCGATTTCCGAACCTTACCGGGAATGGCTCTGCGCCAGTATTGCTG
>JBAPXA010000127.1:0-6133 GCA_049283975.1 Pyrinomonadaceae bacterium | reverse complement strand
AACGGCTGCCTTCAGCTGCTGCGCGCGATCAGCATTCAATCTGAAGGAAAAAGATTACTTGAGAAACATCCTATCGCGCCGTCAGCTGCAAGGCTTTGTTAGACAGCCGCGATTCATTGAACCGTGACTGTCTGAATAACTGGCTTTCCTCTGGTAACTTCAACTCTATATGGAGGCATGAAGACTGGGGTGGTCTCAATTTCCGGCGCATCCTTTTCCAAGATCCGAAAAGAGAATGTCAGTCGCACGCTGCGCTCCTTGGAACCATCGTTCGAGGGAACAAACTTCCAACGGCGCGAAGCAACTTCGCAGACTGCTCGCAACAATGGATGTCCGACGACAGCACTGCTCGATGTGACCATACCTCTCGAATTGATCTTCACCTCTACGACCACATCGCCATCCGCTTTTGCCGCAGCAGCTATGATCGGAAAAATGGGAGCCACAGCCGCTATCACCTCAGGCTCATCAGCCGATTTGACCTGGGCCCTGACAACCATTAAGGGGCTGATCGTGAAAAGCAGCAATAACAAGTTCGCGCCAACGCTTCTGAATTTAGGCATTCTCATTTGTTACTCTGATTGGATACCAGAAAGGCTGTCTAACGTTGGCCTTCAGCTGCGGCGCGCGATCAGCATTCAAGCTGAAGGAAAAAAGGACCTGAGAAACATGCTATCGCGCAGTCAGCTGCAAGGCTTTGTTATGCCTCCGCAGTGCCGGAACGAGGTTCTTTGCCACACGCAGCGCAGAAGTTAGCTCGAGGCGTCCGCAAAGGCTTACCGCAATACTCGCAAGCTGGACCGTAGAGGGAGAGTCGATGATGCATAACGGCATTGTGGTTGGCTTCATCCATGCCCGTCATTTGTTTATAAGCCTCGCGAACGGGACGGAATATTTCCTGGATTGGCGACTCGGCCAAGGTCGTACCATGCTTCTCACGAAAATGCTTAGCGCTACTAATACAGTCGGAAGCGAGTGTAGCAACGACCGCGAACTCTTTCTCGTCGAGCATAGGCACCTCCATCTTACAACGCCAGCACCAGATGACTTTCATTACAACACCTTACAGAAGATGAGAGGCATAACGTCGGAGTTGACCGGGCGCGGAGTTTACATTCGAGCTTCGATTCAATCAGTCAAGTTGCTAAAACACGCGTCCCGCGCTCCGGTCCAACGAATGGTTAGGCCGCTAACGTCAACGTTGCTCAGCTCCCGCACGCCGCAGCAAAACAACGCCCAACAGAGTCGGCATGATCAATGGGAGTGCAGGGATGCAGAGGATTATACCTGGCATAGCGTACCAGGGAACAGACTCCGCCGAAGGGGCCGGGTGCTCCACGATCAGGATGACGACAAGAGACAAGGCGATGATGTTCAAGATGAGATAGGCAAGTGAAGCTTTTCGACCCAGCAGATCGATCCGGGCGAGTGAAACCGCATACGCCGCCGCCGCAAAATAGGTCAGGCCAACTGCCAGCGCCAGAAGGAGATTCTGAAACGGCCCAAGCGGGAGGAGGGCCGGCGCTATTTCTCCACCGCGTTCCAAAGAAACGTACAGTCCGAAAGTGAACGCATTCCAAATCACGTATAGCGGGCCGGCCATTATCGCCGCGGCAAAGCCGAGCGTTGAATAGAAGCGTTCGCCGGCTTCGTTCAATGCCTCCCTGAGCATTACGAATCCGCCTGCCGCGGAGATGGCCATCAAGATCAGGACAAGGTAACGCATTTGATTTTCTGCAGCGGTTGCCGCCCACGGACCGCCAAGACCGACCCACAGAAGCGCCACCATCGCAAATGGCGCCACAAGGAGCGTGCCTGCGAGCGCGAGCTGTCGCCGGTTCTGCACATCGGATCTGATCGCCCGCGCACCGAGTGTCCACGCAGCGGCGGATATCGCCACGAATAGCACTGCTCCGATTGCGTGATATACACCCGGGATGCGAAGCGGGCGCGCCAAAACGGCACCGAATGCGACAAACGGCGTCGCGCAAAGGAATATGTAACTTATTCGTTGCTTGGTTTGATCTGACAGCATCTAAATCCTCCTCATTAGCGGCCTAACGCTGGCCTTCAGCTGCGGCGCGCGATCAGCATTCAAGCTGAAGGAAACAAGTTTACTTGAGAAGCACGCTGTCGCGCCGTCAGCTGCAAGGCTTAGAGAGATGTTCCCCAGCCATCAAACTCGCCTTCGTTTTCAGCAGCAAGTCGGACCATTCCTTCAACGAAAAAGGGCGCCGATACGGAGAGAGGGCTTGCTTCAAACTGCGTTTCGACGCTCCAAACAGCTGAATCGCTTTCGCTAGCTTTCTTTGAGACTGGCGAATAACCAGCATTCTGAAGCGCGCTCGCAAGGTTATTTGCTGCTGTCTCTCCGAACGCCCAGAAGTGCAGATCGATCGACCGACTTGAGGCAGGATCGACGCCCTTACTCTCGATCAATTTCTTCAATTCACGATTTCGAGTCGCGTGTCGCTCAACTGCTGCTTGAATGTCAGATTCGTCCAACAGAATGATCACCTCTTAGCAGCCTAACCCTGGCCTTCAGCCGCGGCGCGCGATCAGCATTCAAGCTGAAGGAATAAAACTACTTGAGAACGATGCTATCGCGCCGTCAGCTGCAAGGCTTTATAGGTTAACGCGGTTCCTTTTCCCTCTGTTGTCGCCCGGTTTTTGGTTTTAAGGTAGCAGCGGTGGCAAGGAACATGCGGAGTGGGAGTGACGAATCTGCAAGGTTAAGCGCGCGAACGCTTATAACAAGTCTTTCGCACCCCCACTCTCCGCTTTAGCCCAATAACGAATCCTCAAATGATGTCGCATCCTTGGTTCCATCTTGAGCGGCTCTACTATAAATCTTTCGCCGGGCTGAAGAAAAGCATGTTTGTGGTCAGCAATGCTTTATCAACTACAGCTCTCAGCGGAGGACATGATGAACCAATATGCAGCCTGCCTCGGTATCGACTGGGCCGACAAAAAGCACGACCTGTGTTTGCTCGATACCGCCATCGGAAAGAAAACTAAACAGGTGTTGCCACACACACCCCAGGCCATCAACGAGTATTTCACCAACCTGCGCGCGCGTTATCCGCAGCAACAGATTGCCGTCGGCCTGGAACAGTCACGTGGGCCACTGTTGTTTGCGCTCCTGCAGTTTGACTTTCTGGTCATCTACACCATCAACCCCACCACCTTGGCGAAGTATCGCCAGGCTTTCTCACCTTCGCGCGCCAAGGACGATCCCACTGACGCCGAGTACGCGGCCGAGTTGTTAATGAAGCACAACGACCGGCTCAAGTGCTGGCATCCCGACGACGACCAAACCCGCACGCTGCGCTATCTGGTCGAGCACCGGCGCCGACTGGTCGGTGACCGCACCCGCCTCAGCAACCGCCTGACCTCGCTCCTGAAGTGCTACTTTCCTCAGGTATTGTCGTGGTTTCCTGATCTCAGCACGGTGCTGGTCTGCGACTTCCTGCTGCGTTGGCCGGCACTCGAACGACTACGCGGCGTTAAGCGCACCACGCTCCTAAACTTCTTTCGCGCGCACCGCTCCGTCCGCTCCGATACGCTCGAGAAGAGACTCGCGGCCATCAAAGAGAGTGTGCCCCTGACTACCGACCGCGCCATCATCAACTCTTCGGTGTTGATGATCACAGTGCTGGCCGCGCAGATGAAAACTACCATCGCAGCTATCCGCCAGTTTGATGCTGAGATTGAAAAACTCTGTGCCGCGCATCCCGACTTCCACTTGTTCCAGTCACTGCCCGGCGCCGCTGACGTCTACGCTTCCCGACTGCTGGCGGTGATGGGCACGCAACGAAACCGCTGGACCACGGCTCAGGAGCTCGCCTGCTTGTCGGGCATCGCCCCGGTGCTGGAGCGCTCCGGCCAGAGCGTCTGGATCCGCTGGCGCTACTTCTGTCCCAAGTTCATGCGTCAGAGCTTTCACGAATATGCGGGTGAGTCAGTGAAGCACTCCTTCTGGGCCAGGGCTTACTACGAACAACAAATCGCCAAAGGCAAAAATCGCCAGGCAGCCGTGAGAGCCCTGGCTTATAAGTGGATCAGAATCATCTGGAAGTGCTGGCAGACTCGCACGCCTTATAACGAAGTGAGGTATCTCGAGAACCTGCGTAAGAAGGGTTCACCCTTGTTGTCTTACGCGGCGAAAAATGCTGCCTGAGTTAGAAGAAATATCTTGACTCGTCAGCCTCAGATGGATTGTTGGGCGGCGCGGAGGCGCAAACGGGCTCCTTCGATTTCTAACGGATGCCTGTACCGGACCAACCACGTAGAACAGCCCACTTTCCAAAAACCGCTTCAACTTCCCATTTATAAACATTGAACCATTTCGACCATTCCCGATCCGAGAAACCGATGCCGTTAGACACCTCATTCAAGCAATTATTGATAGCGAGAACTTCCTTAGAATCATCGTCTGAATCATCAATGTTAGGGTATGTACTAATAATCTGCTCCAATTCGTGTGGCTCAATCCCTAGCCTCGTCTGAAATTCGCCTTCCAGAAAGCGACCATTCAAGATTGCATTCAGACATTGGAGAATTATTTGTCTGTCCCTATCCGAGAGTTTTGCCAGTGACACCTGCTTCTTCAAAGATATTGTTTTCAACTTACCGAATACTAAGCCGCCTAACTATTCATTATCTAGCAAGCGCTCAATAACAACGCCTGACACGGTATTATGCGACAGCCGCTTGATAATAACGCTATGCCGATATTGGCACAGTTTCTGTACCAGAACCTTATAGGGTAGCGTGTGCCATCGGTCCTGTCTTGTTCCCCACGGCTAAGTGTCATAATATCCCCACGGTTTTACTCTCCTACCCCGTACCTCTGAAACCACCATCCAGTTCGGTCTTTTAAGTTAGTGGAAACGGCGAAACTTGTGCTTAGGGTTGAGGCACGTCCTGAGTACAGGTGTGTGCAAACCGTTTCCACTTAGGTAGGGCGGCAGCGATTTGGGAGAAGTCGTTGCCGTCCTACCAAATTCCGGGCTAGGGTGGTTTTGAGTCCCTACGCTTGGAAGTATTCTGTGCAAAGCATTCTGCGATGGCCCTCATGAGACTGGACTGCACAAGGTAGTTATTCGCTGGTACGATCTGAGGCACACCACCGCATCACTCCTGTTGGCTGCTGGTACTAACCCGAAGGTAGTTTCTGAGAAGCTCGGACACGCCAGGGTCAACATGACTCTGATCGTATAAAGCCACACGATCCCCTCAATGCAGTTTGATGTCGCTGCGACGTTGGAAAAAGCACTCGCCGGATAGCTTGGCACACTGTTGGCACACAAACTCTGCACAACAAAAGGGGCAGCTACTTACTGGCTGCCCTTAACTATTTGATTGCGTGATAGTAATTGTGGTGCACCCGGCATGATTCGAACATGCGACCCCCTGATTCGTAGTCAGGTACTCTATCCAACTGAGCTACGGGTGCGTGGTTAGGATTTTGAATATAAGAAAAACAAAGTCCAAAGTCCAATGTCCAAAGTCCAAAGTCACATTAGCGTCGCGATCAGCTTAAATGTGTAACCGGCGCAAACCGGACATTGGACCTTGGACATTGGACTTGGGACTTGAGTGCTAGCGCGCGAAGTATCCCGGTCGTGTGCGGGCGATCAGTTCCGGATGCACCACCTCAACCTTGATCTCATGCCACTTGCCATCGCGGGGTCGATCACCGGGTGGTTGATAGGCGACCGTGTAAAGCGTCCGTAGATTTGCCGCGACTTCCGCGTACAAGCGTGCCATTTGATCGAGACGATTAATCTCTGTCAGCCTTCCTCCAGTGCGATTGGCAACACTTTCCAGACGCGTGCGCGCCGCTGCATAGATACCGGTGATGTCCGGGCCGGGGATCGGCAAGCGTTTCGGATCGCCTGAAGGCAACGCGAGCGGAAAGATTGTCACTCCCTGGCGATCAGCCAGATTCAGAACCGCATTCAACGGAGCGCTCGCATTCGGTCTGATTGCGTTAAGCGCTTCTTCGTCCGTCTGGGCGTTGGCAACCGCAGCCCGATCGACACTTCGCATCTGTGTATCGAGCCCATCAGTTAACACCACGATCGCCTTGCGTCGTTTCTCCTCTCGCTGCAACTCCTTCAACGCATAC
>JBAPXA010000126.1:0-2839 GCA_049283975.1 Pyrinomonadaceae bacterium | reverse complement strand
CTACTTTTCTCATATTGGCCAGGTGCCAAGTTCCGAGTTCCAACTATCGCTTTTCCCCTGTTCCCCTCTTTCCCTATTTCCCTCTTTCAAACCAAAAACGAGTAACCCGGATCGAGCTGTTGGAACTTCACCAGGATTTCGTGAATGTTGTAGGGATGTGTGGGCCGTCCGGAAAGCTTGTTGCGCAAGACCTGGAACACATGCTCTAAACCGCCCGCATCATCGATGTCGATATCTGCGACCCAGTCTTCGCCTTTATTGAAGAAGGTGAGCTGCAAATTCCCGTAGCGATCAGAAGTCTTGAAACTTCCCGCCGCTGCGAACCCTTTCGGCGGGTGATGCAGACTCTGATCTGCCTTGTGAAAGATGCCCGCATCAATGCTGTTCTTTGTCTCTTCGCGCAGCTCCTTGCTCACGACCGCAAAGAAGCGATCCCCGCGTAGTTCTGTCAACTCCTGTATGTAAGACAGGACGTTTTTGCCGTTGGTTAACCCCGTCGCTCCGGTTTTTCGCGCGATGTTGAGAAAGCCTGCTTTGCGAACCGGATCCAGCGCGTCGTACAGCGGCTTGCCCTTTTTTCCTTCAAAAGAAAGGACAGCCGCGCTGGCACTAAGCAATCCAGAGACAGCAGCGTCTAAAGAAGAAAACGCCGGAAACTTAACGTCTTTAATCTTGGCCGGATCGATCGGCAAAGTCAGAGTCATTGAAGTGATCCCGCTCGATTTCATGTTTATGAAATGGCTGACGGCCTGATACGAAGGCGGATCTACATCCAGTTGATAGAGTCCCTGTGGATCACCAAACAATCCCGGAATGTCGATTTTCTTAGCACCATTACCACTGACTCTTTTGAAGTCACTAAGCACGCGATGACGCAAGATGATGTCGATCTTTTCGGCGATCGGGTTGTCGTAAACATCCAGAATTTCCAAACGAAGCGTGACATTACTTGCCATCACATTTCCTCCTGCCGACGGCCAATGTCTGTATGCAGACGTCCCGCCCTTGGAGTCTGAAAGCGGCTCCCGGCGCGAACATGTTGTTCATTACCGGCACATGGCGTTGGCGGTTTTTGTTCGTCTCCCCGCGAGCCTGCGAGGACGTCGGGGATTGTTGGTTGACAATCTAAGGCTGGCTGGCGAGTGACGAGGTTGCTCGTAAATTCAGCCCGTGAAGAACGAGCGGACGGTATTACCAACGCCGGAGAATGTCAAATGGGATTGGGATTCAGATTGGCGATTGCCGATTGCCGATTGCGCGACGATGTTACTACTAGGTGAGGTTCACAAAAGCCATTCAGGTGGCGGTCCCGGTGAGGTCTGTACCACCAGGCGGTAGCCGGTGGGCCGACACGCTACCATTCAAGTCCCGCGTTAGAATCCGAAGTCTTAGTGGCGAACTCACCTGCATGCGAGGCAGTAGTGCCATTCTGTCGGCCCACCGGCTACCGCCTGGTGGTACTGACCTCATGGGTCCGACTCGGGCCCAACCTAGAGAACGTGAGCCGATCACTCCAAACTCCATCAGTACCGGAGCGCGGAAAAGCCAATGCTTGTTGCAAAAAAGAAGCCACCGCGCGTTCTCGTGCCGCGCGGTAGCTATTCAAAAGTGTCCAGAGGTCGGGGCTAAGTGATGCGCTTATTTCGATCCGAGTTTACCCAGACCATGGTCGTGGTCAATCTGGCTACGGATTTCACCGAGGGGCCATCTCGTGCTGTGAACGTTTACATAAGTGGCGCCAGCACGAATCGCGCTGATCAGTTCATCAAGTTCGCCAGCGCTAATACCCCGCTCATTTGCCAGGTTGGTAACATCCGCCGCCACGATGGTGCCCGATATCGTTGCCGGGGGCGCTGGACAAGGCTGCGTTCCAGTCGGTCCATTACCGAGGTTAGTGCAGAGGAACACGCTGATGGGACCAGCCACGCTCTTTTGTCCAAAATGAATATGAGCCTGCTGCACAGCACCTTCAAGGTCGTTGTAACTAAGTTCCCATTCAATCTGCGATTCATCGTTGCTAATACGCGCGTTGAATGTTCCGTTACCAGTAGTCGAGACTGCCGACGGGGTCTCTTCGTATCCAGTTAGGAACTCTTTAATGTTTTTGAAGCCTTGGGTAAAGCCATACGTCAAAACTGATGCCGAAACTAGCACCAGCAAAATCACACTCACTCTTTTCATTGTGACCTCCTGTGAAAAAGGGCTGACTCTTGTCTCTACTTCGAAGCTAAGAGTTACGCCGCGCGGGAACAGCGGGTTGGAAACCTCACGAACCATACTTTCGCGCCGCACGGGTTCGTGAACGTGGCAAAGTTCTGCCGAGTTTTAGCACTAATTTGGGTTCATTCAAAGTTGCAACGAATATGCCAACAACCTCAGCGATTTAGTGATCAAGATTGGCTAGGTTTCCGTGTCGTTGCGCAGTTATGAGATTCAGAAAAATTGCCGCTTTCGGACGATCATTTAGGAAATTGGAGATTGCCTTTCGGAAACGAAAATGATTGTGCTAGTGCATATCTGGGACTGCGGGTTACGGGTCACCGGTGTGTGGGATCGAAAACCGATAGGTTGCTGATAGCAATATCGAATAGGGGCACTGAGAGATTGGCAATTGGCAATCTGCAATCTGCAATCTGCAATCGACTAGTCCTCTTTAACTTTCCCGCTGCCTGTAATACAGTCAAAGCCAAACTTAAATTCATATCGCAAAGGTTACTTATGAAAACGTCACTCACGGACGGTTCGACGGGAGCGATTAATGCGCGCCTTAGCGAAGGCAATCGCTCGTTTGCGGAACGCTATCCAGGAGAAACTGGTAAACGGCAACCGGTGCACACCG
>JBAPXA010000125.1:0-20536 GCA_049283975.1 Pyrinomonadaceae bacterium | reverse complement strand
CGGGCCAGATTGAGGCGCGCACCGCGGCTGGCAACGGGCAGCAGCGGATATTCGTGCTACCGGGACTCGATATGGTCGTGACGATCTTCGCCGGCCGCTATAACGATTACAGGTCTGGAGCAACCCTCGGGACGAGGATACTGCGCGAACACGTACTGCCGGCGGTGAAAACCGGAATCCGTCCCGGTTGTCCGGGGGCGCAAACCAGCCGAACAGGAGGAGTAGCCACAGATTGACACTGATGGACACGGATTAGAATTCATTTAGTTCTGATCTGCGTCATCTGTGTTCATCTGTGGCTGATTGTTTCTTGGAGCTTAGCGGACTCTTTCGCTATTCGATTGCCCGAATAATCTTTGACCCGCCGCTGAGCTCTGAAAGAGCGACATACATTCAGACGCAGCAGTTTTATGTCGCACTTTCAGTGCTCGAGGTTCTGCTTTAACAAGATCCAGGGGCGACGTGCTTCGCTGCGCTCAGCACTTGCCCCTGGCTACCTTATTTTGCGCCTTCGGCGCGCTGCACTGGCTAACATTCGGTCGATCTCTGGATTGGACGTTCAGTTGCACTTCAAACTTGAATCCAACCAATTCCTGGAACCGACCCGCCAGTTCCACGTGAAATCAAGGTCCACCAATTTCTTCCTGGAGCCACCTAGCGATGAAACAAAGAACACGTCTACCTCTCGTAATCCTGCTCTTGTCTCTGTTGACTACGGGATTGAGTCAGCAAACTGCTCCCGTAAAACCAACCAACGACGCGCCTATCTCTATTCCATTCGAGATGGTTACGCGCCACATGATGCTGAAAATTACGGTTAACAATTCACGCCCACTGTCGTTCGTTCTGGACACTGGCGCGCGGCGCGGGATCATCGACATCGATCGCGCGAAAGAGCTCGGACTGAAACTTGAAGGTCAAATGCGAGTTGGCGGCGCAGGCGCGCAGACTCAAACTGGCGCCTTCGTGCGGAACGCGCAATGGTCACTAGAAGGTTTGGAAAACTTTTCGCAACCGATTTCACTGGCGATTCCCCTGGGAAACATCGCATCACGGTTTGGACATGACTTTGACGGAATAATCGGCGCTGACTTCATCAGCGAATTCGTGGTCGAGGTTGATTATGCGGCCCGCCTTCTGAAACTGCATGACAAGACAAAGTTCAAATACAGCGGCGCGGGGGAGATGATACCAATCCAGCTAAACGAACAGGGTCATCCATACCTCGAGGCCGAAGTCACTCCGTTAAATTCAAAACCGATTCGCGCAAAGTTTGTTCTCGATCTGGGTTCAGGTGGCGCGCTCGCGCTTCATAGTCCTTTCGTGGCCGAGCATCGTTTGCTTGAAGGGAACAACAAAACTATTCGGGCGATCGGCGTGGGCGGCGCGGGCGGACAAGCAACCGGCCGCTTTGGTCGCGTCGCGGAACTAAAGATCGGCAGTTTCAAGATTTCCAATCCGCCGGCGCTGTTGTCGGAAGACAAGAGCGGTGCCTTTGCCAACGCGGCTGTCGCCGGAAACATCGGACAGCAGATTGCGGGCAGATTTAGACTCTTCCTCGACTACGCCAACCGGCGCATCATCTTTGAACCGGCAAAGTCGTTTGCTGACCCGTATGAGCGCGCTGCTCCGGGATTCGCTCTGCGAGCCGAAGACAAGAACTTCACGACGTTCCGGATCACAGATGTGCTCGAGAACTCTCCAGCATCGGAAGCCGGACTCCAGACGGATGACCTGATCATGAAGGTGGACGACCAGGCCAACACCGATCTGACTATCACCAAACTCCAGGAACTCTTTGAGCGACCACGCCAGTACAAATTGACGATTCGTCGTGGCGATCAAACACTTCAGGTGACCCTGGCTCCGCGAAAGATGGTCTGAGGCGTGCCGATCGAAGAGCCAGCGGCTTGACGCCTTCTTTCGATTGCCGATTGCCAATTGCCGATTGCCAATTGGCCCGATGCGGAGTGGAGTCAGTACCACCAGGCGGTAGCCGGTGGGTCGGATCGAATAACATTCGAGTCTTGCGCCAAGCCTTACCGGACCAACCTTAGGACAAACGACTGGTCGGTGCCTTCATCGAATTCGCCCCTTCTCCCATGGGCGTATAAAATAAAAAAGTAGATAA
Organism: Pyrinomonadaceae bacterium; assembly: GCA_049283975.1. GTDB lineage: Bacteria > Acidobacteriota > Blastocatellia > Pyrinomonadales > Pyrinomonadaceae > PSRF01. Next base: position 18,405 of record JBAPXA010000125.1, on the reverse strand, counting down.
TCGGTATCCAGACACACTCGGTCTTGCTGCCGATTTTTGCCCGCGTTTACCACCTGCCAAGGAGGTGATGGCATGAAAAGAGGGGCGCTTCTCACTGTAATCGTACTTAGTCTGTTGGCGGGTGTAGCGAGATCTCAGCACACCGACACGCACGCCCGCTCAAGCGAACGCGCGGTTCTCGTTGAAGGCACCGGCATCTACGGGCGGAAGATCTCCACGTCGTCACCTCTGGCTCAGAAGTTCTTTGATCAGGGGCTGCGCTTGGTTTATGGCTATTACTTCCCAGAAGCGATCGCTTCGTTTCAGGAAGCACAGCGATACGACCCCGACAATCCGATGATTCTTTGGGGCCTGGCCTTCGCCACGGGACCCAACCCCAACAGTCGAAAAAATGGTTTCCCTGATGACCCGCAAGGTGAAGGACGCAAAGCAATCGCTGCTGCCAGCGCTCACCTGACGAAATCTACGCCCGTAGAGCGGGCTATGATTGAAAGCCTCTCCGTTTTGTATGACCTTGATCATTACCCGGATCGTCTTGTCCGCGACAATAAATACATTGAAGCGACGCAACTTCTCGCCGCTCGGTATCACAAGGATTTGGAAGCAGGGTTCATGTATGTCAACGCGCTGATGACCCGCGGTGCCTGGACCTATTGGCGCCGAGATGGTTCACCTCTTCCTGGTACACATGAAGCAGCTACTACGCTGGAACATCTTATGGGGCTCAACCCTAACCACCCTGGCGCCGTTCACCTCTACGTTCACCTTTTCGAGAATTCCGGAGAACCACAGCGAGCCTTACCACAAGCAGATCGACTTGAATCACTGATGCCGAAAGCGGGCCACATGGTCCACATGCCATCCCACATTTATGTTCGAGTGGGCCAGTATGAGAAAGCCATAATCAGTAATGAGCGCTCGGTGGCAGCGGATAAATATTTTCTCGCAACCTGGGGCGATCACCCATTCCCAACTAGCGGTACGTATCCACTGTCGTCCCGCACCCATGCCGGGCATGCGTTTCATCTCTTGCAACAAGCCGCGGCTCTACAAGGCAACTATCAACGTGCACTTCAGGCGGCGATAGCGATGCCGACCGCTTCGCATAACCTGATGGCAATGAACCCACGTCAGCAGCGCGCTCCCATGACGTGGCTGGTGCATAAGATCTTTGGAAAATGGGATGCGCTTCTGGCCGAGTCGCCGCCGGCCCAAGATCGATTGTATCTACAGGGTGTGTGGCACTACGTTCGCGGCAGTGCCTACGTCGGGCGTGGTGAACCAGATAAAGCAGAGAACGAACTGGAAGCTCTTAAAGCAACGTCAGAGAATCCTGCATTAAAAGATATACGGTCTGGGGCGAACCAAGCGGTTTCGATTCTGCAAATGCTCTCCTCCGGTCTTTCAGGAGAAATTGCCATGTCTCGCGGACGCCCCGCCGAAGCCGTTAACCATTTCGAGGAGGCGGTTCGCGTGCAGGACACGCTTAATTTCAGTGAGCCTCCCGACTGGGGTCAATCGATGCGACACTATTTGGGCGCGGCGCTGCTCAAGTCTGGTCGAGCTAAGGATGCGGAAGCAATCTATCGTGCTGATCTCCGTGAGTTCCAGGAGAATGGGTGGGCATTGTTTGGTCTCTGGCAAAGCCTGCTTGCCCAGGGGAAGACTGCAGAAGCCCAGGCGATTCGCTCACGATTCGAACGAGCATGGAGGAACTCTGACGTGATCCTCAGCGCCTCGGTGTTCTGAGGTCGGCGTGAAGAATCGATAAAAGGAGACTCAATGTCTCATTGCCCTCTGGTGCGGCCTGCCGCCTTTTCCGATTGCCGATTTGCCGATGCGCAGTGGAGTCACTTCCCGTTGGGCTTCGTCTCCGCGCTTGCCGCTGTCCGTGCGGTAAGGTTTACCTTACCGGCCCCAGTGCACTCTTTTTCCAGCGCGAGGCTGAGCCTCGCGCACAATAATCAAAAAGGCTTCTCGGTAAGGCAAGCCTTACCGCACGGAAGGCGGCGAGCCGCAAATTCTTCCAACTCGCTTGCGCGGAATAATCTTTGACGCATCTCCAGATTTGTCTTAAAACCAACTCGTTCCATTAACCAGCCGAACAGGAATCCAAACCTAATGAAGCGCATCTCTGTAATCGCCCTCTTAACAGCTGCAACTCTGTCTCTCTCAGCAATCGCAGCCACCGCTCAACCAGCGTCTGCGAGTAAGCAGCAAGCTCCTGCCGTGATCGTGGTGCGAGCGGCGCGAATGCTCGACGTGCAGACCGGTCGCATAGTGTCACCTGCAGTCGTCGTCATCGAGAAGGATCGCATCAAGAGCGTTAATCCTGCCAGCGTGCCCAGCGGGCAAATGATCGATCTGGGTAACGTTACGCTCGTGCCCGGCCTCATCGATATGCATACGCACCTGTCGTTCGATCTCGAGGGGAACTGGTTGCATCGGGGGCTTACTGACACAGCCGGAGACAATGCGTTACGAGGTGCGCGCAACGCGCGGAATACTTTGCTGGCGGGCTTTACGACTGTTCGCGATGTCGGCTCGGGCGACTTCGTTGATGTCGCTTTGATGCGGGCCACTGACCAGGATTTTATTCCTGGGCCACGGATCTTTCCGGCCGGTCACGCAATCGGAATAACCGGCGGACATTGTGATACCACCGGTTACATCCCTGGTGTGATGGAACTGGGGCCAGAGTTTGGTGTGGCGGATGGGCCGGAAGCCGTGCTCAAGGCGGTGCGTTATCAAATCAAGCATGGCGCCAAAGTGATCAAGGTTTGCGCGACTGCCGGCGTGCTGTCGCTGGAAGGGCCAGTAGGTGCACAACAACTTTCTGAAGTTGAACTGCGCACGATTGTGGAAGAGGCAACGCGGCACGGACTTAAAGTCGCAGCCCACGCTCATGGCACTGAAGGCATCATCGCCGCAGTAAGAGCAGGCGTGGCCTCGATCGAACACGGCTCGATCCTCAACGAGGAAGCCGTCAGATTAATGAAAGAGCGCGGCACCTATTTAGTGCCCACACATTATCTGACCCAGGCGATCCGGATGGAAGACTTACCTCCTCCGATTAGGGCTAAAGCCGAGTACATTCTCCCCCGAGCGCGCCAGGGTCTGGAGTTGGCGATCAAATCGGGAGTCAAGATCGCTTTCGGCACTGATGCGGGAGTGTATCCGCATGGACAAAACGCGAAGGAGTTCGCTGTGCTCGTGGAAAGAGGCATGACTCCCATTGATGCGATCCGGGCTGCAACCGTAAACGCAGCTGACCTGCTTGGTGTAAGTGATCGCGGCAAAATTGCGCCGGGCCTGCTAGCCGACCTCGTGGCCGTACCCGGTAATCCGCTGGAAAACATTCGCGTGCTCGAGAACGTACAATTCGTCATGAAAGGCGGCCAGATATACAAGCGACCGTAAGAGATTTATTCGCCGCTGCTGAGGAAGCCATTACACTTTGAAAGCCTTCGTTCTTCTATTGACCCTTCTTTTCCTGCCGGCCGTCGCAGCAGGCGAGCCGCAGCCACCTCGAGGCTGGCGCTATCCGCAGGAATCGGATTACCTCGGCAACTGGAAAGAATTTAGGAAGGATTTGCCAGTCCCATTTCACATAAGGGGCGATTTCAATGGGGACAAGATCATTGATGATGCCTGGATACTCATACGCACCGATGATGTCGGCTGGGGATTATTTGTATTCCTGAGTCAGGGAGCAGGCAAAGTAAGAACTATCCGCTTAGACAATCACCCTAAGGATGCAAATCCTCAGACAATGGGTCTCGGGTTGGTGCAAAAGGGCGAGCAAAAGACCGCCTGTGGGAAGGGCTATTGGGAATGTAAACGCGGCGAGCCGGCTGTGCTACGACTGAAAAATGCTGGGATTGAATACTTCGTTTACGAGAGTTCGAGTTCAATCTTCTATTGGAACCATTCGGCCAATAAATTCAAAAGGGTCGCGATCACCGATTAAGGACGGCGCCCGGAGTTGAAATCATGAGATGGCTTACCCCCAGTGTGTTCGTTCTCACACTCTTCATTCCTGTCTTCAGTCAAACCCCTCAGCAAACTGCGCAAAGTAGCAAAGAAGAACAAGAAGTGAGACGCCTCGAAGACGAGTGGCTTGGTTCTTACCTGCGAGGTGATAAAACAACCTTCGACCGAATCGTAGCCGAAGTCTTCACCAGCACAGATGAGAGTGCCAAGGTTCGTGATAAAGCCCAGGAGCGGGAGATCATTCAAGCTCCGCCCAGCTCAATCAAAGCATCGCTGACTAACGAAGACGTGCGAGTACGCATTTACGGAGACACTGCGATCGTTAATGGGCTGATCGTGTACAAGGCTCAACCTGGTGGTCAGGCAGAAATCAGTTTTCAATCGCGCTTCACCGATACGCTCTTGAAGAGCAAGGGGAACTGGCAAGTGGTTGCTAGGCATTACAGTCGGCTCCCGCCCGAACGTACTGCAATCAAACTGGATCCTAAGGTCTACGACGCATACAGCGGTCAATACGAACTGGCTCCAGGTTTTTTCCTGAACGTCACCCGAGCAGGCGACAGGCTAATCACCCAGGCGACGGGACAGCCCAAGTATGAATTGCTGCCCGAATCAGAGATCGCCTTCTTTATCAAGGACATTTCTGCGCTGTTTGTCTTCATGAGGAATGAGCAAGGAGAAGTCAATCAGTTGATCACCATTCAAGATGGACGAATCATCTCAGCTAAGAAGACAAAATGACACGCCGCAGCGTCGCATTTTGCGCGGTTATTCTTGGGCAAAGCCGCTACAACCTAAATTCATACAACCCGAGGTTCAAGACTTCTATGAAAAGCAAATCTCTTCACTTTGTGATGTCTGCACTTGTCACTCTAGCGGCTGTCAATTATTGCGTCGCTGCTGCGCAAGCTGCTAAAGAGAGCAAGGATGAACAGGAGTTGACGGCACTGGTCAAACAAATGACTGAGGCTCAATCAAAGTTTGACGCAGCAACGCTGGACAAGATTTACACTTCCGACTTCATTGAAATTTCGCCGATTGGAGAAGTTGACCCGCGAGCGAAAACAATTGGGTTCTACAAACCTGAAGCGAAACCCCCGGGTGACCTGAATGTGAGTGTGACTACAGATGAATTCTTGATCCGGACCTACGGTAACTTTGCAGTTGTCATCGCACGCATTAACTATGCGTCGGTTACACCGACACCGCGCCCGCCTTTTAGTGTTAGAGCGACGCTTGTTTGTCGTAAAGAAAAAGGCGGATGGAAAATTGGTTCGGTGCAATACACCGGGATTCGCCCACCACGGCCCGCCGCTTAGGGCTGATTGCCAATTGCCGATTAAGATCTACTGCGGCGTTCTTCGCGGCTTGCCGCTTTCCGTGCGGTAAGGTTTACCTTACCGGCCGAAGCACTCCTCTTCTTCAGCGCGAGGCTCAGCCTCGCGCAAAAATAATCAAAAACCATTCTCGGTAAGGCAAGCCTTACCGCACGGAGGGCGGCAAGTCGCCGATTCGTTACGGCGTTTCAAGGCACAGTGCTGAGACCTTCAACCGCTACCAAGGTCCCATTGAAGGCGGCGGTGCCGCAAAGAGCGTCGATGGCGAGATTGTCGGTTACGTCGTTGATGCTCCCGCCGGCGTGTTGTCGCGCGATCTCTAATTGCACTCCGAGTCGATCGTGGCCCCAGCCATGCGGCATGCTGACTACACCGGGCATGATTTCCTCAGTTATCTCGAGCGGCACGTCTACGCTTCCTACTCTTGACCGTACCGAGACAGTTTGCCCTGGTTTCAGATGGCGCACGGCTGCGTCAGTGGGATGCATCAGGAGTGTGCATTGAGTTTTACCCCTGAGTAGTCGTTGACTGTTGTGCATCCAGGAGTTGTTACTGCGCAGTTGGCGCCGGCCGATTAAGAGCAGAGGGGGAGACGCGGGGACGGGGAGATGGGGAGACGCGGAGACGGGGGAACGAGGAGAGGCGATACTGCTAAAGAATCGTGTCATCACGCGGTCGAGATCCTTGACCAGCACTGCGGGCGCTAACTCAATCCGCTTGTCAGTAGTACGCAAACGTCCCGGTAAACATGAAGACAGCGGTCCAAGATCGATTCCGTGTACAGCCTTTTTGAGTTTTCGCAGCGTGAGACCTTTAGAAAACGGATTGAGCTTTGCGCCGTAAGGTCCAAAGCGTAAACCCAGATCAAGAATTCTTTCCGGCCCGAAGAACTGTTTGCCCAACGCCCGCTTTACTCCACCTAACACACCACCGGGTTCCATGCGTGTTTGCAACTCAAGAAAGATCTCCCAGTCGTGGCGTGTCTCACCGTCTGGTTGAAATAGAGCAGGAGAAAATTTCGTCGTATTGCGGACGGCAAGCACATGAAATGCAACGTCGTAATGCGCGCGCTCGAGGGATGTGCTCGGAGGGAGGATGATGTGCGCGTGCCTGGTTGTCTCATTGATATAAGGATCAATTGAGACCATGAACTCGAGATTCGCAAACGCTCGATCTAACTCACGGCCGTTGGGCGTCGATAACACAGGGTTCCCGGCAGACGTTACGAGGGCCTTAATCTGACCCGCACCGGACGTCAAGATCTCTTCAGCCAGCGCCACCACCGGCAGCTCCCCGGCAAATTCTGGAAGCTTGCGCACACGACTATGCCAGCGCGCAAAACTTCCGCGTGGCGCGAGTGACTCAGGTGCTGTTATTGGATCAAACGCGGGACGGGTAAACATCGCCCCACCCGGGTTATCTAAATTGCCAGACACGGTATTCAGCACGTTAATCAACCACTGACAAACCCCGCCGAACTCCTGAGTGCTCACACCGATTCTTCCATAGCAAACGGCGGATTCGGCCGCAGCAAATTCTCGCGCCAGCCTGCGTATTTGGTCGGCGTCGATTCCGGTGATTGCTGCTGCGCTGTCTGGCGAGAACTGCGCCACCAGATTGCGGATAGTCTCCACACCGTTAGTAAAAGCAGCGAGTGGACCGAGCCGTGTTAGCCCTTCGTCAAACACAACGTGCAGCAGTGCGAGAAGCAAGAGAACATCGGTGCCGGGTTTTATGAACACATGCCGATCGGCGAAGCGCGCAGTTTCGTTGAAACGCGGATCGATGAGTATTACTTTTCCGCCGCGCGCGCGAATTTCTTGTAGCCTGCGACTCATGCCAGGAGCGGTCATCAGGCTGCCATTTGAGACCGAGGGATTCGCCCCGAGGATTAGAAAGAAGTGTGTGCGGTCGAGATCCGGGATCGGCAGGAGGAGTTGATGACCGAACATGAGGTAAGCGGATAAGTGATGTGCCAGTTGGTCAACAGAGGTTGCGGAAAACCTGTTTCGCGTGTGCAGGCTGCGGATAAAACCTGGTGCGAACAACATTGCGCCGAAGTTATGAACCGTGGGATTGCCAAGGTAAGTAGCGAGCGAATTCTTCCCATACTGCGCGTGAATGCGTTTGAGGTTGCCTGCTACCTCGTCAAAGGCTTCATCCCATGGCAGCCGTTGCCAACCGTTAGGCGTGCGGCGCACCGGATACTTCAGCCGATCTTTGTCGTAGTGAAGATCTTGCAAGGCAACAGCTTTCGGGCAGATGTAGCCGCGGCTGAACGGGTCGTCTTTGTCACCGCGGATAACCAACAAGTTTCGAGTTTCAGGTTCCGAGTTTCGAGTCGCAGGATCGGGGAGCGGTTCTTGAACAGTGATTTCGATACCGCAAATCGCTTCGCAGAGATTGCAGGCACGATAATGAGGGGAACCGGTGGCCATGGGTGAGATTAGCATCGCGTAAAAGGGGAAAAGGGTAAAGGTAAACGGGGGAGGTGTTGCCTTGGGTAAATGCAGAAAATCAAAACCATTTCAGCTTAAGGCCGGCGTTACCGTTCCGGAAGGTCGCTAGCCGCTGGTTCGAAGGATTGCCAAGTGCCCACCAACATTGAACCTCACAATCTTCTAAGGATAGAATCAACACAGCCGACCGTACATCTATTCAATCCAAACGTCACCACCAAGGGGGAAGCGTGCGCAGTTCCATCAAAACCTACGCGTTAGGAATCGTCGCACTGGCAGTAGCCGTGCTCCTGCGTTGGTTGCTCGACCCCTTGATGGGAGACTCGCTACCGTTCGTCACCCTCTTCGGCGCCGTCGCTGCGGCAGTGTGGCTGGGCGGTTATCGTCCTGCAATCGTAGTCGCTATCCTCGGCTATCTCGCCTGTCATTACTTATTCATCGAACCCCGTGGCGAAGTGAACCTTACAAACATGGGGAATGTTGTCGGGCTCGTTGCCTATCTTTTCACTTGCGCACTGATCATCGTCTTCGGCGAGTCGGCGCGGTTTGCTCATCAGCGCGCCAGCGAGCGGCGCGAAGTACTTAGCATCACCCTGCGAAGTATTGGCGACGCGGTGATCACCACCGATAACGCGGGCCATATCACTTACTTGAATAAGGTGGCCGAGTCGGTAACCGGGTGGACGCTCGAAGAGGCGCGGGGCCAGCCACTCGATACCGTGTTTCATATCGTCAACGAAGCAACGCGGCTGCCGGTAGCAAACCCGGCGACCAAAGCTTTGCGTCAGGGAATCGTGGTCGGCCTCGCGAACCACACTTTACTCATCAAAAAAGATGGTAGCGAGTGTCCGATCGATGACAGTGCCGCGCCGATTCGCGACGAACAGGGACACGTGTCCGGGTGCGTACTTATCTTCCGTGACGTTTCGGCGCAGCGTCTGGTGGAGCGTGAAAAGGCAAGTCAACTGCTAACGGCTCGTCTGCTCGCGTCAATCGTAGAATCTTCAAACGACGCCATTATTGGCAAATCACTCAACGGTGTGATTCAAAGCTGGAATGCGGCCGCGGAACGGCTCTTTGGTTATCCTGCCGCCGAGGCCGTGGGGCGGCACATCTCGCTAGTCATTCCCGCAGAACGCATCGCCGAGGAAGACGAGATTCTTGCGCGGTTAAGATCCGGACAACGGATCGAACACTTTGAAACCGAACGAGTGCGCAGCGATGGGCAGCGCATCCTTGTCTCGCTCACTATCTCGCCGATTAGAGATGAAGCGGGCAACGTCGTGGGGGCGTCGAAGATTGTGCGGGACATCACCACGCGGCGACAGATCGAGGAGCGCGAGCGCGAACTATTGGCGCAGGCCGCTGGGGCGAACGCGAAGTTCCAGGCTTTCTTCGATCAAGGTCCTTTGTTTGCCGGCATCATGGATTTGGACGGCACCATTCTCGAACCGAATCGACTCTCCTGGGAAGGCTGCGGTTTCACGAGAGAGCAAATTGTCGGAAAACCGTTTTGGGAAGGTCCCTGGTGGACACCTTCTCCTACTCTCGTGGAGCAGATCAAAAAGGCATCCGCTGAGGCGGCCGCCGGAAAAACCTTCCGGGGTGAGCTGCCCTACTTTGTGGGTGACGGTAGCCAGCGCCTGGCCGACGTCACCATCCAGCCTATCCATGACGAAAAGGGCGGAGTGCTGTTCCTCGCTCCCACCGGGACCGACATCACCGATCGCAAACGCGCCGAGGCGGACCTGGAAAAGTTTGCCACGCTCATTGAGACCAGCACTGACTTCATCGGCATGTGCGACCTGGACGGTATTCCTTTCTTCATCAACCGAGCGGGCTTGGAAATGGTGGGTCTGGATAGCATCGAACAGGCCCGCAACACCCCAGTTGCAGATTTCTTCTTCCCTGAAGATCAAGACCGGATCATGAATCAGTTCTTTCCGGCCGTCATGGAGCAGGGACACGGCGAAATAGAAGTTCGCTTTCGAAACTTCAAAACAGGTGCAGCGCGGTGGATGGCTTACAAGGTCTTGAAGCTGACGGACGCGGGGGGCAAGCCGATAGCTTTTGCGACCGTCAGCCAGGATGTATCTGAACGAAAGCGACTGGCAGATGACCTGCAAAGACTCGCGGTTGATCTATCAGTAGCCGACCAACGCAAGAACGAATTCCTGGCGACGCTCGCTCACGAGCTGAGGAATCCCCTCGCCCCCCTCGTCAATATGTTGGAAGTCTTGAAGCGCGCTGACGGTGACCGTGAAACGTTCCAGCGCGCGCGCGATACTATCGAGCGGCAGCTGGGCCAAATGGTGCGGCTCGTCGATGATCTGCTCGACTTAAATCGCATTACTCACGATCGTCTCGAGTTACGGCAGAGTGAGGTTGAACTGTCGGCGGTAATCCAACAGGCTGTCGAAGTTGCGCGACCGCTGCTCGACTCAGCAAGCCATGATCTGCGTGTGGCCCTGCCTGCGGAACCGATCTATCTCCACGCCGATCCGGCTCGCCTGGCCCAGGTATTTGGCAACCTGCTCAGTAACAGTTGCCGCTACACGAAGCCGGGCGGAACCATTCAGGTCGAGGCAAAGCAAGAAGACAGTGAGGTAGTGGTAACGGTTAAGGATACCGGCGCCGGGATACCGCAAGACAAACTGGCCAGCATCTTTGACATGTTCACCCAAATCGACCGCTCGCCGGAACGTTCACAAGGCGGCCTGGGAATCGGACTGACCCTCGTGAAACGTTTGGTAGAAATGCACGGCGGCTCGGTGGAAGCGCGCAGCGCGGGCGAAGGGCAAGGAAGCGAGTTCGTGGTACTTCTGCCGGTTCTTATTAGAACAACGCAGCCGGTGACGCCTGGACCAGCCGAAGTTCGAGAGCCGGCAGCGGCGCATCGCATCTTGATTGTTGACGACAACAGAGACTCTGCTGACTCACTCGCGATGTTGCTGGAGATCACAGGCAACAAAACATTTGTGGCCCACGATGGAGACGAAGCAATCGCAGCAGTTGAAAAGTACCGGCCCGAAGTTGTCCTCCTGGACATTGGCTTGCCGAAGTTGAGTGGACACGAGGTGTGCCGCCGTGTCCGTGAACAATCATGGGGCAAGGATATTGTGATGGTCGCGCTAACTGGGTGGGGCCAGGAAGAGGACCGCCGCAAGTCTCAGGAAGCTGGATTCGACGGCCATCTCGTTAAGCCCGTGAATTATGACGAGCTTTTGGAGTTGTTGAGTTCGTTAACGAACGGTGCGTGAGCAGTGCATTCGCAGCGGCTTGCCACCTTCCGTGCGGTAAGGTTGACCTTACCGGGTCGACGCACTCTTTCTTCCAGCGGGAGGCTCAGCCTCGCACAAATGATTAAAACCTTTTCGGTAAGGCAAGCCTTACCGCACGGTGGGCGGCAAGCCGCGGTTTTTGCGCTCGCCGCACCCAGACGCCCGCGATCCGATTTCTGATCCTTACTCTTGTTTAGCCGGCCTGGGCTTTGGCGAGTTCGTAAGCACCGTTCCACGTGGCTTCAACGTCAGTCTCCGATTTCGTCACGGTCTTGAACGTGCCACTCCCGGTAATGCCGCGATACTGACCATCGCCGCCTGTCATTGTATAGGTGCCTTCGACAGTCATCGTGCCACCTGCCGAAGAGACCTTGCCCTCAAAGGTTCCAAAGTCTCTGCCGCCGTCAGGATGGACATTGTTAAAGTAGCCGGTTTGCGTGCCCTCGCCGTTGAGCAGGTCGTTAACGCCCCAATAGGAAATCTTGGCGTTGTCCCACAGCGGGTCGGGCGACTTCTGTGTGCCGTTAACTTCGGCGATGGCGAGTAGGTGGTTGGACTGGTCCTTCAGCGGCAATCCAAACTGTTGCGTGATTTTTCCAGAAAAAGATCCTGAGATGGAAGGCATGATGTTCTCTCCTCTCTTCTTATTAGGTTAGTTGTCGTGTGAGTTGGGCGCATTGTGTACCTGCGCTAAGGGCACTGTCAACGCGGTGAGTCAGGAGCCGGGAGTGAAAGTAAGGAGTCAGAAGTGAGGAATAGCGCAGGAAAAGGATGAGCACTTAGTACAGCAAGCTCACCAATTGGGAAGGGGGCCGTCGTCACGGCTTCGCCGCCCGGTGTGAGACTGTGGCTTTGCCCAGCCGTCTACTCAAGTCCTTTCATCGGGCTTTGCCCTCATTCGGTCCGTGCCCGACCTGGCCTCTCGAAGTTCGCCAACGTATGAGGTCTTTATCCACTAACGGCGGCTCGTCGCCAGACGCACAGCCTCACACCGGGCGGCAGAGCCGTTTCGCATTTGAATCTTCCTACAATATTTCCCTTCCCCGTTCGTCTACAGGAGTGGATGGATGAGACGGCGAACATACGCGCGATGAAAGAGCAAGACCGCCAAATATCCGCCATTGTTGCGGAAGAACGATCCCGGCTGCGTAATTTCATCCGCCGGCGGGTGCCCGACCCTGCGGACGTCGAGGACATCGTGCAGGAAGTCTTCTACGAATTGGTAGAAGCCAATCGCCGGCTAATGCCGATTGATCACGTGACCGGCTGGCTCTTTCGCGTAGCACGCAATCGCATCACCGATCTCTTTCGCAAGAAGAGACCAGAAACCTTTAGCGATGCCGAGGTCGAAGATGAAGATGGTGAGCGGCTCCGCATCGAGGATCTATTGCCAGCGCCGACCGCGGGCCCGGAAGCGTTTTACGTCCGCAGTGTGGTGCTTGAGGAGTTAGAAATGGCGCTCGCCGAACTGCCCCAGGACCAGCGTGAGGTGTTTATCGCTCATGAACTCGAGGGGCGTTCTTTCAAAGAGTTGTCGGCAGAGACTGGGGTGAACATCAACACTCTACTCTCGCGCAAGCGCTACGCGGTGCTTTACCTACGCGAAAGGCTGCAGAACATCTACGACGAGTTTGTAAACCGGAGATAAACCGCAGAGACACAGAGGCGCCGAGACGCAAAGGAAGATCAAACGAGGGCATGACGAGTTTGGAAGTGAGGAGACTTTATGAGCAAGAGATATAAAAAACTGGTTTGGATGATTCCAGTTGGGATCGTCGGAATGATGATCTTCATTGCGCTGGGCGGCATAGTGGTGATGTTGTTGTGGAACTGGCTGGCGCCGGCGTTGTTCGGATTGCAACTGATCACCTTTTGGCAGGCTGTCGGGCTGTTGGCTCTCTGCCGGATTCTGTTCGGAGGATTTGGCCTTGGCGGCGGCGGCTCGCATCGTTCCCGGCGGCATACGCGCGGGCGCTGGGAGGAGCTGACGCCTGAGGAGCAGGCAAGGTTCCGCGAGGGGCTTCGTGATCGCTCGGCCCGGACGACACCGCTGAATTCAAACCCGAGCGTCTGAAGGCCGAGCTCAGGCGCTTCGTCTCTGACTGCAGGTACAAGTCTCTGACTTGCCGTCTCACTGATCCATCTTTCAATTGGTCTCTGACCAGCGGCTTTGCCGCTCATGAAGTGGGCCCTTTCTGATTCCTGGCTCCTGACTCCTGACTTCCCAGAAATGTAAGAACAAACATCACGCGAGGAGCGTAAGACCTGCCATGAGCACGTCCGCAAACGACCAACCAATCGCCGCCACGGATCCACCTACCAGCGAACAATCTATTCCCCAAACAGGCCCGCAGGGGCGGCCCAAAAAACCGCTGCGACTCTGGCCTGGCGTAATTGGTGCGGCTTTGATTGCGCTGGGGTGGTTTATTGTGCCGCTCCTCGTTCCCGCTGCCGCGTTCTACGGGATGATGGCTGGCATGCTCGGCGTACTCGTGGTCACGCTTTGGTGGTTGGGATTCAGTCGAACACGTTGGTACGAGCGTGTGGGTGCCATTGCTTTCATCATTGTTGCGCTGTTCGTGACCTACCGCTTGATCCACATTTCGATTGCGAATGGAGCGATGGGTTTTCTGTTTTATGTTCTGATTGTTCCGGTTCTCTGCCTGGCGTTGGTAGCTTGGGCCGTCGCTATTCATCGCCTGTCTGCTACCCGCCCAGTTTCAAATGCAGTGCGAGGCGCGACACTGGTGCTGGCTGTTCTGCTTGTCTGCGGAGGATTCATGCTAATCCGTACCGGTGGCATAACCGCAAACTTCGAGAACGACATTCATTGGCGCTGGACGAAGACTCCCGAGGAGCTGCTCCTGGCCAAGTTGGCCGACGAGCCGGCTGCGCTTCCATCCTCGCCTGTAGCAGCAAACACGGGAACTGAGTGGCCCGGTTTTCGGGGACCAGCACGCGACGGCATCGTTCGCGGAGCCAAAATCAATACTGACTGGAATGCTTCGCCCCCGGTCGAAGTCTGGCGCCGGCCGGTCGGACCTGGCTGGTCGTCCTTCGCAGTACACGGCGATCTTGTCTACACGCAGGAGCAGCGCGGTAATGACGAGGTTGTCGCCTGCTACAACTTAGGCACTGGCAAGCTGGTCTGGAAACACGGCGACCCTGTCCGGTTTTGGGAGTCGAATGCCGGGGCTGGCCCACGTGGCACACCAACTCTTAGCAACGGTCACGTTTACACACTTGGTGCCACCGGAGTAGTTAACGTGCTGGACGCAAGTACCGGAGCGGTTGTCTGGTCTCGTAACGCGGCTTCCGACACCAGGACGAAGACACCGGGCTGGGGCTTTTCGAGCTCGCCGCTCGTGGTCGATGACATTGTGATTGTTGCCATGGCCGGCAACCTGATCGCCTACAACGCTGGCAACGGCGAACAACGTTGGTCGATCACAGACGGTGGTTCTGGTTACAGTTCTCCTCAGCTATTTTCGATCGGCGGAGTACCGCAAGTCGTGCTGCTAGGCGGCGCTGGAGCGACTGGCCTCTCGCCCACTGATGGTAAGCTTCTCTGGCGATATCCATTGTCGGCCAACACTCGCATCGTGCAGCCGGCTATCACCGCGGAGGGCGACATCCTGGTCCACGATGGCGAGAGCAACGGCATGCGGCGCCTTGCAGTTGCCCAGGGATCTGGCGGTTGGACCGCCACAGAACGCTGGACCTCGGAAGGGCTGAATCCCTACTTCAGTGACTTCGTGGTTCACAAGGGCCATGCTTTCGGTTTCGACGGCAGTGGCATCGCGTGCATCGATCTAAAGGACGGCAGTCGCAAGTGGAAGGGTGGAAACTACGGCCATGGCCAGCTCGTGCTGTTACCGGATCAGGAAGTACTGCTGGTGCTGTCTGAGCACGGCGAACTCGCACTCGTAAAAGCAGTCCCCGAGCAATTCGCAGAGCTCGCACGCTCACCAGCGATCAAAGGCAAGACCTGGAATCACCCGGTCCTCGTCAACGACATGCTGCTCGTGCGCAACGATCATGAGATGGTTGCGTTCCGGCTCTCGGCGGCAAAGAGCTGATGGCCGTCACATTGCCGAATGCCGATTGCCAATTGCCGATTGGCCTATAATGAAATTACGTCAGTAGCACCAGGCGATAGCGTGTGGCCGTCATGTGCGCTTGACGATAGCCGATGATCGGTAACGGAATGAGGTCATCAGTACCACCAGGCGGTAGCCGGTGGCCTGGTAGAAAGGCACGCGGCCCTGGACTAAGCTGAGTCGTGATTAAGACTTTCAATGTGAGGCGCAAGGCTTGGATGTTAGCGTGTCGGCCCACCGGCTACCGCCTGGTGGTACCGACCTCATTCCGCACGTAATCGGCAATCGGCAATGGGAGACGTCCTTATGTATTGCCCTAAATGCGGTCAACTGCTATCCGACAACACGAGGTTTTGTTCGCGGTGTGGTCTTCCGTTAAGCGAGGTGGCGGACTGGCTTGCGGGTAGCGGTGGGCTTTCGCTACGGGAAACATCACAACCGAAACTACTTTCACCCAGACGGAAAGGAATGCGCTTCGGAGCAAAGACGATGTTTTGGGGCGCCGCAATAACGCCGGTTTTTCTCGCATTGAGTCTGGCTGTTGACGAGCCAATTCCCTTGTTCGTCCCAATGATAGTTTTTCTCGCCGGCCTTTCAATCCTGCTTTACTCCCGTCTCTTTGGTGAGGCGATTCCAACTAACCAATCTCAGCAGGTGCAGGATCTGAGTTTTGGAACAAGGCCGAGTTATAACGCCTTGCCGCCCGGTTCGAGTGCTGGAGTTGTTAATAGTGTTAGAAGAGAAGTGCGAACTGCCGAAATTGCGCACCCGCCCAGTGTCACTGAACATACAACGAAGTTGCTGGATTCTGAATAGATCGCTCCGCGCCCAGCTCGTGTCGACTTCATCTAAAGGGCAGCCACCGTCGCCGTCGGTGACTCAGAACGGGTCCCTGTTTCTGGAGGTTATATGAAGTCACTCGCTCTCTGGTTACTGCTGATCATGTTTCTGACAAGTAGCGCTGCCGGACAAGTCGCTCCCACGGCCGACTACCATCAGCATGTCTTCAGTCCTGCAATTGCAAAGCTCCTCAACCCTTCTTCGAGTGGGCCGCAACAGCTTACAGCGAGTGATGTCGTAACTCTGCTCGATACGGCTGGTATTCGCCGCGGACTTTTGTTGTCCGTTGCCTATATGTACGGCAGTCCGACGCGTACGATGGAGGATGAATATGCAAAAGTGCGAGCGGAGAACGACTGGACCGGCATGCAGGCGGCGCTAAATCCGAAGCGCCTGCTGGCATTCTGCAGCTTCAACCCGCTCAAGGAGTACGCTCTCGCTGAACTAGAGCGTTGCGCTAAAGATCCGAATCTCAAGCACGGTCTCAAGCTGCACTTGGGCAACTCAGATGTGCAATTGGAAAACCCGGAACATCTGGAGCAGTTACGGCGGGTCTTCCGTGCGGCGAATCAGCATCGCATGGTAATCGTGATCCACATGCGCGCCTCGATTTCGCGCAAGCGCCCTTATGGCGCAGCACAAGCGCGCCTCTTCTTAGAACAACTGCTCCCGCTGGCTTCCAACATCCACGTGCAGGTTGCGCACCTCGCCGGCACCGGTCCAGGCTACGATGATCCTCCGTCCGACGAAGCCCTGGCCGTACTGGCTGCAGCAGTCGCGCGACGCGATCCGCGAACACGTCGCCTCTGGTTCGATGTCGCGAGCTGCGTGGATCTCAAAATCTCACCTGCTAACGCGGCCCTCGTCGTGAAGCGGATCCGTCAGATTGGAGTCAAACGGACCCTGTACGGCTCGGACGCTGCGGTTGGAGACAATTTACGGCCGCGCGAAAGCTGGGCGGCATTCCGTCGACTACCGCTCACCGAATCTGAATTCAAGCAGATCGCCCGCAACGTAACGCCCTATCTCCACTAATGCGATTCCCAGTTTGCGATTGCCTAATACCCAGTGGGTGGAAAATTCGCAGGTGGGTTAAGCGGGGCAGTCGTTACGGCTTTGCCGCCTGGTGTGAGGCTGCGGCTTTGCCCTGCCGTCTGCTCAAGTTTTTTCATCGGGCTATGCCCTGCTTCGAGCTGTGCGCTCTTTACGACGACACATAACGAGGATAAGTTTGGTCTATCCGATCATCTCACCAAGGATGTACTTATGCCTCACCCTTTTCAGCTCTCACGAGACTCGCAGGCGCTCTTCATAACGATTGTGACCAACCATCGACTTCCAGTGTTTAGAACCGATGCCATGAAGGAAGTACTTTGCGGGGCCATAGATGAGGCCCGAAAATCAGCAGGGTTTCTGCTCTTTGCGTACGTCATCATGGTCGATCACATCCATCTGCTCACAGACCGGCCGACTACAACATCCGATGTTCTGCGCGTGGTAAAGGGATTAACAGCACGTCGGGTCATCGATCATCTGAAAGCTAAGAACCACGCTTCGTCACTCGCCAAGTTGCAACATCAGCAACGCGAGCGAAACTATAAGTATTCTCTCTGGCAAACTGAAAAGAACGTCCTTTCTATTTTCAGTGAGGCGATGTTTATGCGGAAGGTGAATTATATCCATCAGAATCCGGTATGTGCGGGCTTGTGGAAAGAGCAACGGATTACCGGTGGTCGAGTGCGAGGATCTGGCAGGGATGCGCGTCTAGCGATGAGCCGCTGTCAGTGGATAAAGACCTGATCCGTTGGAGAACTTCAAGAAGATAAGTACGGATGAGGGCAAAGCCCAAGGGAGGGGTGTGCAGCAGACGGCAGGGCAAAGCCGCTGCCTCACACCAGGCGGCAAAGCCGTAACGCCTGCCCCTTTACCCACCGCAAGTCCGCAACGCGCGCTTCTACGCGATAGCCAATTTTTCCAGCCCCTGGGTATTAGGCAATTCTCAATCACCAATCGCCAATCCCCACTCAGCCTTTATCCTTTTTCGTAACATATAAGACGTAGCTGACGGTCGTTATCAAAGCAAAGTAGACCATGGCGAGCAGTTGAATATTGAAGGGCGGAATTTTGCGGTTGCCGAATTGTCCCGAACTGATCAGGAAATCAAGCGTGCCGTGTACATATGGAAAAAGATAGCTGTACTCCCACGAAAGCATTCCCACACCAAGAAACCAGATCACGAAACCAGTTCCAATCGGTACCAAAAAATTCCTGAATTGCAGACAGATCAAATACTGCAAGGCCATGATCGGCAGACAATCAAGAAAGTATTTAATATTGCCGCTCAGGAAATTACGGTAAGGAATGGGCGCCTGAGGGTACGGAAGGTTGCTGAAGA
>JBAPXA010000124.1:0-39641 GCA_049283975.1 Pyrinomonadaceae bacterium | reverse complement strand
ATTACTATCATGGTGATACTAAGTTCTTAGGGCAGGGAATTGTGCGCCCTTTTTACTTCGTAATCTTGATTAGTCACGTTGTCCTCGCAATTGTAATCGTGCCACTAGTGCTAATCACTCTCATGCGCGCGGCACGTGGCGACTTCCTGCGTCATCGAAAGATAGCGCGTTGGACGCTGCCTCTTTGGCTGTACGTTTCGGTGACCGGCGTGATCGTCTATCTCATGCTCTATCACCTCTATCCCACTCCATGAGCGACAACGCACCGGCGAACACAAGTGAAGGCAACAAGCCGGACGTTAACGTAACGTTGCCCGAGATCAAAAGACTGCGCGCCTCAGGCCCGATTTTGATTCTTGCGGTGTTGTTTGTCCTCGGAGCTTTTCTGACCTGGTACTTCACCTGGTTTGGCCGCTCTTTGTCAGACGCCGATATCAGCACTTATCTCTCCGACCAAAAACATCCGCGGCGAGTGCAGCACGCTTTACTTCAAGTTCAGGAGCGCATCGCGCGCGGCGATCCGGCTGCGCGCCAATGGTACCCACAGGTTGTCCGTCTCTCTGGCGACCCCGAAACCGAATTTCGTTTGACGGCGGCTTGGGTGATGGGCTTCGACAACAAGGCCGACGAATTTCACCAATCGTTGGGAGTCTTGCTAAAAGATCGAGAACCGATCGTGCGACGGAACGCTGCCTTGGCATTGCTGCGGTTTGAGGACGCGAGTGGACGCGCTGAGCTGCGGGCGATCCTGCAACCTTATGCGTTGGTAGCTCCGGCGAGCGGCGTGGTGGAAAGTTCGCTTAAGGAACACTCTCCAGTAGCGCGAGGCACCTTATTGATGCGACTGCGGCAGGCCAACAACTTGATCGAAGAGGTGCGCTCGCCACTTCCCGGGAGAGTGGAACGAATTACCTTAAATCCAGGAACCGCGATTGCCGCGGGCGAGACATTGATGACGCTTACTGCGGATGAAGAAAGTATTTGGGAGGCGATGCGCGGTCTTTCGCTCGTTGGTGATCGAGACGACTTGCCAGCGCTTGAGCAGTATGAGCGGGGTGCGGCTCCGGGGCCGAAACGTTCAGATAGGATAAAAGAACAAGCGGCCCTGACAGCAAAAACTATCAGGAGCCGCTTGGCGGAAACTAAATAGTTTGTTAAGCGGGCGGGGCCGGCGGCGCGTCGGGGAGCGCGATGCCATGCAGTCCTTCCCAATCTTCAGTGGGCACCATCTCGATCGCATCCCAGGGGCAACCATCAAGAAAAGCCCCATCGGGGCCTTTGCTGGTGCATTTCTGGCACCCAATACAAAGATAAGGATCAACTTCGATGCGGCCGAAGGGCGGATGATCTTCGTCCGGCACCCAGAACATGCAGGCCTCAATCGGACAGTACTCGATACAGGCCGGTGAGCCTGAGCAACCAGTGCAGCAGTCGGTGGTAATCGCCAGAATCCGCGGTTTCTTCTTCCGGCTTGCCTTGCCGTCGCCTTCCGACATGGGCCAGTGCTTATCGACGATATCGTACACGCGGTGATGTCCCTTTTGATTTAACTAAAGTGCTGTCGACTTCGACTCTAACATAGCGTTGCTGATTTCCTCAACAATTTGTGTCGTTCGCCTATCCTCCTTGTTCTGGCTGTGACACAGGAGTTTAATGCAGGAAATATTTCCAAGGGAGGAAACGAACATGGAAACGGTAGCAGGAATCTTCGCTTCACGCCCGGACGCTGAGCGCGCCGTTCGGCAACTGCAAACAACAGGAATAGCAAACGACCGGATTGCATTTCTGGCGCCGGATACCAGCGATAAAGAGATTGAAAAAGACCTTCCCATTAGCGATACGGAACAGTCGGGCATGGGTAAAGCAATGGGTGGAGCGGTTGGAGGAGCACTCGGAACCGCCGGAGGTTTGGGCCTGGGCGCGGGCGTCGCCAGCCTGTTGGTGCCTGGAGTAGGTCCTGTGTTAGCGGCCGGACTTGTGGGTGCGGCAATTCTTGGCATCGGTGGTACAGCAACTGGTATGGCCGCCGGCGCTGCGCTGGAACGAACTTTAGCCGACGGCGTGCCGCACGATGAGCTCTATCTCTACGAGGATGCACTACGAAATGGTCGCTCGGTGGTCATCGCTTTTGCTGAGAACGAGGAGGCGGAAACGCAGGCGCGATCGGTTTTGAGCGACGGCGGCGCACAGAGTCTCGATGCAGCGCGCGACGATTGGTGGATCGGTTTGCGCGACGCCGAAGCGCAAAACTATAAAGCAACCGGCCGAGACTTCGCCGCGGATGAAGCTGACTATCGTCGTGGTTTTGAGGCAGCTTTTCATACAAAGTTGCGAGGCCGCACTTACGATGAAGCTGCTCCGGAATTGATCGTCTTCTACCATGAAGCCCGATCGAATGCAGCCTTTCGCCGTGGCTACGACCGCGGCTACGCCTATCACCAGAGCCTGCAAAGCAAACACCGAAGTTGAGAGACCTGCTCCTAAACCTTGTTGTGATGGTCGCCATCCTGGCCGTAAGTGCGATCATCACGCAATGGTTTGCTCGCACAATGTACATTCGCTGCGCCTGCGGAATCCTAAACGCCAGACGGCGTGTTAATTGTCGTTCCTGCAAGCGCCAACTAAGACCCGACTAGAACTCGCCCAAAAATATGAGTCAACAAAATCGTCCCTCCGTTCCTCCTGACTGGCAGACGCGTGCCGAGCAAACCGACTACCGCGAGACGGCGCCTTACGCTGACACTATTGCCTACGCTCAACGACTCGCTAGCGCTTCGCCGTTACTGCACTTTGAGAGTTTTGGTAAGAGTGGCGAGGGTCGTCAGTTGCCACTTTTGATCGCAGCCGAAGCTGAGACGTTTACTCCGGAAGCCGCACACTCCGCCGGCAAGGCTGTGGTGCTAATCCAGGCCTGTATCCATGCTGGCGAACCCGACGGAAAGGATGCCGGCTTCGCCCTTCTGCGTGATATCGCCATTACTAAGACCCAACCCGATTTGCTCAAGAATGTAGTTGTGCTTTTCATCCCGATTTACAACTCGGATGGTCACGAGCGATCCAGCCCTTTCAATCGCATCAATCAGAATGGCCCGGCGGAATTGGGTTGGCGCACCACAACTTCATACCAGAATCTGAACCGCGACTACATGAAGGCAGACACTCCGGAAACGCGCGCCTGGCTTTCACTTTGGAATCGTTGGCAACCGGATTTGTTTATCGACTGCCACGTTACCGACGGCGCCGACTATCAATACAACATCACTTATCAGTTTGAGCATCACGAAGGTATCGCTCCGAGTGTGTTGAGTTGGGAGCGAGAGGTGATGAACGGCAAAGTTTTTCCCGCCATGGAAGCCGCTGGCAACATCGTCTCGTGGTATCTGGAGTTTGCCGACAACCGCGATTTCTCGAAAGGCATTCGTGACTTCAACGGTAGTCCGCGCTTCTCAACGGGCTATGTTCCCTTGCGAAATCGGCCCGGCATCTTGATCGAGACCCACATGATCAAGGACTACAAGTCGCGAGTTGTAGGCACCTATGACCTGCTGCGCTTCGCGCTCGCTGAAGTCAGCCACGATCCAAAGAAGCTGCTCGAGGCTGGACGTGCGGCAGACGCCGAAACCATCGAACGCGGCGGCAGATTTGATTCAACCAAGACTTATCCCATCGATTTCGAGTTAACTGAGAAAACTTCACCTTACAACCTCAAAGCGCTGGCGTCGCGGACAGAAATGAGCGACGTCTCAGGAGATCTCCGCGTGGTCTTTGGAGCGGAACCGGTAGCGATCACGGTGCCGATGTACAACACTTTTCGCGTCAGCACGTCTATAGTTCCGCCACTCGCCTACATCGTCCCGCCGCAATGGCAGGAAACCATCGCCGTTCTCAGAGCTCATGGGCTTGCGTGCACAGAGACAAGCTCATCCTCAACCATTGAGGTAGAGAGTTATCGCTTCAACGAAGTGAACTGGCCGGCTGGTCCGTTTGAAGGGAGATTCATGCCGCGCTTTAAATGCGAGCCGACGCGGGAGCGCCGAGCATTTCCGGCGGGATCAGTGATTGTTCCCCTCGCACAGAAGCTGGCTAAGGTCGCTATCAATCTCCTCGAGCCACAAGCTCCCGACTCTCTGGTTGCATGGGCTTTCTTCAACGCCATCTTCGAACAGAAGGAGTATGGGGAGCATTATGTGCTTGAGACCCTGGCGCGGGAGATGATGGAAAAAGATCCAAAGCTGGCGGCGGAGTTTCAGCAAAAGGTAGCAGCCGACGCAATCTTTGCCGCCAGTCCGGCAGCCCGCCTGGACTTCTTTTACCGGCGTTCGCCTTACTGGGATCAGCAAATGAATTTATATCCGGTGGGGCGTATTACCTCGGAACAAGAGATTGATTGAGACGATACTGCTCCAGCGGAGCTGCCCTTATTCAAACGCGGAAACTACTCAGTACCGTACGGGAGCGACAAGGCGACGAGTGGCTCCCCCCTCCGCTACTGGCACCTAGTGAGCCATCGCGTCGGGATGTTCGATCACATCTTTCGCTGCGCGACTGCGCGCTCGTCGCACCACCACACCAACACCCGCGAAGATCAAGATGCAGGCGATTAGAGTTCGCGGGCTCAACTTCTCTCCCAGTAACAAAGGTGCCAGACCAAACGCGATCAGCGGTTGCAGATAGATGTAGGTGGCAACAGTAGTCGGTGCTACGCGCACGAGGGCCCAGGCGTTTAGATAGTAGGCCGCAACAGTCGGGATCAAGATGATGTAAATCACTGCGACCCAGATCCAGATACTGGCGGTGCTCAAAGGATCTTTGCTTAAAGCGTACCCGCCAATCGGCGCCGACACCAGACAGCCGATCGCAAACATCCAGGTAATCACATTCAACGCACCGTAACGCTTGAAAAGATCTTTTGAGATCGCTATGTAGGCACCATAGCAAAACGAGTTGGTAATGATTAGAAGATTTCCTGTGGTTGTTTGTGCGGAGAATTGCGCCCGGAGCGGATCTACAAGATAGACAACTCCGGCCGCGGCTAGCAGGATTCCTGTTGTGCGACGCAACGAAAGTCGATCGTAACCCAGAACAATACTGACGATTAACGTGAATACCGGGATCGTAGTGCTGATTAGGGTGGCGTTGATTACCGTCGTCAGTGTCAGGCCCTTAACGAAGAGTAGTTGATTTATTACTACTCCTAATAAGCTACAAAGCGTCAACAGAGCGAGGTCGCGAAGGGGTAAACGCGGTAACTGACGAAGCTTGCCGCGCAAGGAAACCAATACGACGGCCGCACCCACCACGCGAACTCCAACCAAACCAGCGCTTGAAATAGTCTGCAGTACGACTTTGCCTACGATTGGCCAGGTGCCAAACATGAACTGCACGGCAATAAGTGCAAGATGAGGCGCGAACCCGGCTTCTTTGACTGGCGTCCTGGGAGGCATGCAGGGATTATCAGAAAGGCGGGTACTCGGATCTCAGGTCAAAGAGTGCGACGTGCGTGTAATGTCCGGCGTTTGAGTTGGACTTTCGCTGCTTTGGTTTTCAGCTTCTGCAATTCGACCCAGAAAGGCAGCCTCGTAAACTGTTTTGCTCCTGGCTGGGGGCGTGTGGTCACCGCCCCATTGAGCTCGTGCCCGCGGAGATACAGTTCAAAGTCCAAATCGTAGGGATCGGGACCCGTGTCTTCGTCGGTATTCAGTGCTCCCGCGGTAATGCCGGTCAGTCTTTCATTCTCAAAGCGCGGATTCTTGAATGCCGTCGCTGGTTGGGCTCCCACCGTTGCTTGCACCTCTCCCAGTGGGGAAATTGAAACTGCCAAGGGCAGATTGCCGCGGTACGTTCTTATGAACCCCTTCCAGTTTCCGACCATTGAGTTTGGCGGCATAGTAGCTGTCTGGGGCTGTTTCGTTGTCTTGCTGAGGTCCGCTACGCGTTTCTCACGATAGGGCGGCAGTAGCGTCGAGAGCACTTCGTGTATGACATCACCTGGAAGGGTGGTGCCGGTGTTTGCAAGGGCGACTACAACAATGCCTTCAGTTGGTATCAGCTGCAGCGAAGCCGAAGCATCGTTGGTTCCGCCTTGACCCAGCACACTGCGGTATCCATAAAGGTTCTCCTTAACCCACCAACCCAAGCCATATAGTCCACCATCGCCAACTTCAACGGTCGCGTTTTGCATTAGATCGATGGTTACGTCTGAAAGTATGGCCTTCTGATTAGGCAGGTGCGCCTTCAGGTGGAACATCCCAAACTGCAACAGGTCGTGTGCGCTGCAGTAGACCGTCGAGGCGCCAGGCGTACCTGATGCGGCTCCCGGTCGATGACCGAACTCAGAACTGTATCGTTTGGCCGCGAGCTTCTCTACCGCAGGAGTCTGACCGAGGGTGGCGTGAGTCATTCCCAACGGGCGAAAGATTTCATCGCGCAAGAAAGCGTCGTAGCCTTTCCCTGATACCCGGCCAACCACCTCTCCGAGAATGCCATAACCGAGATTGGAGTAGTCAAAGTGGTCACCCGGTGGGAAGAACACGACGCCGTAGCGCCTGATTATTTGGTCTTGAGAAAACTGGAAATTAGCCGGAACGCCGAAACGGTTCTGCACGAAGGTAGTCAACCCGGCGGTGTGGGTCGCGACGCGGCGAACGGTAGCGCCTTTAACGTTCCATCGAGGGCTGCTGAGCCGCGCTGCGCCCAGGTATTCATTGATGGGTCGGTCTATGTTCAGCTGCTTTCGTTCATTTAACACCATGATTGACGTAGCCGTTATGGACTTAGTAACGGAAGCCAGGTAATACAAGGTATCTTTCGTAGCAGGAACACGCTGCTCACGATCTGCCAAGCCAAAACTTTCCTCCCAAAGAATTTCCCCTTTGCGAGCGACGGCAATGGAAAAAGAGGGAATTGACTCAGTGATCATGCGATCCTGAATCAGCTTTCGGGCATTGGAGAAATCCGGTTTGCTCAGAGAGCTATCTGGCCGCACCGACTGTGCGTTGCACGGCGACGCAATCGCAATCAGCGCCAGCACGGAGACACCTTTGCGGCGAACCAAATTCAAGCTACTAACGACAAGGCGATTCATCAACGCTCCTCTCTAATTTGCCAGAGGCCCGCAAACTTGCAGAGCCAAAGAGGAAGAGAAATGCGCTATAGCTTTCAGGAAAGGCGAAGGTTGGGCTCAAACCAAAAGGTAGAGGGGATTCTCAAGCATCTTCTTGAAAGTTTGTAAGAACTTTGCCCCGGTAGCGCCGTCAATCACCCGGTGATCGCATGACATGGTAACGCGCATCATCTGCCGCACGACAACTTGATTGTCACGCACGACGGGTTTTGCCGTCATCGCGCCAACTGCGAGGATTGCTCCTTCAGGTGGGTTGATGACCGCGGTAAATTCGTCGATGCCAAACATTCCCAGGTTGCTAATGGAAAAGCTGGCGCCCGTATATTCTTCTGGTTTCAACTTGCGCTTCCGCGCGCGCTCAGCCAGGTCGCGCACTTCTCGCGCAATCTCGCTCAGGGATTTCTGATCGGAGGAACGCACTACTGGAGTAATTAATCCATCCTCGATTGCTACGGCGACTCCGATATCGGCCCGCTCGTAATACCTAACCGTTTTTTCCTGAAACGAGGCGTTAACTTGCGGGTGCGCCATGAGGGCGGCTGCCGCAACTTTGATGATGATGTCATTGATGCTCAGTTTGAGCTCGGGATCGAGTTCATTGATGTTGCGGCGCATCTCTGCAGCGCGGTCCATCTCAATCTCGCTGGTGAGGAAAAAATGCGGGATTGGCCCGAGGGAAGTTACGAGACGCTTAGCGATGATGCGGCGTATTTCGCTGATAGGCTCATCCACAAAAGCCGATGCTTCGGTCGCACCAGGCTCGCGCACCGGAAACTTGACTACTGCGCCCGATGCTTGCGCTGGTGCCGGCGCTTCTGCCTTGCTCATAGCCGCTTCGATGTCTCGCTTTACGATCCGGCCTCCGGGGCCGCTGCCAGTTAAAGAGCGCAGATCTACACCTGCCTCGGCAGCCATGCGTGCCGCGAGTGGCGAAACGATTAAGCGATCGCTCGTCGAAGTGGGCTGTGCCGGCGTGGAACCATTGCCGTCCGGCGCGACTGTTTTGGTCGCGTCACTTGCAGGCTTCGCTGGTGCGGGAGTTTCCGCGGCTGGAGCTGGAGCCGTTGCTTGTTCTGGTTTTGCTTCGGGTGCTGCGGCAACTGCTTTTGGTGCGGCACCGCTGTTCGCCAGCATTGCCGAGATGTCTTCGTCAGGTTCACCAATAACAGCGATCAGTTGACCGAGGGGAGCGGATTCGCCTTCCTTAATAATGATCTTGCGGAGCACGCCGTTCGCAAGCGCCTGCATTTCCATGGTGGCTTTATCGGTATCAATCTCGGCGAGCGGTTCGCCCATAGAAACCTTGTCGCCCTCTTTTTTAAGCCAGCGCGAGAGCTGCCCCTCTTCCATCGTGGGCGACAGCTTTGGCATGATCACCTGGGTTGCCATTCAAGCCTCTGAATAGTGAATCGGAAATAGTGAATCGTAATTGGAGGTGTCAGTCACCTATAGGGGTCGAAGTAGATACCACGATTCACGATTTCACGCCAAATAAGCCACCTCGCGCACGGCTGCTACCACTTGATCGACCGTGGGAATGGCTAAGGTCTCAAGATTTTTTGCGTAGGGCATGGGCACATCAGCGCCTGAAAGCCTCTTTACCGGAGCGTCAAGATAATCGAAAGCCCGCTCCATGATTTCGGTGCTAATCTCCGCGGCCACGCCACAGAACGGATGCGACTCTTCAGCAACAACCACACGATTTGTCTTTTTAACTGACGCGACAATCGTGTCGATGTCCAGCGGTCTAATCGTGCGCGGGTCAATTACCTCACAGGAGACACCCTGCTCGGCCAAAACTTCGGCGGCCTTTAACGCCACCGGCACCATCAGCGAGCGCGCGACAATAGTGGCGTCAGTGCCCTCACGTTTCACATCGGCAACTCCGAGCGGCACTATGAAATCAGCGTCCTCGGGAACTTCCCCCTTGTTGCCGTACATTCTTTCCTGCTCAATGAAGATTACCGGATCGTCATCACGGATCGCGGACTTCAACAAACCTTTCGCGTCTGCCGGGGTCGACGGCATGACAACTTTCACTCCCGGAAAGTAAGCAAACCAGGATTCCAGAGCCTGAGAGTGTTGCGACGACACTTGATAAGCTGAACCGCCCGGCCCCCGAAACACAATCGGGATTTTGAACTGGCCCGCGGACATATAGAGCATCTTGGCGGCCGAGTTAATGATTTGATCGGTAGCCAAAATTGAGAAGTTAAATGTCATGAACTCCACGATTGGTCGCAGGCCAGCCATCGCCGCGCCGACGCCCAGTCCCGCAAACCCAAGTTCAGTGATCGGCGTATCAATCACGCGTTTGGGACCCAGCTCCTGTAGTAGTCCCTTAGTGACTTTGTACGCGCCCTGATATTCGGCAACTTCCTCGCCCATCAGGAACACATTTTCGTCGCGCAGCATCTCTTCGCGTAACGCTTGATTGAGAGCTTCGCGCATTGTGATCAGAGCCATTGCTTCAATTCCTCGACTCGCGCTAACGACAGCGCTGCTTCACACCGACTTCCCTGGAGTTATCGGATTGGCATAGACATCTGTGTAGAGTTCACCGGGCTCGGGCAGGGGACTCTCCTCAGCGAAGCGCAGCGCTTGGGCGACTTGTTCCTGCACCTCTTTTTCCATCGCCTCGTAATCTTTCTCGCTGATGATCTTCTCTTCCAGCAGAGTCGCTGCGAAAACCTTCAACGGATCCCGTTCCTGATATTTCTCTATCTCCGCTCGAGTTCGGTAATTACCAGGATCGGACATCGAGTGGCCCATGAAGCGATAGGTTCTGACCTCGATCAAAGTTGGCAGGTAATCCTTTCGTGCCCGTTCGACCGCTCGCGCCGTGGCTTCTCTTACCGCGAGCACATCCATGCCATCAACGAATTCTGCTGCCATCTCATACGCGCATGCCTTTTGGGAAATGTCGTGCAGCGACATTGCGCGTTGCAACGATGTGCCCATTCCATACTGATTGTTCTCGCAGATATATATACACGGAAGTTTCCAGAGCTGCGCAATATTCAGCGATTCGTGAAAAGCGCCCTGGTTCACTGCAGCTTCGCCAAAGAAGCAAAGCGTGACTTGATCGGTGCCCTGGTACTTGCTGGCAAAGGCGACCCCCGTGGCTAGAGGAATCTGGCCACCGACGATCGCATGGCCACCAAGGAAGCCGATGCTCTTATCAAACATGTGCATCGACCCGCCTTTGCCTTGCGAACAACCACCCGCCTTGCCAAACAGTTCTGCCATGACGGCGTCAGGCGACATTCCCTTGGCGATCGCCTGCCCGTGATCGCGATAGCTGGTGAGCACGTAGTCGTCTTTACGAATCGCGGAGATGGCGCCCACGGCAACGGCTTCCTGGCCAATGTAGAGATGACAGAAGCCGCCGATCTTTCCCAAGCTGTAGGCTTCGGCGGACTTCTCCTCAAAACGGCGGATCAGCAGCATTTGCCGCAACAGTTCAACCAGAGTCTTCTGATCATAAGCGGCAAGGTGGCGCTTCTGTTCCTGCTTCACCGCGTCACGATCATCGTGCATCTGGCCTTCGTCCGGCACGTCCCCATCGATCACGGCAACACTGTTCTGTTCATTGGCCGCTGCACGGCTGTTGGAGGGTTGGGACTGTTTACTCATTTTTCAGTCTTCTTTGTTTTCTTCCGACACGCGGGTGTGGATGTGGTGACATCCTGTTGCAGCCCGGCGATGTCTCTTGTAGTGGGAGGGATTATACGCGACTTATTGTAAGGCCTGCAAAATAGGCCTTGCTCGTTCATCTGGACACTGTCGTCATTGCAAGAAAAAGCGCTCACCGCCCACTGGCGATGAGCGCCTTGATTGTGCAACGCGGGTCCCTAGCTGAGGGCGCCGATACTGCTGATCGGAGCCTTGGCCACAGTCAGAATCGTCTTTCGCCGATGCTTGTCGCGCTGCATGACGCTGGCCGCCGACGTAAGCAACTCTTCGGTCGTCTCGCCATCAGCAGGGAAGCAGGCGACCCCGAGGCTTAAGCCTAACTGGACAGTCTTGCCAGTGCGGACAGAAAACTTCTGGCTCTCCACGGCGCCGCGGATCCTGTCACCCACGGTGCTGGCCATCTGCTGGGATGCCATCGGCATGATGATCACGAATTCATCCCCGGCATAGCGCGCCAGGACATCCATCTGTCTTAGTTCTTTGCGAATAACTCCGGCGATACTCGCCAACACGCGATCCCCGATTGCATGTCCGTACTCGTCGTTGATGCTCTTAAAGTTGTCTATGTCCATGCTGATCACGGACAGTGATTCGTGATTCATCCGCTGGCACTCGGCGATTCGTTGGCCAAGCAGCATGTAGAAGGCGCGCGCGTTAGGTAGCTCGGTCAACCCATCTACGAGCGCACTTTCTTTTGTTTTCTCAAAAGTTAACGCGTTGTTGAGCGCGCTCGAAGCATGCTGACAGACCGACTCCAGCAGCCGCACATGCTCAGTCGTGTATGACGTTCTGCTTTTTGAGAGCAGGGTGATGGCGCCGAAGGAGCCGTCTTCACGCAACAATGGCGAAACCAGCACGCTACGATATTCTTTGGAGATAGGTTCGGGAACGCCGACGAGATCCAACTCCGGCGAGGCATTACACATAGAACGGGCGTTGGCGATTACCCAGCCCGTGATGCCGTCTCCCACATCTACCCGACGTCGTTTGAAGAATTCTGCGTCTTCCCCGGCAACATGCAAGGCAGCTGCTTTACCGGATTTCTCGTCGACAATGAAAATTATGCAGGTATCAAAAGGAACAATCGCACGCAGCTTGTTCGAAACCAGCGTGACGGTATCGTTGATATTGAGCGATGAACCAATCGTTTGAGCAATTTCATGTAACGCAAAGACCTCACGCTGGGCTTCGGAAATCGAGCGGAAGCCGGTGGTGTCGTTGGGAGATCCCATTATGTCAGAGGCGAGTCCGGCATCTGGCCGGGTGCTAGTTGAGTAGTCAACCAGATCGGCCTCGCAATGAACCTGCTCACGAATGTCTTCCTTGTTTATTAGTCCATCAAATCTCTCAACGTGCGCGACGAACGTTTCCACTACGCGTGGATCGAAGGCGCTACTCGCCATGCTCTGCAATAAGGCCAATGACTCTTCGCGCGTCATGCCCTTGCGGTAAGGCCGGTCGCAACGAGTTGCATCGTAGAAATCAACAACCGAAATGATGCGGGCCACGAGGGGAATGGCCTCATGCCGCAGGCCGCGCGGATATCCGGACCCATCCCACTTTTCGTGGTGGTAGCGGACGATATCCTCGACGGGATAAGGAAAATTGACGCGCCGCAAGATGTCGCCTCCTACCGTGGGATGGATTTTCATCTTTGCGAACTCGGCTTCGGTCAACTTACCGGGCTTGTTGAGAATGTATTCGGGCACTGCCAGCTTCCCAATGTCATGCAGCAGCGCGCCTGCAACCAGGGCCTTAATCTCGGGCTCACTGACGCGCAGCAAGGCACCCATCTCCTGTGCATAGATTTGGGTGCGCCGCACGTGACCATGCGTCGTTTGGTCTTTCGCATCGATGGCGATCGCCAAAGACTCGATTGTGTTCATGTGAATCACAGCCATCTCTTCGATGTGACGGCGGCGATCCGCTTCCGCGCGTTTTACCTCTTCAACCTGTTTCTCGTTGAAACGGTAGAGCAGATAGACGAGGACAGTAATAAGTAGACCGAGCAGTGCGTAAGGAACACCGCCATCGTGAATAGCGGAGTAGAAGAGTACTGCTGATGAGGCGGCAGCAAGTTGGGCCGTTATGGTCCAGACTATGCTCTCCTTTGAGGGCAGGGTTGCTTTCTTTCCGGTATCGATGCTGATAAAAGCGGCCGTGGCAAGCGTGGTAAGAATATATTGCAATAGCGCGAGTGTGCAGAGTGGAATCAGAAAAACATTCAGCGGCAGCCGGTGACCTACCAGATCAGACTGGATGGCAAAGAAACCTACGAGCAGTCCGTAGCACGAGGCGGATATAGAAGTGGAGATGATGGCAATGGCCGTAGTCAGCACGAGTTGTCTGCGGTTGCCGTAAGTATAGGTCGATAAGAAACCAACAATACCGGCCAGGACAATGGCCGGTCCGGGTGTTCCAGCCGGGGGGATTGCAAAAAGCATCACAGCGAGGAATACGAAAGTATCAGCGACCGACTTCTTGCTCTCACTTTGACCATCGTTGCTGGTAACAGAGACAGTAAAGCCACTCGCGACGAAGATCAGCATGAGCAAACCGAACCAGGAAAAGACGCCGGCCTCACCGCGCATTGGTATTGAAGTCGCCGACAGCAATGCCGTGAGGAGCAGTCCCGCGGCAGCTATCGATGTTCCAATGAAGACGGCGCTACTTAACCAGTTCTTGTTTTGCATTTCTTCGCGTGAATCCTTCCCTGGGATTAGAGGCGTGGGGCTGAAAGCACAGGCTGTCCGAACCAGGGCTTTCAATGGTTGAACAGCAGCTTAAGAGAGGTTTGGTTGAGAACCGCTAAAAGAGTGGATTATCTAATCGGGAAACGTGGCCAACCGTGTTGGCCGCGAAGCTAAAGATAGCTTTTCAAAAGGTTTGAGTCAAGACATCGTTTCTTGAGACAGCAGGGCGAGTCGGCTAGCTCGACGCTTTGGTGATATGGCGCTGTTTTTTGGGGTTTTCCTCCAATTGCGAGGCCAGTTCGTTCGACTCCGTAACTGGGTTTTTGCAGACGTATTGTTCACAAACGTATACCCTGGGCTCGTCCCCGACCTCGCGTCCTCGGAGTAGAGGAATGAGCTCGCTGGCTCGGGCCGGCTCAGACGTGGCCTCCGCGACGACTTTATTTGGCAGGTAGCGATTCCAGATTTCGCGTTTCAACAACCTGGTCTTGGGGTTTGTAGGGTCACCTGCAACCGCGATCTCTTTGGGGTCACCTAAATGGAAGTCGAGCGCTCCCAACGCTCGGCCAAAGCCGGCTGGGTACCGCATCATCACACTGACGATTAATCGCAACACCGTCGTTGCGCGGCGTCTGTAATCGTCGTTGTCTGTCAATGCTGCCAGACGGAGCATTAGCTCTGCGGCAACTGAATTACCCGAAGGAGTCGCGTTATCGAAGAAATCCTTTGAACGTACGATCAGCGTCTCGTGACTCTTTCCCGTGAAGAAAAACCCCCCTGCCTCGTCATCCCAAAATTCCTCCACCATTTTTGCGGTGAGCGTCAGACATTCTTCCAGCCATTCAAGTTCGCCGGTGGTTTCATAAAGCGTCAGTAAACCCTCACCGAGGAAAGCATAGTCCTCGAGGTAGCCATTCAACTTAGCGACGCCATCCTTGCAGGTTCTCAGGAGGAGTGCCTCGCTTCGCAGGGTGTCTAGAACGAAGCGGGCGTTATGCCTGGCCACATTTATGTAGTCTTCACGATCGAGGATCGCGCCGGCTTCGGCGAAACTTGCCAACATCATTCCATTCCAGGCAGTCAGGATCTTCTCGTCACGATCGGGTTTCACTCGTTGCTCGCGCACGTCGTAAAGTCGTTTTCTCGACCGGGCCAGGACCGCTTCAAGTTCCGCTGCGTCTACCTTATTCCTGGCGGCAACATCCGCAGGCGAATGAGTGATATTAAGAATGTTTGCCTCTTCAAAGTTTCCCTCTTCCGTGACGTTGTAGTAATCGCTGAAGAGTCTGGCATCGGCGTCTCCGAGCAGGTCTTTAATTTCGGCGTAACTCCAGACAAAGAACTTTCCTTCCACCCCTTCGGAATCTGCATCCTGCGTTGAATAAAACCCCCCTTCACTCGATGTCATTTCGCGCACTACATAGTCGAGTATTCCTTCTGCGGTTCGGCGCGCTTCGCTGTCTTGTGTTAATTGAAAGTGGTGCAGATAAAGTCGCGAAAGCAGCGCGTTGTCGTAAAGCATTTTTTCAAAATGGGGCACGAGCCATTTTGAATCAGTCGAGTAACGATGAAAGCCGCCTCCCAGCTGATCGTAAATGCCGCCTTCGGCCATCTTGCGACAGGTGTGCATGACGATTTGCAATGCTTCCTCAGCTCCAGTCCGGTGATAGGTGCGAAGCAGGAACTCCAAAACCATCGCCGGGGGAAACTTCGGTGCACTTCCAAAGCCGCCATTGTTTGGATCGTAGTTCTTAATAATTCCACGATAGGCGACATTGAGCAGGTCAGTAGTCAGAAGTTCAGAGGATTCTTGCGCGGCGCTTAAGCGTTCCAGTTCCTTGCGGACGGAAGCGGTCGTCTCCGCTATCTCGTCGGGGCGTTCGCGGTAAGCTTCAGCGAGGGCAATCAGCACACGGGGAAAGCCAGGCATGTTATGGCGATCAACGGGAGGGAAGTAGGTGCCGCCGTAATAAGGAACACCCTCAGACGTGAGGAAGACAGTCATGGGCCAGCCGCCATGATGAGTCATCATCTGCACGGCGTTCATGTATATCTGATCGAGGTCAGGACGTTCTTCGCGATCGACTTTGATATTGACGAAGTTTTCATTCATCAGTTTAGCGATCTCTTCGTTCTCAAAGGACTCGTGCTCCATCACGTGACACCAGTGGCAGGCAGAGTAACCAATGCTGAGTAAGATTGGTTTGTTTTCGCGTCTTGCTTCGGCAAACGCCTCCTCGCCCCAGGCGTGCCAGTTCACGGGATTGTGAGCGTGCTGCCGCAGGTACGGACTGGTTTCATTGATGAGTCGATTTGTGTATTTGTGCTCTGACATAAGCTTCTCGGTCCCAATTCTCAGCAATCGAATTGATTGTACAGACGGACGAATGATTGGCGAAATCCCCTTGCCGATTGCCAATTGCCAATTGCTAGAGAGGTGAGGTCAGCACCACCAGGGCTAGCCGGTGGCTCGCCACGTTGTCGCTTGGCTTCTTTCAGTTAAGGCCATTCGGCAATTGGCAATTGGCATCTGGCAATCTGCAATTCGCTGGGCCCCGCTTCGAGGGATTAACCCCGTTTGCTATACTCGCCACTGAATGGTCATTCATTTTTGGTCGCCAAAGGTTGAGGACTGAATAAATGGAACGCGAAACCCTGGAAATGGACGTTGTGTTTGTAGGAGCCGGGCCTGCGAACTTGAGTGGGGCCTTACATCTGTCACGGCTCGTCAAGATGCATAACGAATCCATAGCTAAGGGTGAGAAACAGGGCGCGTCCCTAGGCGAGATTGAAATTGGTGTCATTGAAAAGGGATCGTCAGTCGGGGCGCACATCCTGTCCGGCGCTGTCATGGATCCGCGGGCATTGCGCGAACTGCTGCCCGACTTTCTCGAGCAGGGCGCGCCGCTCGAGTCGCCTGTGAAAGAAGATTACTTCCTTTACTTGACTGAAAAGCGGGCAATCCGCTCACCAATCACGCCACCCCCGCTCAAAAATCATGGCTACTACATCGTCTCCCTAAATCGACTCACTGCCTGGTTGGGTGATCAATGTGAAGCGGCCGGAGTAAATATCTTCCCCGAGTTTCCCGGGGCGGAGATGCTTTACGACGATGCAGATCGGGTTGTGGGGGTGCGCACGGGCGATAAAGGAATCGATAAGGAAGGGAAACGCAAAGCGAACTTCGAGCCAGGCGTCGATTTACGTGCGAAAGTCACTGTCCTGGGGGAAGGGCCGCGCGGGTCATTAACCAAAGAGTTAAGCCAACGACTCAATTTGAACGAAGGTAAAGAACCTCAGGTTTATAGCGTGGGCGTGAAAGAGCTCTGGGAGTTGCCGGACGATCGTTATCCCAGCGGACGCGTTACGCACACCCTCGGTTTTCCCTCGGATACGCAAACTTATGGCGGTGGCTGGATCTACGGAATGCAGGATCGCATCTTGAATATCGGTTATGTGACGGGACTCGATTACAAAGATCCTTTGCTCGATCCACATGCGGAGTTTCAGCGGTTCAAATCTCACCCCTACATATCCCAGCTACTCGAGGGTGGGAAGCTGCTGCGCTACGGAGCTAAGACAATTGCTGCCGGGGGCTACTTTGCCATGCCGAAGATCTATGCCGACGGTGTGCTACTGGTAGGCGACTGCGCTGGGTTCTTAAACTCGCAACGTCTGAAGGGAATTCATTCGGCTATCAAAAGTGGAATGTTGGCGGCGGAGGCAATCTTTGAGGCTTTGGTTGCAGGCAACTTCTCAGCAAGTAAGCTGCAACGCTACGAACAGCTCGTCAATGAAAGTTGGATCATCCCGGAGTTGCGCAAGGTGAGAAACTTTCACGCTGGGTTTAAGCACGGGCGCTGGCTGGGAATTGTAAACACAGGATTCCAATACATCACTGGCGGCCGCTCGTGGGGAATCTTTGATCGAGCAAAAGCTGAATCGGGCCATGAAGTGATGAAACGTCTCAGCGCATACAACTACCAGGGAGACGATATCGCTCAGCGTTACCGGGACCTACGCTTCGACGGCAAGATCACCTTCAATAAACTGACGGATGTGTATCACGCATCGGTGGGGCACGATGAAGATCAGCCGGTCCACTTGCACGTCCTCGATACGAATATCTGCGCTACTCGCTGTGTGGAAGAGTACGGCAACCCCTGCCAGCGATTCTGCCCGGCGGCTGTTTACGAAATGGTGGACGACGGCGGGAACGGGCGGCGAAAACTTCAGATCAACTTCTCAAACTGCGTCCACTGCAAGACCTGCGACATCATGGATCCCTACCAGATCATAAACTGGGTAACCCCGGAAGGTGGCGGGGGACCGGATTACAAGGGTATGTAGCGGCATCACTCTTCAGGCGGCAAATCTTCCCGTTCCTTAATCGTAAAGTTCACCTTGCCGCGCATAACTTCCTCAAGCGCAATGCGCGTCGGTTTGTGCTTAACCGGGTCAATTTCGATACGTGGCCGAGCTCCACGTTGCAACTGTTTACTTCGCTTGGCGGCAAGAATGATCAAGCGATACTTGGAGTCGACTTGCGGAGTTTCCATCTCATCCAGAGCATTTTCTAGTTCCTGATTTGTGGACGGCATAACTTAAGTAATATTCCTCCTGAATAATTTGTGATCGCCGGCAAGCGTTGCCGCCGCAGACTACAATTGAAAACTATCCACCACCCCGCGAATCTTCTCTTCCTGGTGCGAAAGCCGCAGACGTTCAGCCTCGATGATGGCCATCAATTTCGCTGCAGCCTGCTCGACATCATCATTAATGATCACGTAGTCAAACGTCTTATAAGCCTTAAGTTCTTCGGGCGCGTTGCGAAGGCGGACGCCGAGTTCCTCATCTGAATCGGTGCCCCGCGCGATCAGCCGTTTGCGCAGCACCTCAAGGGAAGGTGGCAGGATGAAAACGCTGACGGCATCATGAACCAAATTACGAATGCTGGCCGCGCCCTGCACGTCCACTTCGAGGACGATATCGCGGCCGAGGGAAACGTCGTGGGCTACCTGACTGCGACTGGTCCCATAGAGATGGCTATGAACGGTGGCCCACTCAAGGAAGTCGTTCTTCTCGACCATCCGGGAAAACTCTTCGCGGCTAACGAAAAAGTACTCGCGGCCGTGAACCTCGCCGTTTCTTGGCTTCCGAGTCGTATAAGAAACCGAGTAACTGAGATTTTGTAACCGGCTTAGGACCCGCTGGATGAGCGTGCCCTTGCCACCGCCTGAAGGAGAGCTAACAACGAACAGAATTCCAGTTTGCGTTGCGGTCGCTACTTTCGGGGCTAGCTCTTTGGTTTCACTCGACATTCTGGACCTGTTCGCGCAGTTTTTCGACCTCGGCTTTGATTCCCAGGGCCGCTTCCTTAATGGACAGTTCGGTAGATTTAGACAAGGTGGTGTTCGCTTCCCGGTTCAATTCCTGAAGCAAGAAGTCCAGCATCTTACCAGTTTCACTGGTTGAGCTGAGCGCCTCGCGAAACTGTTGCAGGTGACTCTTGAGGCGCACCATCTCCTCGCTCACGTCACTGCGATCGGCGAGGTAAGCAATCTCCTGAGCCATTCTTGCATGATCAAGCTCGATCAGTTGCGTTTCCCGGTTGAGCAACTCGCCAATCCGTTTCTGCAAACGTTCGCGGTAGGTATCCGCGAGACCACCGGCGGCACCCTCGATCACGGGGATGAGCACTTCGATCTTGTCCAAACGCTCGCGCATCTCACTTTGCAGTGCTGCTCCTTCCTGTTCCCGCATGCGTTCCAATTCGGTCAGTGCTTCATCGAGGGCCTGTTCAATGCCTTCGACCATCGACTCGTTGAGGGCGTCGCGAGCCGGTTGCAGTGCCCCAGGGAGGCGAGCAACAACATTGATATCAACTTCACCTGCAATCTGAAACTCCTCTTGCATCTCGCGCAGAGCGCCCACATAGCCGGCAATCAAGGGCCGATTAAGTTCATAAGCAATTTGCGAGGTGCGTTCGAAAGTGACGGCTGCGTCCACGCGGCCGCGCGAGAGCCGAGAACTGATCCGCTTCTTTATCGATGGTTCAAGGGCAGAGAGCTCGCCCCCGATTCTTAGATGAATATCCAGGAAGCGGTTGTTAACAGTCTTAAGATCGACGGAGACAGAAAAATTATCTCCCGCGACCGAGGCTCGTCCATATCCGGTCATTGATTTCATAGTGATTGATATGGGCCCTCGGCCTCTCGGTTGTGGCTCTGAGCTTTGAACTTTGGGCTTTGTACTTTGTTCTGTTGGATTCAGTCTGCTCTTAACCGTCAAATGAACAAAGCTCAAAGTACCAAGCTCAAAGGCCAGAACTTTGAGAAACAAGGGCCGTCAAATTCTCTTCATCGGCAAACTGGAGCTCGTAGAGTTTCCTATACTGCCCGCCGCGCGCAAGTAGTTCCTCGTGAGATCCTGTTTCGATTATTCGGCCGGACTCCATCACAACGATTGTGTCGGCGCGGCGTACGGTTGAAAGGCGGTGCGCAATTACTATCGTGGTCCTGTTGCGCACGAGATTAGCAATCGCGCGCTGCACAAAGCGTTCCGATTCAGCATCAAGCGCCGAAGTCGCTTCATCCAAAATCAAGAGCGGCGCATCAACCAGCAGCGATCGAGCAATTGCCAAACGTTGACGTTGCCCACCCGAAAGAAAAACCCCACGCTCGCCTACTATCGTTTGATATCCCCGGGGCAGCTCCATGATGAAGTCGTGAGCAAAAGCTATCTTTGCCGCAGCCTCGACTTCAGCCTGGGTAGCCTCGGGTTTGCCGTAGGAGATATTGTGCAGCACAGTGTCGTTAAAGAGCACTGTCTCTTGCGTAACAAGGGCGATCTGGCGCCTCAAAGTGGCGAGCCGCACATTGCGAAGGTCCACGCCATCCCACAATACTGCCCCGGAACTCGGATCGTGAAAGCGCGGCAGTAGTTTAGTCAGGGTTGATTTACCGCCACCCGACTCCCCAACTAACGCGACCATGGTTCCGGCGGCTACTTGCAAACTTACGTTGCGTAGCACCGGCCGACCCTCGTTGGCATAGCCAAACGAAACCTCGCGTAACTCGATCCCGGTTCTGAGCGGCTGCAACTCTACTGCGTCTGCCTTTTCCGGAATCTCTAAATGTTCGTCCATCACCTCCCAAACATGATGTGCTGCGGCGAGGGCCTGCTCCATGCTGTTTTGCAAGCGCGACAACTTGCGCATCGGATCGTAGCTGCGAAACAAAAAGAAGAGGAATGCTATGAACTGCGCGGCATTCATGCGGCCGGCAAGGATCTCGCGTTGACCAAAGTAGAGTAGGAAGACAACAAAGATCATGCCAAGCATCTCAATGGATGGGGGAGCGAAACCGGAGATGCGTGCGGTCCGCAGGTTGGCGCGCACGATACGCTTTGCCACAGTCGTAAAGCGATCAGCTTCTCGTGCCTCACCGCGATAGGCTTTGACGATGCTGTGATTGGAGAGCGCTTCCTGGGCTGTGTCAGTCAGCTCCTTACTGCCTTCGAAGCTGTCGCGCGCCAGATTTCGCAGCCGCGTGCCGAAGCGTGCAGTCAAGATCGCTACTATCGGGGCCAGCAGCAATGAGAACAGAGTCAAACGCCAGCTATAAAAAAACGACGCGCCGAGGAAAGCGATTAAGGTAAAGCTCTCGCGCAGCATGTCACGAATCGTGCTCGTGAAGGCGACCTCGATTGCCGCCGCGCTGGAAACGAGCCGGGACACCAGGTAGTTGGTGCGATGCCGTTCGAAGAAACTTGCCGACTGTGAGAGAACGTGGCGGTAAAGATCCTGGCGGAGTTTAAGCACGGCGGACTGGCCGATGCGCGCCATTAGATAGGTCGAGAAGTACTCCGCGAAGCCCTTCGCCAGGGTGAAAGTGAGCAGAAGAATCGAGATCGTCTTCCAGGCGGCCAGACCAGAATCGGGAATGATTTGTTCCAATCCAAAGAGCGTGGCGGTGCGCTGACCTGCTCCCTGAGAAAATGCCTGATTAAAAATTGGCACGATTAGCGCGCCAATGGCGCTTTCCAGGAGCCCGACGATCAGCATGGCAAAGGTCGCCAATATGAAGATTCCCCAGTGAGGTTTTAGATACCTGAGGAGTCGTCTGAAATCGTTCATCGGCTGTGGCGAAAGTCTCTGATCCGTTGGTATAAGGAGGGTTAAGATGGTTGTGAAACCGAAAGGCAACTATACTTACCGGCGCTTCAGCGCGTCAAGGTTAGTGGTTCACATGCATCTCAAAATTGGATGCATAACAGCTCTTCGAGCCGGCAGTTAATTCCAGCTCCAGCGGCTCAAGCTCGAATGCTTTGCCTGTCTCACGCAGAAGTGAGTTATAATTCGCTTACAAATTTCTTGAAATCAAATTCCTTCCCGGCGGATCTAGCTTTGGAACCACAGGCAGCCAGTAAGTACGCTGACAAGCGACTTCTAATCGTTGATGACGACGCCGACATGCGTTTGCTCCTGGCCGAATATTTTCGCCGGTTGGGCTTTCAAGTTGATGAACGAGAGAGTGGCGCCGCCGCTCTTGAGCCGGCCGTTGGCGGCAGGTTTGATTGTTTCATCTTCGACGTCTCGATGCCGGGCATGACCGGGTTTGAACTACTCAAGCGAGTGCGGGGACGGGGCGTGCAAACCCCAACGCTCTTTCT
This sequence comes from Pyrinomonadaceae bacterium, assembly GCA_049283975.1. Classification (GTDB taxonomy): domain Bacteria; phylum Acidobacteriota; class Blastocatellia; order Pyrinomonadales; family Pyrinomonadaceae; genus PSRF01. The sequence continues at coordinate 17,456 of JBAPXA010000124.1, read as the reverse complement.
TACCGCGCACGACGCGCTGGATTACAAAGTAGCGGGCTTTGAGGCGGGCGCCGACGACTACCTTGCGAAGCCGTTTAGCCCGCGCGAGCTTGAGTATCGTGTCGAGGCTTTGCTGCGTCGCTCAGGAATGGTCCAGGAGCCGCACGACGCTGATCGCATCGAGGTGGGCAATCTCGTAATTGACAAACGGCGGCATGAAGTAAGCCGAGACGGCTCGCGAGTCGATTTGACACCGCTTGAGTTCCAAATTCTGGAATTGCTGGCTTCAGAGCCAGGACGGGCCTGGTCGCGTAATGCACTGCTGGATCAAGTTTGGAGTACTGATTACGAAGGCTACCAGCGAAACATCGATCCCCACATCAACCGGCTGCGCAAGAAGCTTGAAGTCGATCCCAAGAATCCCCGTTACGTGTTAACCGTGCGTGGTGTGGGCTATAAGTTAAATGAAGCGCCCTGAGCTGAATTCGCGTTCGCAGATGCTCAACCAGGTTCTGCCAGTCTGGATTCACGCTCTTCCCAAAGTTCTGCGTACGAAAAGTTTCCGGTTTGTTAGCCTCCCCAATTACCGCCAAGCTCAATCTCAGAATTTTGTGCCGGCTCAGCCATTGATCAATCCAACAGCACGAGTAGGTAGACCTGGAAAATGTGGATCGTAGGGTCGAGTCTGTTAGTTGTTTGGTTCATTCTGAAGTTTGCCTTCCACAAAGGCGGCTTTGTCCACACCCTTCTGCTCACCGGAATTACAATACTTGTTATTCAAATCGTGGCTTACCGTAAAACGCGCTATCAAAGGAATTAACTTCGTGCACTGGCTTGATCTTCTGCGGAGCCTTCGGCAACAATGAATCGCGTCTTTGCATCAAGATAAGTGGCTTTGCGGCATTTCGCGGCGCCGGTTCTGGTCAACGCGGCCCCACAATCAGCATTAGGAGTGGTTTTGTCATGACATCTACTCGAGCTTCCTTTGTTTCTCTCGCTCTTCTCATTTTGTTGGTAGCAGCCCTGAGCTTGCCTGTCGCTGCCCAGTCCGATTTGCCCCGGCAGACCGTCGCCATAACGTATCCGCTTGATGAAACAATCAACGTGAAGTTTCGCGGCACTACCTTGTTACCGAGACTGAAAGGTGAGGCCAAGGTTAAACGCGCGGGCCGGCGCGGCACCCGTGTTGAATTGAGTATCAATAATCTGACGCGAGCTAATGAACTGGGCGGCATCTATACGACCTTTATCCTTTGGGCCATCGCCCCCGACGGACGCGTGGACAATTTGGGTGAGATCAAGCGTAGTGGCAGCGCCTTGGTTGACTCGAAACTTGATGTGACGACCAACCTGCAAACGTTTGCCATGATCATCACCGCCGAACCGCATTTCCTGATGAAGGTCCCCAGCCGCATGGTCGTATTGGAGAATCTCCCGCCGGCGCGCCTCGGCGGGAGCAACATTGAAACCGCGAACGTGCAGTACATCGGAAACTCAAGCGATTATTTCCGCGACGTGCGAGTTCCAGAACTCGCTGATAGCGATTACAAGACCACGCCAGTTTCACTCCTGGGAGCACGACAGGCAGTGAACCTCGCAAAGTTTGCCGGCGCTTCCGGAGATGCACCGGATGAGCTGCGAGCGGCCGAAGACGATCTGCAAGCAGCCGAACGAGCCTGGCGCGTTGATCAGCCGTCTGCTGAAGTCGATGTGCTGGCGCGGAAGGCAACGTCATCAGGGGCGCGGGCCGAAGAGATGGCGGTCGCTCGCAAGGCTGCGCGTGTGCGCCGTGATGACATTGCGCGTCGTGATGCAGCGCTTCGTTCAGCGGAGCGCACTGCCGAAAACGCACAGCGCGAGATTGATCAGTTACGAGCCTCGCTGGATCGCGAAACTCGCGCGCGCGAACTTGCGGAAAGGGATCTGGGTGCGGCCACCGAACAATTGCGCGAACAGAGGAGCGAGGTAGCGCGCTTGCGGGACGAACTCCAGACGGTCCGATCAGAAGGCGATAACGCTCGCTTGCGCCTTGCCCGAATTGAAGGCGAGCGTCAGGCAGAGGTAGCACGTCGTGAGGCGGAGCAGCGCGATCAGCAATCGCGCGAAGCGGCGGCGGCATTGCGTCAAACGCTGGCCAAATACGGCACGGTCAAGGAGACCGGAACCGGTTTTCAGTTGATCCTGCCTGAGTCGATGTGGACCGGCGCCCGCGTCGCCACGCTGAGTTCGGCAATGGCGGCAAAGCTTGAGCCGCTGGCAGCGCTGCTCGCAAGCAATCCGGACTTCCAAATCCTGATTGAGGTCTTCACTGACAGCAAAGGAGACGAAGTTTCGTTGCAGCAGTTGACCCAGGAGCGGGCCCGAGTGCTTTCCGAGCGCCTGCAGGCGGCGGGTGTCGAGGCTTCGCGCATCCAGGCCAACGGAATGGGTGCCGCAAATCCCCTCGCGTCGAATAAGACAGTGGCCGGCCGCGCGCGCAACCGGCGCACGGCAATCACCTTCAGTTCCCCCACCACGCGGACGGCGAGTAGTCAGTGATCTTCGGTCTTTGATCTTTGGTCTTGGGCCTTTGAATTCGGACTCTTAAGGTCTGTTCGTGAGGACTGGCGACTTAGCGGTCAAGGGCGGAGTAAACTAGTACTCCGAACTGGCGTGCTCGGAAACAGAAACCAAAGGCCAAAGACCAAAGATCAAAGGCCCGAAGGGCCTTTTGAATGTCCCCGCTCGACGTCCTACAACTCATCGGCTATAGCATTGGCGCGGCATTGCCTCTCTGGTTGGGCGTCCAGCTACTTTCTCGTCGCCAAAGATTAGCTTCGCTCGAGCGTTTGCTTTGTGCCCTCGCCCTCACCATGGGTGGTTGGCACGCCAGCAATCTTTTCATCACCATTCATGGTCTGTTTGGACTGAATCTCACCAACTGGGCGAGCGCCCTGCGCCTCGCCGATTCGTTGGCGGTCATCAGCATCACCTTCGCTTACTCGTTACTGCTGCACATTCACTTACATCTCTGGGCCCAGGCAAACGGACGCGGCCTGACCAAGACTGAAAATGTGCGGACGTATTTGTCTTACGTGCCAACGCTTTTCCTGCCAGTTGCGCTCTGGGCGATCTGGACTGGCGCCTACGCACCGATGCTCACGAAGGTGAGCTTCTTCGTGTTGCCCTTTGCGATTTGGATCGCTTACGTCCTTGGCCTGATCGCTGTTACTGAGTTGCTAATCGCAGGCAAGGCGCCTAACCGCAGCGAACAGCGCATCATGCGCACTCTGGCCGTCTCGTTCATCGGCATCGGCGTCCTGATTCTCGCGGCCCTGGCGCTAGGACTGGGGGAGGGAACGACAGCGGGACTTTATCTAAAGACATTCGCGAACCTCGGTTCATTGCTGCCGTCCGTCCTGTTGGCTTACTACATCTATCGCTACCGCTACCTTGAACTGATCATTGAGGAGAGTTTGATCGTAGCAACGTTCGCGACGGTCGTTCTCACGATTTACATTTACGGCATTCGCACGGTTGGCGATTGGCTGAGTTCGCGGTACGGCATCAAATCCGGTGTCGTTGAGGCTTTATTGATTCTGGGTCTAACCCTGGTTGCGGCGCCGCTGCGCCGCTGGCTCCAGAAGCGCTTTCGCAAGCTATTTGAAAGAGAAACAGCGCTGTATCGCGACGTCGTGGCGCGAATCGGCTCGCAACCCGGTCACTATAAGCAACTGCCGGAACTGCTGCGTTTCGTCGCTGCTCGCACGGAACAGGCACTTAGTCTGAGACGAGTTGAAATAGTTCTCGCAGACGATACTGCGGGTGAGTCGGAAGCTAACCAACTGTGGATTCGGAAAGTTTTGCGGCTAGCTCAAGAAGATCAATCGTCACCGGTGGAACACAATCCGTTGCTGAGCGAACGCGATTTGCAGATTGCCTATCCCTTGCGACGCGAGGAGCGGGTCCACGGCTTGCTGTTGGTAGAAGGTTCTTCTGCCAGTCTAACCGCGGAAACTCGCGCAGTGCTCAACGTGCTCGCGGGCCAAGTGGCGATTGCAATCGAAGACTCGCGTCTGGTGGCAGAAAATGTGCGCCTGGAGCGAAGGGTGGCTGAAGGTGAACGTCTCGCAGCGCTCGGACAGATGGCGGCGACCGTGGCCCACGAAATAAAGAACCCATTGTCTGCTATCAAATCAATTGCCCAAGTGATGCGTGAGGACGACAAGCTGAGTCTGGAATACGCGCGTGATCTAAGCTTGATAGTCGGTGAAACAGATCGACTTAGCCAGAGCGTTACTCAACTCCTGAGTTTCGCCCGGCGGCAAAGCGCGGAGTCGTTACCACTCTCGGTCGCTGAACTGATCCATTCCGTCGTCGCTCTATTTCGTGCGAACGCCGAGCAACAAAATATTCGTTTGGCAACCAGCGTCGATACTGAAAAAGAGTTGCCAGGTACGATCGTGCCCGCTCTGAGAGATGCCCTTTCCAACTTGTTGCTGAACGCACTCCAAGCCATACCCTCTGGTGGCAGCGTATCGATCGGGGCAATGGAGATTGCTGGGGGACTGTTGATTACCGTAGCTGACTCCGGGCCCGGAATCCCACCTGCGCTCGCCGACCGAATCTGGGAACCATTTTTCACGACCAAGCAACGCGGCACAGGCTTAGGGCTTGCCATCGTGCGCAAGCGCATGGAGGAAATAGGTGGCTCAGCAGAAATTCGTCCCTCAAGTAACGGCGGTGGGGCCTTTTTTGAGTTGCGACTGCCGCTTCCGTGAACACCGCATCCACACCTCGTGGCCGACAGCCTTTCCCTTAACGGAACTTTCGTCAGTTGCGTGCGTGTCTAGTACCGATTTTAGGAGCCCTCTCCGAAAAGCAGCTTGATTGATGCGGCTACCGCGTTGCTCGTCGACTAGACTCGACCACTCAGGCCAAACCCTAACTACACAACTCGCTTTGGAGGAGGAACGGCTATGTTTTTAATTAAGGTTTCCCGGAGAATTCTATTTGTCTGCTTCCTGATGGCTGCCGCGACTCTCGGTGCTACAGCTTTTGCCCAGGGTGCGGAACAGCCTACGCAGCGTGATACGAAGAACGATGAAATTAATCTCGACACCCAGCTCTACCTGTTGATCGCAACTAACCGGGAAGTTGACGACGCCAAGTTGCCCGCGAATCTGGAAGGGGTCGTCAAACAGTTGCGTGCTTCTCTTCCATTCAAGAATTATCGTCTCGCCGCCACACTTATCAATCGCGTCAAGAATGAGGGACGACTTAACCTGCAATGGGTCGGCGGTCCTTTGCTGGCCTCGGCTGCCGCGTCCGCGCAGACTCCAAGTTTTAATGAATTCAAAGTCAATCAGGTGAGACTGATGACCGATGCAAACGGGCGCGATGTGGTGCGAATGGATGGCTTCCGTTTTGGCGCGCGCATTCCGATTCAGACGGGAACAGCGATCGCGTCAAATGGCCCGGCCGCGCCCATAATCAACTACGAAAATACCGGGCTGAATACTGACATCAGCATGCATGAGGGCGAGCCGGTGATAGTTGGGACGTTGAATGTGGGGCCATCGGGCGATGCCATCATCCTGGTGATGACCGCGCGACGAAGCTCCAAGTAAGCAGTTTCAGCCAGTATCGTGAGCAGAGATCCCTACGACCCCGCTATGTTCGGGGTCGGGGGAGGCCTTATCTTTTTTTCCCCGAGTGAAGCGGGGCCCTGACGAAATTGTGTTGCGAGTTCAGGGAGGAGCTGCGCATCTATTCGCATACTAACCGATCACCTGCAAGGAAAAGCGAATCAAATCGAAACAAGCAAAGAAGCCTACTGGACCCAGAAAGGCCGTCGCGAAGAAGAGACCGTAGCGGGAAACGAGGTGTTTTGTTAGTCTTTGCGCCTATATCCCACGCCCTAACGGCCTTCGAAATAATCGCTCGAATACCTAACTGGAGCGTGGTCTTACATTTGCAGTTCCTTCGAGCCAGTGCGGTACGAAGACTGGGGTTTTCCTCGATAAATCGCGTTCTATCCGGTCATCGCGGCAGAAAAATCACGACAGGTAGATCTAGTATCGGGTAACAGCTTTACGTTTTGGAAATTAACGACAAACAGACAAAAAACTGTTTGACCGTTTTTAGATTGGGTGTAAACTGACGCCCAAACAAAGACGAGATTGCGTTGGCCCTTCTTGGGCCGAACCCCCCTACCCTGACACGCACTCCACTCTCTCCCTTGTATTTTTGGTTTCACGTGCCTTTAGAAGTCCCGGCCCTTCTACTTTAGCTCTCAAAGTGCGGTGAGAGTCAGTGGCCAGCTCACTTGCCCTGAGTCACGGCCTTCACTGAAGGTGATTCCTGCGCTCTCCGAGTAGTAGTGTGATCACTTTGAAAATCACAGAACGTTGTGAGGGTTTGATTCTTTTTAGGGAGAAACTTACATGCGAATTTCACCACCTTCGATTCTAAGGCCTGTCATCCTGAGCCTCGCCGCGATTGCGGTCCTGGGACTTGGTCATGGCGTGGCCAAAGCGGACGAAGTATTGATTACGGGCTCAACGGACGGTTGTTTTGGGGCGGCTTGTGCCCCGGGCGCCACCGCCACGGTCCTGGGATTGACTTACAACAATTCCACTTTCAACGGCACCACTGCGGGGGGGTTCCTGGGCTTGAACACAGGCGTCAGCGCTCCAAACGTGGATAACCTCGGCTCTTTCACTCTGAGCACGGCCCCGAACACTTACAATACGCCGTTCACCTTGCGCGTGACCTTCACGGCTCCTCAAGGCATCAACGGGAGCAATATTGCTACGTTCACAGCAACGATTGCGGGAATGGTTATCAATGACACGACGGGGGGCGTCTTCATTGATTTCAACAACACGCCGGTCTTATTCACCTTCACTGACACGAATTGCGGCGCGACAACGATTGCCGGTCAGCAAACCACTTGCGGCACCGGATCATTCATGTTCAGCGTCAACGACTTGTCAGTAAATCCTGGGGGGATTGTGTCGTTGAACGGGCAGATCACGGCTGCGCAGCAGTCAACAGTTCCGGAACCGACCAGCATGTTGTTGCTCGGAACGGGATTGCTCGGCGTCGCTGGTTTGGCCAGGCGTCGCTTCAAGACCAAAAGTTAGATTGAGACCGTCTGAATTCTAAGGCTGCTCAGGGTTGTCCCTAATACGCGCTGAAAACCGCCCGCGGGCCTCTGGTTCGCGGGCGTTTCTCTATGTGTGTAACGCCCACCAAGGGTCAAATCGATATCCCGCAAAGGGCGTTGGGAACGTTATGGGGCAGGCAGTCTTTGGACGTAAGAGACTATCAGCCCTAAACTACCTGGACCGTGACGAAACAGAATTTACGACTCTTGATTGTCGACGACGAAGAAGCTGCGCGCTACGGCATGCGTCGGGCGTTGAGCACATTAGGCTATGACGTCTCGGAAGCTGAGTCGGCGGAAGTTGCTCGTGCGTTGATGAAGCAAAAGGCGCCGGATCTGATGCTTCTCGATGTAAATCTTCCCGGTCTTAGTGGGCTTGAGTTTCTGCGGGAGATGCAAACCTCCTCAGACGAGAGCCCGCTTGTCATCATCATCACCGCGCACGGCTCTGAACGCCTGGCTGTCGAAGCAGTCAAAGCAGGCGCTTATGATTATCTTGCCAAGCCATTCGAACTGGATGACCTGAGACTAGTCGTCAAGAACGCCGCCGAAACACTCAGTCTGCGCCGCGAGAATTTGTCGCTACGTCTGCGAATTGAAACCGAGCGGGCTCAAAGAGGTGCCTTACTTGGCAACTCCGCGGGGATGCAGCGTGTGCGGGACATCATTGAGAAAGTTGCAGAGACTGATGCTACCGTTTTAGTGCGAGGTGAGTCCGGTACCGGCAAGGAATTAGTCGCCCGGGAAATTCACGAACGAAACACTGTTCGTAGTGAAGGTGCCTTCGTAGCCGTCAACTGTGCCGCCCTTCCGTCCGAGTTAATTGAATCTGAGTTGTTTGGTCACGAGAAAGGCGCCTTTACAGGAGCGGCCGCGCGTCGACACGGCAAGTTTGAGCAGGCCCATGGCGGCACGCTGTTTTTGGATGAGATCGGAGATATGAGCGCGAATGTGCAGGCGAAACTGCTGCGCGCGCTGGAAGAAAGACAAATCGAACGCCTCGGCGGTAACGAATCAATTCCGGTTGATGTACGCGTCGTAAGCGCAACGCATCGTCCACTCGAACAGGAAATTGCAAACGGAAACTTCCGCGCGGATCTTTTTTATCGTTTGCAGGTAGTGACGATTGAGATTCCGCCGCTGCGCGAGCGGCGGGAAGACATACTTTTGCTCGCCGAGAAATTTGCGGTCGCTGCTGCCGAGAAGTTCGGAGTGCCTGCCCGCCCGATTGCACCAAGCGCTTTGCGTCGGCTTGTGGATTACAATTGGCCGGGCAATGTCCGGGAGCTGAAGAACACGATGGATCGCGCGGTGATTCTGGCGGAGGGTTCGGAATTGACAGCTCGCGATCTGCCTAACGAGAGCGCATCCGAATTACATACAGCCGACCCGAGTGACGGTGACGCCGCTGGCGGGCTGAGAGTTCCTTTCACTGCCGACTTCCGCGAGGATCGGCGCGAGTTTGAGCGCCGCTACATCTCACGTTGCCTCGAGCACACCCAAGGAAACGTCACGCGCGCGGCTGAAATACTCGGCATGCACCGACAATCGCTGCAACACAAATTACGGCAACTGGGATTGGGCAGAAGGTACGTCTCGGTCGGGGACGAGTGAGGAGAAGCGCGCGCCGCCCCTACTGGGAGTAACTAATGAAAGCAGCTCTTGATGCAATCATCCAGCGTGAACAGGCAGAGTATCTGGAGCGGCTGCACCCGCAAACCGATTCATTGTTGCGCGAGATGGAGCAGTACGGTGGGCAACACAATGTCCCCAGCGCTGATCGGGAAGTCGCAACCTTCGTGGAGATTACTGCTCGTGCAATAAATGCGAAACGGGCTCTCGAGATCGGCATGGCGATTGGGTATACGACCACGCATCTCGCGCGTGCGGTCGGTAATGGTGGCTTAGTCGTGACGATCGATCCCAGCGACGAGATGATCGCCGCAGCACAAGGCTATCTCCAACGCGCCGGGTTGCGCGAACGAGTTCGTATCGAGCGCGGCAAAGCATTGGATGTCATCCCTCACCTGCGTGAGACATTCGATTTGATCTTCATCGACGCGGTCAAAGAGGAGTATACGGACTACCTCAAACTCTCATTGCCGCGCTTACGAAGCGGTGGCGTAGTTATCGTGGACAATCTGCTGTGGGGTGGCCAGGTCGCCGGCGAGATTCGCGCACCCGATCAGGAGAGTTCAACAAACGCTCTGCGAGAGTTTAATAGTTACTTCGTTAATCATCCGAAATTGCGGGCCGAGGTTCTTTCAGTTGGAGACGGATTAGGCTACGGCGTGAAAGTCTCGGAAGGTGGCACCCACCGCGGTCACAGTGGACCGCAAAATCCAGTCTGATTCGACGCGTTCACAATGATCATCCCTGAAGGTGAAGTGGCGTGCGCTAAAGCGGAAGAGATCGTTAGGCGGGCCGGCGTAATCGGTTTTCGTACTGATACCTTCTACGGTCTCGGAGCGGATCCCAATAACGCCGCTGCTGTGCGCAAGGTCGCTGATCTTAAAGGCCGGGAAGGGAAGCCGATCCTCATTTTGATTTCCGATCGTGACCTTGCTCCTAAATATGTTCAGCAGACCTCAGAACTATTCGCTCGACTTGCGAACCGCTGCTGGCCCGGACCGCTGACTTTGATTGGCAAAGCGACGAATGAAATGCCGGATGAGCTGACAGCAGGAACGGGAACTGTCGGCATTCGGCTGCCGGCTGACGACGCCGTGCGTGCTCTGGTGCGCACTTGTGGTGGAGCATTGACAGCCACGAGCGCTAATCCGACGGGGAAGCCGCCCGCGCGAACGGCTGCCGAGGTAGCCCGGTATTTCCCCGAGGGACTTGATCTGATTGTCGATGGCGGCAACGTAAGCGCGAAGGAACCTTCAACTGTAGTCGACTTGAGCGGGCCGGATCTCGTGGTGGTGCGCGAAGGCGGGATTAGCCGCAAGGATCTAGATCTTTTTCTGCAAGAATAGGAGTGAGGTTGTTTTGAGAGTGCGCCGACTAATCCGGCGCTTTGAAAGCGGCAACAAGTTACCCACTCCAAAGTCGAAATTCTTTGCCCCCTTGGACATTGGACATTGGACTTTGGACCTTGGACGTCTAGTTGGATTGCGTCACGTTCCTCACAAAGCCCCAATCGCCACTCGCGTCAACCACAATGTTCCCGACACCCTTCTTCGCAATCACCATATTTGCCTGATACCACAACGGAAGCACCGGAGCTTCACGGCTGACGATTTCCTGAATCCGCGCATAGAGTGACGCTGCTTTAGCGTGATCGTAGGTGTTCACTGCCTCGTCGAGCAGGGCATCCAGTTCCTTGTTGCTATAACGGCTGCGATTTCGTGAAGCTCGGGCTTCGCTGGGTATTTCCGAAGTGGCGAACAGATCTTTAAAGAAGATGGGATCCTGGTTACCGCCGACCCACTGGCCGTACGCGAGCTGAAAATTACCGCGCCGCAATTCATCGAAGTGAGTGTTTGTTTCCGCCGCCTCAATCGCTGCCGGCACACCTACATCCCTGAGGTAATTCTGAATCACCCCGGCGAACTGACGAGCCTGAGCGCTGCTGCCCGAGATGCGATAAACGATGGACTTTGAAAAACGCATCTGCGGTCCGTCACCGTCCGGATCTTTGAAGCCTGCTTCGTCAAGTAACTTTTTCGCCAAGGCGGGATCAAAGGGATATGTTTGTCCGCGCGAGTAGGCCCAGGATTCTTCCGGGAGGATCGAGTGCGCAATCTTGCCCTGGCCCAGTAAGAGGGCACTAATCATTTTCTCGCGGTCGATTGCGTAACAGACGGCTTGCCGCACGCGCACGTTATCCATCGGCGCCGAAGAAGTATTAAAAGTCAGCAATACCAGATTCGAGCCATTAAACTGATGCACATTCAAATTGGGATTTAGCCCGAGTTGCTTGATCGAGTCTGGCAACAAGCTGGTTGGCAAGGGGGACATGTCAACACGCCCGGCCTGCAACTCCGCTTGTAGTGCATTCGTGTCAGAGATCACGCGCACGCGCAGTGCGGAAATTTTCGGCGGCCCCTGCCAGTAGTCGGGATTTGCCACGAGATCAACCACACCCTGAGAGTTGTCGTAACTAACAAACTTGAAAGGGCCTGATCCGATTGGATGATCCTTTTGTCCGGCGTAACTGTCCTTGGGAATAATAGAAATAGGAATCAGGTTCGACAGCAGGCCCACCCATGGCTTGGTGAGAGTGACAATCAGCGTTTTCGCATCAGGCGCAGTCACACTCGAGATGTAACTCTTCTTTTGCTCACCCGATCCTTCGAAGAAGCTCGCAGACTTTGCGAAGGTGCTGGAGAACACCAGGTCGAGGGTGTACTTCGCGTCGGCCGAGGTTAGCGGGCGACCATCATGGAACGTCACTCCGTCATTAAGTGTGAACGTGTAGCTCAGCCCGTCGTCTGATCTTTGGACATTCGCCGCGAGCTCGCCCACATAATCAAATTTCTCATTCTTCCTGACGAGGGAATTAAACATCAGCGTGCGCACGCGTTCGCTTGCGGCGTCCACTGATGGCGAACCAATCGGATCAATCGTGCGGATCGGATCACCAAGAGAGATTACGAAGGACGTACTCTTCTTGCGACAACTGAGAGAGGCGGCCACGACGAGCAGGAAAGTAAGAGAAAACAGACCGATCCTTCTTGCAGTCATACGACCGTCCCTCCGTAGGTGTAACCAAGTGTCTTGTTCAAGTGTTCAATCTCCTCAGCGAGAATTGCGACTCTCTCGAGGTCAAGTGCGAGCGGCGGTTTGACTATGGACTTGAGCGAGGCGATGCGGCGCAACGAGGTGCGCAGGCGTTCTTTCGGCACTCTTCCGCTTTCGGCGGCTTGCAGCAATGCTTGGTAGCCGGCGCGAATCACATCGGGTCTCGCGCAGATCAACATCATGTCCGAGCCCGCCAGAAAAGCCCTCGTGGTTGCGTCGCCAATTGTGCAATGACGCGAGATGGCGCCCATTTCCAAATCGTCAGTGACAACCAGATGCTGGTAGCCGAGTTCCTTACGCAGCAGTTTGGTGACGATGTTGTAGCTGAGTGAAGCAGGCTCTAGCAGTCCGCCAGTGACTTCTTGTTGAATGTCGATGTTGGGAAACCCGCCATGGCTGACCATCACACAACGCACGCGATCGTCGCGGCGTTGGAATAGCTCGATATAGGGAGCCAGATCCTGGGCAATCAGGTCATCGTGGGAAAGTTGCACCAGCGGCATCTGTTCGTGCGAATCGACCTCGCCTGCGCCGATGCCGGGAAAGTGTTTAAGACATCCGACTAATCCAGTTTCCTGGAGACCCCGCAGGTAAACCGTGGTGTAACCCAATACCTCGCCGGGTGAACGCCCAAACGAACGAGAATAGAGACCATTGGAGAGCAGATCGCGCTCGTCCGTCATGATCGACATGACGGGCGCGAAGTTCATATTGAAGCCCAACATGCGCAGCACTTCGCCCGTAACGCGGCCCAGAGTTCGTGCGGCGGCGAGATCACCATGTTCTCGAATAGTCCGCGCCGACGGCATTGGCGTAAAGATCTTCCGTAGACGATCAACCAGACCGCCTTCCTGATCAATTCCCACGAGCGGCTCGATCGGTAGCAGTTCACGAACGCCATCGAGCAAACCTCGCAACTGCTGAGCGGCGGCGACATTTCTGCCAAAGATGATCACGCCGCCCGGTTTTATTTCCTCGACCAGCTCGCGTGTCTGGGCGTCGAGCTGGGTTCCGGGAAGGCCGATGTAGAAAAACTGTCCTATTTGTTCGGGAAGGGAAAGCGAGAAAAGTGAGTCCGATGGCATTTTTGACAAGCGAAGTTGGTCAGTTTCGTAGTGCAGCTCAGTTTAGCACGGAAGTTTTAGTGATTGGCGATTGCCGATTGGCGATTGCCAATTGAACCCTGGCGAAAGAAGCCAATCGGAAATCGGCAATCGGAAATAGGGAATTGAATTATTTATCTTTAGTCGCTTAACGTAGTATAAACGCCACATGCCGCGCGAAACCCGCAATCAGGAAGCGCTGATTGAAGCTGTCAAAAATCTTCCCCTCACCGCGGAACTCTTCGACGAACAAGACGGGAAACAGAAATACGCTACCGATCTCGAGGTGATCGTACGTGGCCGCGACTACGGCAACGGCAAGCGGGTCGGGCCTTACATGCACCTGCTGACCTACGATGCAGGCGAAGTAATCATGCATCAAGGCGAGTGGGGCGGGAACACTTTCTATATCGCCGTCTCCGGTCAGCTCGATGTACTGATCAATGAGCCCGGCGGCGGGATGCGCAAGATAAGTCAATTGGCGTCCGGAGTCTGTTTTGGCGAGATGGCAGTCCTCGCCGGGGTCGAGCGCAATGCGACGATTGCGGTGCCCGCGGACCAAACAGCAACTGTTATCGAGGTAACTCGGCCGGCGCTACGTTTACTGCGCAAGCTGCCGCGTTTTGGTCAGGCACTCGACGAAACTTATCGCGCTCACGGCTTCAGCAGGGTACTCGAGGATCTGGCGGAAGCGATGCGCGGCCCGTTAAGTGAGGAACTCGTCAACAAGCTACGCGAGGTTTCTAAGTTTGTGGTGTATGGCAAACACCACGTGCTCTGCCAGGAAAAAACTCCCGTTGAGAAGATCTATCTCATCCGCAGCGGCTGGGTTAGGCGTTCCCGCGGTCTCTCGTTCCATGCCGAATCGGCGGGCACTGTGATGGGTGTGGGCGCTAGCATCGGTGTCGATTTTCTTGGCGCCGGCAATGTTATTGGCCTTGAAGGTGAGGTGTGGAAGTACACCGCATCACTGATGGCGCGTAGCGAAGTGCTGGAAGTTCCGGTCGCCCCGCTCACAGGCGATCCGGAATTACGTAAACGGCTGGCGCAGGCGTTTTCGGCTTTTTCCAACGCTGACGATCACTTACCGCCAACAATTGAAACTGTTCCGGACCTGCGGCCCATGGCGGCGGCCGAAGAGGAGATTGCTACCGGCATCGTCGATGGTGCGAACCTCCTCGTAATGGACATGGATCTGTGTGTCCGTTGCGGCAACTGCTCGCTCGCCTGTCACAAGGTCCACGGACAGTCGCGGCTCTTGCGGCGCGGCATTCATATTGAACGGCCGATCAAACTTGAAGTCGAGCGCACTCAACACGTGTTGTCGCCCCAGGTTTGCATGCATTGCAAAGATCCGGAATGTTTGACTGGCTGTCCGACTGGGGCGATCTTTCGCGATCCGAGGGGCCACGTTGATATCGATCCGGAAACTTGCATCGGCTGCTTTGACTGCGCTACCCAATGTCCTTACGACGCGATCTCGATGGTGCCGCGCCAGAACGCGACGGAGCCCGTTAAGTTCAAACTTCTTGGCTCACTAAAACAGAAACTGAGCCTCGCTCCGCCGCAGCCGCCTTTGCCGCCGCCCGCTGCCGACGATGTGATTGCGATCAAATGCAATCTTTGCGAGCAGACGGGGTTGAACCCTCCAGGTGCGAAGAGACCCGCTTACTCCTGCGAAGAGAATTGCCCTACGGGAGCGCTTGTGCGAGTGAATCCGTTGACCTATTTCGACGAGATCAAAAATACACAGGGAATAATCTTTCGCGACCAAACACATGCCATCGGCCGCAACATTCACAAGAGTGATCCGCTCGCGAAGTTGTGGCACATCGGCGGCATTGCCATGACAGTTGGCATTGGCGTGCTCATAGTTTGGGGCTTAATTAATCACGGATTCAACGAGCCACTTGCCGGAACCTGGCTGACGATGCGTTGGCTAACCGGACTAATCGGCCTCTTCGGTGTCGCGGCGGTGATGACTTATCCACTTCGCAAACAGATCTACCGGCGCCGCGCCGGCGCCTTGCGCTATTGGATGCTCGCGCATGTTTATATCGGTGCTATTGCCGGACTCGTGCTTTTGCTTCATAGCGGCACGCAAACCGGCGGGCTGCTCACGACCTCGCTTTATGTAACTTTCGATTTCGTGATTGCTACCGGAATTCTCGCCATCGTTTCTTACATTGTCGCCCCGCGCCTCATGACCAGCATCGAAGGCGAGCCGCTACTAATTGAAGACCTGGTGGGAAGACAAACGGAACTGCGAAACGAGTTTGACCAGATCGTCAATAAGAGCGAAGGGTGGCTGCGTGATGAAATTGAAGAAAGAGTGCGTAAGAGGTTTTTTGGCCTTGGGTTTCTAATGCGGCAGCTTGTACGGCGGGAACAGTTGCGGACGTTACTGGCCGACGCCCGTAAAGAGTTTAAAGAAACAATTACGCGCACGGCCACGGATGATGAGCGCGTTTTGTTACAGGACGCCGTCGAAACCGCGGTAACGTTGCGTCGTGTCGATGTGCTGATCTTCCTTCACCGGCTCCTGAAACTTTGGATCGCGCCGCATGTGCTCGCGACTTCACTGATGTTGGCCTTGATGGTGGTTCACGTAATTCAGGTCGTTTTCTTTTCGCAACGTTAACTATTCGGGAGTTCCGCAACCGCGATGAGTGAGAATCGATTCATTATCATCCGCGAGGATCTGGTTCAGGATCCAGTGACGCTGATCAGCGATGGACTGTTGATCGGGCGTCTGGTGGAGTGTGAGCTGCTGCTCAACCATCCGGCAGTGTCGCGCGCGCAGGCCGGCATCAAAGAGATCGACGACAACTACTACCTTTTTAGTTTACGACCTGCGAATCCGCCGCAACTCAACGGCAAACCAGTTGAACAGAATGAAGCACTCGCTCCGGGAGACCTCATCGCCATCGGCCCGTTTCTGTTGGAAGTGGATCGCAGCGAAGAAGCTTTGATCCTCAAGGTGGCGTTACAGATCGGAATCGAAGTCGCCGACAGCACAAGTCCACTGATCGGCACAACGCAAAAGCTGGTGCTGCCGGAAGCCGGGAAAAAACCTGCGAAAGCACCCCGGGCCGCACCGCTTCCGGGCAACAAGACTCTCGATTTTTTCTGGGACAAACGTATTCGCGAAGCAGGGAAGATGGTGCGGCCCTCACCCTTGTTTCCGAAATCACAAAGACGGTCCGGCAAAGCGCAATTCAACTGGAAGCCGACTTCGGATCTTGCCCGCGGCTGGCCGGTGTCGTTGTTGATTTGGGGTGCCGTGATCGTAGGGGTGTTTTCCATCGCCGGAGTTTTCTGGTATGCGAATGCCTACGCGCCGGCACCTTTATCCAGCAGTCACTCGCGCAACCAGCTAGCAGTTTTTCCAGTGATAGCGACCCAGGCAAATGCTGACTCGTGCACAAACTGCCACTCGTTCAGCGGCAACATGGAGGCGAGATGTGCGAGTTGTCATAACACCGATACCTTCGTTGCCACTGTGATCAAACCTCATATCGCCGCCGGCATTGGTTGTTCCGATTGTCATGGGGAACATCGAGGCGCGGACTTTCGTCCGGGCCCAACTGCGCTTGCGACGTGCACCGAATGCCATAACGATGCGAACCAGCGTGCCTTCAACGGCCGGCGTGTAAAGACCCCGCATGGCGGCACGTTTGGCTATCCGGTTGTCGCTGGGCATTGGAAATGGGGACTGGATGACGACGACTGGGCTCTGAAGAAGATCGATGTCGCGCGCTTGCCGACTGAAAGCGAGGAACAGTGGCGCAGCAAACAGTTTCACGCGCTTCATGTCCAGCGGGTTAAGAAAGTGGGCGACATGACGGGAAACGCTCGCGGTGAGTTGTCATGCTCCAGTTGTCATAAATCCTTTGATCAAATTGATCGCGAGACGCCACGAACGACGTGTGCAAATTGTCATAACGGTAAAGTCGAACCGGGGAGCCAGCGACAGCTAATCGCCAGCAACCAACCTAACTGCACGTCCTGCCACATACAACACGTCAAAGACAAGCGACACTGGAATCCATCATTGCTGGCCAAGTCTTAGGGAAGATGACTATCCAGTTAAGCATCGACTTCTAACGCAAGTCACTGTTGCGGGTGCTTTTGAGGGCATCGTGAGTGGTAGTTGAAGATCACCGCAGTTTCAGTGTTGCCTATGAAATCTTGATTAGCCTCGCAACCATGCTTTTGCTTAGAGATTTGTTCGCACAAGATGAGCTCGCGGGACTGGATTTGGTTTTATCTATACCTATTGCGCTGCTGGTTTGCTTTTCATCTATTCACCTCGCGCGGAAAGGAAAGAGTGAGGTTAGCGGCGCGCGATTCTGTTGAAGGTTGTGGGGCTGATAGGGAACATTATGTGAACGGATTGATCTTCCTGATTCTGCGATATCTGCATAGTACGAGCGGCAATCAAAAGCCGCCCGGAGATAACTAGACCTGTCATTCTG
>JBAPXA010000123.1:0-7150 GCA_049283975.1 Pyrinomonadaceae bacterium | reverse complement strand
AGCCTGGGTCGAGCGGTGCGCTGTCTTAACTAGGCCAAAGTGTTGCGGTATTTTACCCGGTCGCTCCCGCTCCCGGTTCTGAATTGATTGGGAGACCACTCATGAACCTTCACTTGCCCCTTAGTATTGAAGGACGCGGCCCAAATACTTTTTGTCCACGATTCGTTACGCGTTCTGTAGTTCTATTAAACGTCCGCCTTGAATCCTTTAACGCCAGGGTGAAAAAAGGAAAAAGATTCTCACCAGCAAGTAGGCAAGGACGATTAGCACCAGCACGCGGTTCTTGCTGAGCCAGCGCCATACCTTTTCCCACCAATTTTCGCGATAAGCGGATACAGGTTCGTCATTCAGTAGCCGCGCCACGTCAGCAGCAAGGTGGGCGGCGCTGGCATAGCGATCCGCCGAGGAAGCGGACATCGCCCTAAGGCAAACAGCCTCAGCCGCCTTACTTACTTTGGCGTTTACTTCGCGCGGCTTCAAGGCGGCAGGTGTGCGGTTGGTTAAAAGGAAGTAGAGAATTGCGCCCAGGGAATAAACATCTGATCGCTGATCGAGTTCAGCTATTTCGCCGCGTTGTTGTTCTGGTGACATGTACTTCGCGGTACCGATAATCGTCCCGTGCGTCGTATCGTCAGGGTGTTCCGGTCGTGGCGGCCGACCGGAGTTTGCATTGGGCAACAAACGCAATGTTTCAGCTTCAGAATCATCTTGCGTCGCAAGCTCCTGCGGCAAAATCTTGGCGACGCCCCAATCCACGACCAGCACCTCGCCAAATGGTCCGACCATAATGTTTTGCGGCTTCAGATCGCGATGAATCACCCCATGGGCGTGCGCAAAGCTGACCGCATCACACGCCGCTTGAAACTTTCGCAGTCGATCTTTTAGCGAGACAATGTTAGCGATGTATTTATCGAGACGCTCACCGCGAATCAGCTTCATCGCATAAAACACGCGACCATCGACGAGCGCGCCAACATCATGCACGGGAACGATGCCGGGGTGTTCGAGCCGGGCAATGATTTGTGCCTCCCTGACCATGCGGCGCCCGAGGGCGGCTTCATCAGCGGCCGCATTCAAAACTTTCACGGCTACCTCGCGATTAAGATCGGAATCCTCGGCAAGATAAACAGTGCCCATGCCCCCGTGACCGAGTTCACGAAGCAGACGATACTTGGTGCCGCTGAAATCCGGGAGGGTGGCAATACGCCGTAGACGATCCAGTTTTTGATCGGAAAGAGATCTCATTTCAAATCGATTCCCAGGGACCGCACTTCAGCTTGAAACTCTGCTTCCGTTCCCGTTAATTCGCGCACCTTCTCTAACAAAAGTTTTCTGAAATCGCGACGGGCGGCAGCCAGGTAGTTGGTGACATCCGTAGTCTTCAACTCAAGCTCATTGGCCAGTGAGCTATAAGAGACTTTACCTTCGGCGCTCTCCTGAAGATCATAAAGCTCGAAGAGCTTGAACTGAAGCTCGCGTCCAGTCTGCTTGTAAACCTCTTCCAGTGCCTCAACCGAAAGAGTGAAAAGACTGCGAACCCACTCGCGCTGGAAGAACTCCTCAGGATTCAATTCGGTAGCCGGCAGATTACTGGCAAGCTCACTTTCTGCACCGGCAAAGTCCAGCGATAGGTGATCCGAACCTGCTCCACGTTTTAGACGCCGATCCGACTTCTTCTGATTGGCAATGAAACGATCCAGACAAGTACGAAAGAAAGTCTGGAAACTTGCTTTGGTGGCATCGTAGCCGGCGAAATAACTTTTCTCAATTGCGGTCGCAAAGAAACCCTGCGTCAGGTCTTTCGCATCTTCGTTTGACGCCTGCCACTTGAAACGGATGTACTTGTAAGCCGGTTTCCAGTAACTGGCGACTATGGTTTCGAGCGCGCGTTGCCGCACGTGGACGTCAGAGCTCCCGGCGGCAATGATTGCTGAATGGCTGGTGACCGGGAAACGATGAAGCGGTCCGCCGATGTCGGTATCAACGTCCATGGAGTCGCAGGTGTACCACAATGCGAGTCATTCAGTCATTGAATCATTGAGTCATTAGGTCATTGGTTTATTGAATCATCAAACCACTGAATCTATGAAATCCTGGATGGCGCTGAATGGATTCCCAGGGTTCCGGGCGATACAATGGCTCAATCGCTCACTGACTCAATGACTCAATGACTTAATCCAAATGACTAAAGCCAAAGAAATAAATCTCACTTTCCATCCCGCCTCAGCTTCGCGTTGGTCGGATCTCGAGGAATTGTTTGGTGAACGTGGCGCCTGCGGCGGTTGTTGGTGCATGTTCTGGCGCTTGCCGCGCAAGGAATTTGACGCGGGCAAAGGAGCGACAAACAAACGCGCGTTACAGCGAATCGTGAGGACCGGGCGTGAGCCAGGCGTCATCGGTTATTTAGATAAGGAACCGATAGCATGGTGCGCAGTGGCTCCGCGTGAAGATTACATCGCGCTTGAACGATCGCGCATTCTAAAACCTGTTGATGACCAACCGGTATGGTCTGTCTCGTGCCTGTTCATCAAGAAGCCCTATCGGCGTCGAGGAATTTCCGCAGAGTGTTTGGGAGCGGCCGTTGCGTTTGCAGCCGCACGCGGCGCCGCCATCGTTGAAGGTTATCCTGCGGAGCCTGCGAATAACAAAATTCCCGATCCCTTTCTCTGGCACGGCATAGCTTCAGCCTTTCTTGCTGCGGGATTCAAGGAGGTAGCGCGTCGATCGAATTCGCGTCCCATCATGCGCTGTGAAGTTGCTGGTGCGGCTCACGCCTCCAGGCAGAGGCGGCAACGAAGCAAACCATGATCAAGTGTGAACATCTAACACCGGATGCTAAGTTGTTTCTTTGAATAGGGCTGACTCATGAGTTTGCAAGTAACCCTGGCACTAATACTCCTCGGCGCAATCCTGGTGCCCGCGCCTGTCCTGCGCGTGAACAACGAGCGTGACGACGATTCAACGCTGCTCGAAGTTGGACACGCAGCCGCCAACACAGCACCAAGTAAGAATGTTCCGGCACTAAAGATCATTTCCTACAACATTCGCTGGCGTAGCGGCGATCAGCTTCAGGAAATCATTCAACTATTTAAGACTGATACTGAAATTGGTGGTGGGGCAATTATAGGGTTGCAGGAAGTCGATCGAAACAAAAAGCGCACGGCAAATGCAAACACCGCAAAGCTAATCGCGGAACATTTGGGAAAACATTACGCGTGGGCGGCACCGCCAACCACAAAGACAGGGGATGAAGAAGAGACTGGTGTGGCGATTATAAGTAGTTACCCGCTCACGGAGGTGCATCGCATTGTGCTTCCGCATCCCGGACCAGGTGGCCGACGGCGCGTTGCCGTGGGAGCAACTGTCAAGATCGACCACACGCCAATCCGTGTTTACTCGATCCATGCGGAGACGAGGATCTCCGTCACTAAAAAAATGGATCAACTCAATAGTGTATTGCAGGATCTATCTCGCTACCCTGCAGATATGCTGGCCATTGTGCTTGGCGATTTCAACACCTGGCAGCCGGGGTCCCTCGAGAAGACCACAAAACTCTTTCTGAAGCGAAACTTCGCAACTCCCTTTCCGAATGACCGGGAGACATTTCTGCGCCGAATTCTCGGGGTACCGTTTAGTTTGAAGCTTGATTGGATCTGGTTACGCGGGTTGCGGGCAACTGCACATGGAATTGATGAAAAGATTTGCATATCTGATCATTGGCCCCTGTGGACGACGGTGGGAATACCCGCGCCAGCGTCAGCGGAAAGACAAGTTGAACTTGTGCTAAAGTAGTTACGTTCCCCCAGCGGTCTCGCCCAGACGATACGGAGAAGCTTAGATGAAGTGTGGACATTGCGGCCGGCGCACGTCCTGGATGAAGGCAAGATGTCCCACCTGCAAGGCAAAACTCATCCAGTGGTACATCATCGCTGTAGTGCTTTTCATCCTCGCGTGCTACGGCAGCCTCATGTTGCTTGAAACTTTCTTGACGCGCGCCTGACTTATTAATCTTAGAGTGATCAAGAATGAAGGCGGTGAGCCTCGCCCCAGGGGTCTCACCGCCTTCTCGCGTGTGGTGCTGCAAAATCGGGAAGACTAATTAGCGCACTCGCACGACGATACTGTTACTCGTCAACGCATTCCCCGTAGCTCGTTGCAATTCGGCGTACGCCTTATTGAGATCCGTTTGGGCTCGCAGCTCATTGCCGCGTGCAGTGGTCAAAGCAGACTGACGTTCCAACACCAAAAAGACAGTGGATTGACCGGCGTCAAGTTTCCTTTGCTCGCTTTGGTATTGCTGCTCGCTTGCCTCCCGCGCAATGCTCGCTGCTCTCAGTCGGGCCTCGACGCTGCGGACTGCCTGTAACGCATTTCTCACGTCAACCTGAATCGTCTGCTCCAGTTGCTCGCGCTGCGTGGCAATCCTCTGACCCTCCACCAGGGAGCGGCCTAACTGCGCTTCTGCGGTGCGGTTCCGCAACGGCAGATTGATCTGTACGCCGACGCGGAAGTTGTTGAAACGATTGGCAGCGAGATTCCCCAGCGACTTTCCATAGCCACCGAGCAGGTCGGGCGAAAACTGAGATGGGACAATCGGCAGCACCGGTAACCCCGCGAGTACCGAAAGGTCATTCACTCGATCACGCAAGGCGATGTTGGAACTTGTTATGGGATTGATGGCTGTGGAACTGAGCGCGCCTGCTAAACCCACCATGCCATAACTTCCAATCAGATCGATGGCCGGTTTGGTCTGCTCGCGAAAATACTTCTGATCGATCTCGTTGATCTCGCGAATCACACTTGTCTGCTGCAGCTCCGGGCGGTTGTCCATAGCCAGCTTCAAAGCATCTGGCAGCGAAATCTGAGGAGTTACAAGCTCCACCGAATCGGTCGGCACTATTGAGAGGATCCAGATGTCCGACTGACGATTTTCGGAAATCAGGTTTTTTAGATTGTTTTCGCTTCTGGATACTTCATCAACCGCACTGAACAAGGCTTGTTCAAAACCTGCTACCTGCGCCTCAGCCGCAACGATGTCTATGGGAGCCAATGCTCCTTCTTCGACCAGCCTTTTGTTATGTTCCAGCTGTACGCGTGAATCGCGCACCGCATCTTTCTGCACCTGGAGATTCCTTAGCGCAAAGACCAGATCCCAGTAGGCGCGTTGTACCGCTGTGATAGTTTCAATTGCCCGCTGCCGAAACTGGGCATCGGTTATTGAAAGATTCTTTTTGGCAATCTCAATCTGCCGCCTGTTGTTGTCAAAGCGTAGACCTCGAAGCAGCGGCTGTGTGTAATTGAAAGTTAGCGCCGTCGGATACTGAGGACTAAGTGGTACGAACTGGTTATCTGTGATCTGCCGAATGGACGAGAAATCGAATCTATAAGTGCCGCCAAAGCTCGGGGCTTGGCCTTCGAGCCGCACGTTTGCCGTGTAGTCGCTGATAGTGGTGGATCCGTTAACACCTCCACTCAAAAAGCTCGAGATTGGACTCTTGATGCGTTCGTAATAAGTCGTCGATGTCAGTTTCGGATCGTAAGCTCCGTGCGCTCCCTTGAGATCAAACTCTGCGATTTTGACGTTGTGCCTGGCAACCTCAATGTCCTTGTTGTTTTCCAGAGCCAGCGCCAACGCTTCACGCAACGCGAGCGGTCGTTGGCGATCCAGTTCCACTCCCACACGGCCCAATTCAGGCAAAGGCTTCTGTTCCGGATTGAAATCAGGAGCAATCGGCGGCACGGTTAAGCCTTGCTCAACCTGTGGCGACGGTGCCGGAGCAACCGGCTCCTGCGCGTTCGCGTTCACGCCGAGGGTGACCAATATCAAAATCAAGATTGCAAAGTTTCGTTGCATTACCGTTAGTCCTATTGCTTCCCCATCAATCCCAGAGATCCCAGCAGCGACGCCGTCGCGCTCGCAGTTTTGCGTCGCACCCAGGCAAAGGCGCCTGTAGTTCCGCTGCCGATCCGCGACCAAATTCGGTTGCGAGCCAGATCATCAAATAGTGAATAGAAGACGGGCACTGCCAGCAGGGTCAACAACAGGCAGAGTGATTGACCGCCAACGACAAGGACGCCGATCGAGCGATTCGTTCCGGAACCCGGGCCACTGGAAATTGTGAGCGGCAACATGCCCGCCACGAGGGCGATCGTCGTCATCAAAATCGGCCGCAGACGCTCGCGATTCGCCCGCACGATTGCTTCCGCGCGTTCCATACCCTGCGCGCGCAGTTGATTCGTATGATCGATTTGCAGAATCGCGTTCTTCTTAACCACGCCAAAAAGCAGCAGCAGTCCCAAGCCGGAAAAGATATTTACCGTCTGCCCCGTTACTAAGAGCGAGACGATGCCGAAGGGAATGGCAAGGGGCAGAGTTAAGAGAATCGTGATCGGGTGGACAAAGGATTCAAATTGCGCCGCCAGCACCATGTACATGAAGACAAACGAAAGCGTGAAGGCCAGCATGAAGTAATACCCAGTGCGGCCCAACTCTTTCGAACGCCCGGCTAATCCTGTCTTGTAAGCGCCATCGATTTTTATCTCTTTGGCAAAGTCGTTCATCTTTTGAATTACTGCAGCCTGCGATCCGCCGGGCTTAACGTTGCCGAGCATCATCACCTGACGCTGGCGATTCAAACGATCGATCGCGGAGGGACCGGTGCCTTCTTCGACGCGTACCAGGTTGTCAAGACTTACCCAGCCAATCTTCGAAGACGAAACGATCATTCGTTTCAGTCCTTCGACGCTGGCGCGATACTCGCCCGTGGCCCGCACGCGCACGTTGTATTGATCAGTGCCGACGTTGAAAGTGGAAACCTTCTGTCCGGCCACGAGGGTGTTGAGCGCCTGAGCAATATCCCCAACACGGACTCCGAGATCAGCCGCGCGCGGCCGGTCGATAACCACCCGTAACTCGGGTTTGCCGGTAACGAGCGTCGAGTCCACGTCGACAAGGTCGGGAATCGTCTTCATGCGCGCGAGCAGCTCGTCCGAGTACTTTGTTAGTTTGTCGAGATCAGGACCGCCAATCACATATTGCAAGTCGGCATTACGAAAACCGCCGCCGGAAATCGCGGCCACCTGTTGCACGCTCGTTCGCAATTGACCGGGAAATTCCTTGAGATACTTTCCGAGAATGTCTGATCGTGTC
>JBAPXA010000122.1:0-4965 GCA_049283975.1 Pyrinomonadaceae bacterium | reverse complement strand
CAGTAACCCCAGACGTATAAAAGTTCTCTACCGGCCCAAGGCACTTCAAATTTCGCTCCCATAAACCGGTACTCCTAGGAATGGGACTACAACAATGATGCGGTTATTCACACTGCTGCTCCTTGGGACGATTGGCTTTTTGGGTGGGTGTCAAAACCCACAAGACCAAGCCGACTCGTTGAAAGCAGCTGAGCGTATACACTCGCAGTTAACGAGCAAGGAATTTCACTCAATTTATCGGGAGTCAGGAGAAAGTCTAAAAAAATCGGTCAGCGAATCACAGTTCGTCGCCGACATGTCTCGACTTGCCGATGACGTTGGCGCTCTAAAAAAAGCCACGCCCATCGCCTATAAATCCAGCTTCGACACAGCCGCGGGCGCAAAACACATCTTGATGTTTGATCTTGAGTGTGAACGTAGTCGTGCTAAGGAGAATATCTCATTCGTAAGGTCAAAGAGCGGTCAAATGCAGGTTTGGGATTTGAATATCTCTCCAGTTGAGTAAGCGCCATTGTGACGCTATTGTGACGGCAATTTAGATAGCATGATCGATACCAGGTGATGCTGCATAACCTAGGTTGCCATTATTGTGACGGTGGGTACGACTCTCTTCTTAGTAGCCTCAGAAAACTCGGATATCTGATGGCTAGCCTCAGCTCGGTCGAGAGTTGATGAAAGGCGCAGCGGAGCGACTCTGGTGAGTAAGCCCAACAAGATAGATAGCGAGAAACTGCCGATTAAGATGACGACGACGAGGACTCTTCTTTCGGAAAACTCTTTTTAGTGAAACGCATCGCGCAACTGTGTGTCCTCATAAGCCGACAACATCTGGACATTCACAATTACCGCTACTTATTATCTTTGGTGTCCGCGCATAGTAAGTCCCGTGATTGACGTCTGACTTAATTGTGCTATCGGGATACCGATGGTGCACAGGAGGATTACCCATGACAAAGTTGGACCGTTCAAAGACGATCCGTTTCCTCGTTTTTTTGGTGCTGGTGATTGATGCTGCTTCCTGTTCGCAGAATAGTCCATCTGCCTCCGAACCGATTGCCAAGCCAGCTGCGTCCATTCCCGCAAAGACGTCTGCCTCCGTTCGCGAACAGATCGCCAAGACGTATGGCCTTGATGAATTCGGGCAGGTAGAAGCGATCCGATATAGGTGGAACGCACAGTTTCCCGGGGTGAATCTCTCACGTTCCTGGGTTTGGGAACCTAAGACAGGGCAGGTTTCCTATGAGGGAAAAGATAAAGATGGCAAGCCAGTAAAGGCTACTTACCGTCGCTCTCAAATAAACAACCAACCTGAGAATGTGAAGAACGACATCGACCCCGCTTTCGTCAACGATAACTATTGGTTGTTGTTCCCCCTTCACGCTTACTGGGACACCAGCGCCGATGTGCAAGATAAAGGCATGCAACCACTGCCGCAGGGCAACGGCTCAGCTGACTTGGTCTCTGTGAAGTATCCTTCGGATGGCGGTTACACTCCCGGCGATACATGGGACCTTTACGTCGGCAAGGACAACCGTGTCGAACAATTCATCTACCACCGTGGCGGGACCAGGAAGCCAAGTATCGTTATCGCAACGTGGGAGGGCTACAAGAAAGCTGGCCCTCTGCTTATTTCGACGGACCACAACGGTACGGCGGATGGAAACACGTTGAGAATTTTCATTTCCGATGTGGCGGTTAAAGTGACGGGGTCGAAAGACTGGATAAGCGCCCAATGAGCGTGAGTTTCCAGCTGATCACTTGCAACCGTCAAACAGCGCAAATTCGATGAAGGCTGACCTCGATCTGGACATTGGGGCCAAGACTTTCGAGTCTGGCGTACTGGCGGAGTTAATCGCAGTGATGCGCAGCTCTCAGCCGGGCGCTTTAGTCGCGGTGGTCGGTGACGAAGCCAGCGTTGGCCCAGAATTGGAAACGTGGTGCCGATTCACGGGTAATGCACTGGTAGAAGCTACGACTGACAAGGATCGAATGCGTTGGGTTGTCCGTTGTGGCAACAATGCGTCGCTTGGCGAAGACAGCCGGCCAGTCGGCTCGCGACTTTGGCTCTACACGAATTTCGACTGTAACTTGCATTGCGACTACTGTTGTGTGCGTTCCTCGCCCACGGCGCCGCGACGAGAATTGGGACTTGCGCGCGTGAAACAAATCGCCCGCGAAGCAACGGAACTCGGTGTGAAAGAGATCTTCGTCACCGGAGGCGAGCCATTTTTGTTGGAAGAAATCGGCGGAATTCTGATTGCTTGCGCGGACGCTGCACCGACTACAGTGCTAACGAACGGAATGTTGTTCACCGGAAGACGCGCGGAAACCTTGCGAGCATTGCCACGTGATCGAATTGTCCTGCAAATCAGTTTAGACAGTGCGACGCCAGACCGTCACGACTTCCATCGTGGACCCGGTACCTGGGCGCGAACGCGAGAAGGTATTCAACGCGCTCATGAGCTGGGATTTCGAGTACGACTAGCAGCAACTGTCTCGACCGATGATGAGGCGAAAGAATTTCGTCAATTCCTGGACGAAGAGAAGATTGCGGAAGAAGATCGAGTTATTCGCCGTATCGCGTTGCGTGGTGTCGCCAGCGAAGGGGTTGCTGTTACTCGAACAGATCTAGTACCGGAAGTAACAATTACCGCTGAGGGTGTGTATTGGCATCCAGTGGGCGCGGAGGACAACGATCTACTGGTGACGCGAGAGATTTTTCCTTTGTCCAAGTCGTTCGCCGCCGTGCGCGGCGCCTTCGATCGCGAACGCGAGCACGCGAATAAGCTGGCCAGGATCTTTAACTGCGCCTGAGCATGGCCAAGTTCCCGATGGAGTTCTAATCGACGGAATGAACAGAATTAGCAAGAGCGAAAGTCGTCCTGCAAATTCTAAAATTTTGCCCTACTAATGACGACTTCCTAAGCCGACTTCGCAAATACCTGTTTGAAGAATCCCT
Source organism: Pyrinomonadaceae bacterium (assembly GCA_049283975.1). Classification (GTDB taxonomy): domain Bacteria; phylum Acidobacteriota; class Blastocatellia; order Pyrinomonadales; family Pyrinomonadaceae; genus PSRF01. The sequence goes on along the minus strand of JBAPXA010000122.1, from coordinate 2,006 downwards.
GTTGGGCCGCAGCTTCGCGCAAGGCACCGTAACCATCGATGTGAGGTGTTAGCCAATGCTCCAACCCTTCGGCCTCGAGTATCGGGCGATGAGCAGGGTTGTCATAACTCATGGCTAAGAGCGCTTCGACAAACCTGTTCTCCTGTTCACGATCAAGGTCTGGCCTCGCCGTAAACATGCAATGATTGTAAGCAGGAGAAGACCATATCTCGCGAAGGCCGCCTTCAGGTACCAGGTGTTCGTTGCGGACGGTGTTCCAAAACGGGCTGCCGATCGCGCCAGCGTCCGCGCGTCCGTCCAGGACAGCGCGTACCACTTCCACTTCGCTGGTTCCGGTATCGCCGTGTTTACCTAGATCGCTATTGAAGCGTAACGTTTGATAGTCCCTTCCGTCGCGCAAACCTTGTTGCTGCAAAAAGTGAACGGGAAGAATCGCGGCGTGTCCGCTATCTCGGCTGCCGAGCGCGAGCGTACGATCCTTCAAATCCGCGAGCGTTGAAAGAGGACCTCCGTTGACCGCGACGATTTTTGTCATCCAGCCGAGATCGGTGTCACGCATAGCGATGGGCCGACAAGCATGGCCGCTCCACTCATCCGCCTGTAAGTACGCCAGGTTTGTGTTCCAGGCGATATCGATACGTGGCCCAACGTCACTTGATTGGGCCAGCAGTGCGAGCACCTGCGCTTCATAGCTCTGAAACAGTACGACCTCAACGGGAAGATTCGCTTCCTCGTTAAAATACCGGCGCATTCCTTCCCAGATCGTGACCACTTTCGGATCGTATGCAACCGCCCCAAGCCAAATTGTTTTCTTCATAGCACCCCCAAAGTTCTTTACAAGACCTTCACTCGATCATTAGGCCGAACTGATCTTAAAAGAGCGGTATTCCCAACAGAGACTTCCCAATGAACTCGCGCAAAACATCGCCCGTTGGCGCCATTACAGCACCCGCGTGCGCATCACGAAACAGGCGTTCGATATTCAAATGCTTTGAGAAGGCTGCGCCACCGCAAATCCGCATTGCTGTTGAGGTAACACTGATCGCTACCTCGCCGGCAGCGGCCTTGCATTCAAGCACTCGAAGCATCGTGGTCTCACGTGGCGTTTCAAGATGATTGATCAAATCGTCAATTCGAGCTGACAGTCCGTCGGTCTCGATCTGCATAGTCGCCAGTTGCGCGCGCAGGGTCGGCAAGCTCTCGCCCAGGCTCTGACCGAGATGCTCAAACTTCGCATTTTTAAGGTGCGAAGTAGTTCCAGAGACTGCTGCTCGGCACAATCCTAAGGCGACCGCCGCTGACCCTAAATTAAATAGAGGCAACACCACGTTTAGCATGACGGGAAAACCGTCGCCGTCGTCAGTAAGCTGAAAATCGGATGGGACGTGGCAGTCGTCCAACACGATCGGTGCAGAGGCGTTGGCGCGCAGTCCCAGGCCATCCCATGGACCGGAGACTGAGAGACCGCTCGTCCCTGCTGCGACAAAGTAGAGGGTGGACTCCGTGGGTCCCGCTCCTTCGGGGGCAAGGGTAGAGACAACGTAGCTCTGGGCATAACCCGCGCTCGTCACCCAGGATTTCTTAGCGCTTATGTGTACACCGTCACCATTCCGACGCGCACGTGAAACAGGCGCCCAGAAATGACTCCGCGAGCCAGCTTCACTAAAAGCCAGAGTTGACAAATGACGACCTGCAGCAATTTCTTGCAAAACTGGTGCGAGTGCCTGAGCTGCGCCTGGTCGCGCTGAAGCAACGGCCGTGGTGCCAAGCATATGCATGAGATAGATCATGGCGACTGAAGCATCTGCTTCGGCAAGTGTCGCTGTCACAGCTGCAAACGTGCGTTGACCGAGCCCCGCGCCGCCAACATCAACTGGTAGCATTAGTCCAAGCAATCCACCATCACCAAGCGAGTGGATAGCTTCATCAGAAAATCTTCCGGCCCTGTCGTTTTGTGCTGCTGATGGGGCCAGAACACCACTGGCGATCTCGGCAGCTTTCATAAC
>JBAPXA010000121.1:0-5537 GCA_049283975.1 Pyrinomonadaceae bacterium | reverse complement strand
GAATAAAGAGCATCGCGATGAGGTAAAACTTCACCGAGAAGCGTTGGCGAGCGTCGCCCACCGGATCCTTGCCACACTCGTACGGCATCATCTTAGTGCGCGTCCGTTTGCGCTGGCCGATAAACTGAGAGATGAAGATGTTGCCGACAGCGAAACCTGCGGCCACGATAAAGATCAGGAGGATTGGCAGGTAGTCGTAATAGCGAAAGGGCATTTAGCTCAGCCGCATCCGGAGCAGCCAGACCGATGCATGCCTGAAGCCGTAATGACGGCGACCGACATGCTGGCATCCAGATTGAGAATCATTGTACAAGCCGAATCGTAGTCGAAGTGGATCAGGAGTGTCAAGCAACGTTATCTCGCGGAAAATTGTAATAGAAATGACAATTGACCGTGCAAAAATTCATATGTTAACGTCGGTCTAACTTCGTGCGCAGGCTTCGCTTTCGTGCGCGCGGGTCTCCACTTTGATTCTTCTCTAATTATCGTGATCACAGGATTCAATACGGACATTGAGCACGATGGCGTTGTCTATCACGTGCAAACGGAAGACAAGGGTCTGGAAACACCCCTGATTCTGTCGCTCGTTTATTCCGGGGGTGCGATCCTCGCCAGCAAGCGCGCCCGCTATGAAGATTTGATCGCGGCTGGTTTTAGCGACGAAGCCTTAAGTGAGAGGTTAACCCGCCAGCACAAGCTGATTTGCGCGGCGATTCACGCCGGACGCATTGAAGACTTGAAACGGATGTCAGGTGCGCGAGGTGAGGCTGCGTCAGTAGCGACCCCGCCTCCCCAGCTGGATTCTGAACCGGAGCCGGAACCCGAGTTAGAAACGCAACCCGAATTAACGACGGAGTTTGAGCCTCAGCCGGAAGCGGAGGTTGAGCCGGAATCTGCTTCAGAACCAGAGTCTGACCTGGAGATATTGCGCGGTGAACAGGAGTTCGAGGCGCTTGAAGAGGCCCGACTTGCTTACGCGGAAACCCAAAAGGAAGCGGCATTCGACGAAACTGCGGATCTGACTATTGAAGAAAAGCTCTCGCCACCGTCTGAATACGTCACAACTCCTCTGGACGAGAATCAGCTTTATTCAGTTCACGACCACCGCCAAAGCGTGATGGGAGACTTACCGCAAGCTACGGAGGGCTTGCGGATCACCTTGCTGGGGCGACACGAATTCAAATCAGGGACGGCAATTACTGTGAAGGTAATGGTCGGTTGGCGCAGCGGCAATCAGGAGAAAGCTGTTGCCAAAGCCGCTGTATCGGTAAAGGTATTAGGGACGAGCTTCCGGCCGCAGTTGTACTCGGCAAAAACTCATAGTGATGGTGTGGCCGCAGTCGCTACCAAGATTCCTTCATTCACGTCCGGGCGCGCAGCGATCTTGATCAGGGCCGTTTTCGAGGGCCACGAGACTGAGTTGAGGCGCATCATTCACCCTGGCTGACAAAGGAAGAGATACTTTGTGGCTGCTGCTTAATGGAGAGAGAAGAGAAGTGGCGGACGGCTCGTCTCTGGCGCAGCTGATCGAGACCCTCGGGCCAGCTCCGGAACAAATTGCGATTGAGTTGAATCAAAGCGTCGTAAGACGTTCCGAATGGTCAACTACCGAGTTAAAGGAAGGCGATCGCATTGAAGTTGTGCATTTTGTGGGCGGAGGCTGCGGCTAGTTGACCTCGGTATAGGCGCGGCAGTGACCAAATGACATTGCCCATTGCCAATTGCCGATTTTCGATTAGATCGTTTGGCTAATGACCAATTGGCAATTTGTTGGCCCGCTTATTACTTTTGGTGCAAAGCGGTGTAGAGTCGTAACAATTAGTTTCAGAACGAAAGCAGTTAGATCATGTCAACAGTCGTGCAAACAAGATCAGATCGCTTTGAGATTGGCGGGCGTCCGTTTACCTCCAGGTTGATCATCGGCACGGGAAAGTACCGCAGCCACGAAGAGATGAAAGCGGCGCATCGTGCCTCCGGCGCGGAAATCGTTACGGTCGCAGTGCGAAGAGTGCCGCTCGACCGCAGCTCCGAATCTTTTCTCGATCATCTTGACCCCGCGTTGCAGTTGCTTCCGAACACCGCCGGCTGTTACACCGCGGAGGAGGCAATTCGCACGGCGCGGCTCGCGCGCGAAGCACTCCAGACCGACCTGATTAAGCTCGAAGTAATTGGCGACCAGACAACTCTTTTTCCGGACAATGAGCAGACTCTCGAGGCCGCGCGCGTACTTGTGAAGGAGGGCTTCGTGGTTTTGCCCTACTTCACAGACGATCTGATCATGGCCAAGAAGCTTCTGGATGCCGGCTGCCCGGCGGTGATGCCGCTTGCAGCACCTATCGGTTCGGGCCTCGGCGTGCAGAACCCAGCCAACCTGCGCATCATGCGCGAACAACTTCCTGACGCGACGATCATTGTCGATGCCGGAGTCGGCACGGCGAGTGATGCCGCGATTGCGATGGAGCTCGGCGCCGATGCGGTCCTCATGAACACCGCGATTGCGGAAGCTCAGGATCCCGCAAAGATGGCTGAAGCAATGAAACTCGCAATTCAGGCCGGACGACTTGCCTACCTTGCCGGTCGCATGAACAAACGACTTTACGCTAGCGCCTCTAGCCCCCTCTCCGGCGTCGTGCGCTGAATCTCCATCAGGGACACGGTTGCAGCTGCGCCGCCGAGTTTTGAGGTGGTGGCGGATTCGTCACGACGGCGAAATCCATCACGTTGGAATTTGAGTCCGCGCATCGATTTATTCTCCGTGCCGACCTGCTGGCGCTGAGCACGCCTACCGCAGATCCTTCAGCACAGCTCGCCGATCCATAACCGATAAAGTCCGCCACCGAGGGGTTCAGCGGACAACCTGTACCACCAAGCAATGTTGTTCCCATGACGAGAGCAACTTTTCCATCTGCTGCCGAGAGATTGATTGTAGAGCTTGAGGTGTCGGCCGCCGGGAGCGGGACGCCGTTAGTTGTGCCGCCGGCCAACCGGATTAGAAAATATTGTCCGGGAGACAAACTGCCGGTCGTCAGATTTAGTTTGTTGGCACTGGTGAAGTTGCCGGCTGCCGAAGCGTATTGCAGCGAATAAGGCGTTACAGTGAAATCAACAGCGCTGGATCCACGATTGAACAGTTCCACGAAGTCGTTCTGAAAGGTGGCGCCGGAGTTGTTGCCGCCGCCGTAAAGCTGATTGATAACGAGTAGCGGAGGCGTTGCTGGTCCCATTACCGTTATCGTTACTGTCGCGGCGATGGTCCTCTCATCCTCAGTCGCCTCGGCATCTATATGAGCTGTGCCGGCGGTATGACCGGTTATCGTTGCATGGAAGGTTCCGCTCGCCTCATCCTCCGACACTGCATCAACAGTGGCCACTGCAGGATTGTCTGAGGCAAAACTAACAGAGACATTTGTAAGCGACCTCCCGTAAACATCGATAGGCCGCGCCACGACTTCAGCCGTTTCGCCGATGGTGATGGTCGAAGCTGATGTCGAAAGCGTTAGCGCATGAAGTCGTGCAGGACACTCAGCTAAAGGTGTACCGCCAGTCGTCAAGCCGGGAGAGAAGCGGCGGCCGTTTGCTCCGGCAGCAACGAGGTGCTCGACAAAACTACCGCTGGTATCGGGCGAGCGTGTTAACGATTGATTGTTGTCGCCCTCCAGACCTGTCGTGCCGCCATAGGTGAATTCAGTGACCAGGGCGCCCGCGGCGTCGCGGATAAGAATGCTCAACCCGCCGTTCACCAGTGACAGTCCTGCTGTTGAAGTGCTGGCCACCTGAGCGCAGCCGAAGATGGGATCACCTGAATCGAAATTGCCGCCGCCAAATATCACGATAGCTTCGCCCGCCAGCAAAAGCGTGCCAGAGGGGAAAGTGTGTCGCATGGTCTCGTTCGTGCCCCCAAGGCTGCGCGTGCGGATCGTCCAACCGGAGATGTTCGTCGCGCCACCTGCACTTACTAACTCGACGAACTCATCTTCGCTCGAACTACGCACGCCATCATGATTTGCATCTCCTGCTAACCCGCCAGGCGGATCTGCCAGGACTTCATTAATCAAGAGGTTCACTGTTTGTGACCCGGCAAACGTCACTTCTACGAGATTGCTCTGCCGATTGCCCGCTTGTACGACGAGCCCGATTGTCCCCGCCCCCCGGAATGTTGCAGGTACAAGCACATGAAGTTCATCGAGGCCGGGCAGATTACGCGAAGCGTGAATAGATTCCAAAGTAAGACGACGACCTGCCGCCAACACTGAGGCGCTGCCGGCGTTTCGTATCCCAGTCGCAAACAAGCTTAAGCGCAACGTTCCGCTGCTCGGATCGAATGGTCCGGCTTGTAGGGTGTCCGCATTCAGGATCACGCCCTCGCCATTTCCCATACCATTGGTGGCGAAAAGACCAGGAGCCGACTGCTCGATTGAAACGGTGCTCTTGCTGCTGAAGGCGTCTGGGTTGGTGACGATGATTTCCGCAACACCAATCTCGGTCGCTGCCGGAACACAGAAGTTCACTTGTTCTGGGGAAACAAAAAAGATTTGCGCGGCGCGCCCATTGACAGTCACAGTGGTGCCTGAAACATGCAAAGGAAAACTGCCGTCACGTTGGCGCGCGGATTCATGGGTTGTGATGGCGAGGGCAGTGCCGCGCGCCACAGCGATGCTGCTCGGGGCGATTGCTTCAGCCATGGCGGGAGCGTCGGGCGCTGCGCCATTTGAGATTGAAAGCGAACCGAATGCGGGTCGAGGAGCAAGTGTCGCAACGTAGATTTCCGAGTTGTTCGCAAAGCTGCTCGAACTGACGACCCCGGAAAGCACACGCGGGAAGTTGAAAGCTACCTGCGAACCATCGTCATTTAATGAAGAGACTATCTCGGCAGTTGCGCTTCCCGGTGCATTCGTAATGGACTCGATCTGTCCCGACGGAAGATCAAGTAGGTAAAGCTCAACACCGTGATCTCCGTTACCGCCGATCACGTTACGTCGAGTTGCAAAGGCGATACGTGAACCGTCACCACTGATAGTTGCTTGTAGCGGCACGTCTTCTTCAAGTGCGTCAAGGAAGGTCAGCTGGCGTGTAGAGTTGTTACGTCCATCCCAGAGAAACACCTGGCTGGAGTTTGGTGCCGTTTCGGCGGAGTAGACCACACGCAAACCGTCATCAGAGATCGCCCGGCCGTAAGTCAAGCCGAGGTTGGGCAAGTGCTGTGTCACAACGCGGCGCGAGCCAGGATTATCTCGACCTTCTAAGACAAGCTCACGGGCGATCTCAGTATCGCGTAAATATGCAATCGTGTTTCCGTCGCCGCTGATCTTGGCCGAAGTCGCGCCTCTTTCCGCGGAACTGTTCGTCAGCTGGGCGAAGCTCGCAGTGGATATGTTGTAGACGAATATTTCAAAGTTGCGGTCAGAGTTGTTCCCCATCAAATCGCGATTGGAGGAGAAGGCGATGTAGTGCTCATCATCTGAAATCGATGGTTGAAAGTTTCCATCCGTGATCCGGTTGGCGCTGTCGTCGGCCGTCGTACTCGTGATCTGTAGCAA
>JBAPXA010000120.1:0-3379 GCA_049283975.1 Pyrinomonadaceae bacterium | reverse complement strand
GCCAAAGCCTTGACCATCGCCCACAGTGACGTTGGTTAGATTAGACAGATTAACCGAAAAAGTTTCATCGGGCTCGGTTTCATTCGCGGTATCAGCGATGACCTCTACACTAATCTGCTTAGCAGATTCTTCGGGATTAAAAAGAACTGTGCCCGACGCCGCCACGTAGTCATTCCCGGCTATGGCGGTAGCATTTGCTGTCGCAAAGTCCACGGAGATCGGCTTGCCACTCGCTAATGACAAACTCGCTACAAAGACAGCGCTGGTTGTTACGCAGCTGGCCTCATTAACGCTTACGTCATTGATCGAAACGGTTGGAGGCGGATCGTTATCGAGAATGGTCGCCATCCCCTCAGCATCAGCGATAGTTGCATTATTGGGATTTGAAATACGGATGAAAAACGTCTCATCAAACTCATCGCGGAGTTCGCCGATTACCGGTACCGTGATCGTGCGAGTGGTCCCGCCCGGGCCGAACAGAGCAGCGCCAAAAACTCTTGAATAATCCTCCCTCCCAGTGACAGGTCCAGGCACAGTCTCAGTGGCAGTCCCCGGGGCGCTGGTATATTGGAAAGACACTTGCTCGGGGGTCGCCGGAGACAGGGTTACCGTAAAAGTAACCTCGCTGGTTCCACTATCACCTTCGATGATCATTACATCATTAATCGAGAGTGTAGGACCTCCTTGAGGCACAAGCGCCATACTTGCGACGGTTGGTGTACTTGCGAATTTTTGTGAGGCCAAGCAAATCAAAACCAAGAGCAACAGGATCGACTTACAATTGGCGGCAATTCTTAAGGCCAGCATCGCGAGGAAGTTTGCAACGTATTAGGCACCGGAAGCAAGAACGGCGAGGAGTGTGGCCACCTAAGCCACCGGGGAATCGTGATGCCCTGCCAGCCGAATGTATGATTTCCCCCATTACTGTTGCGGCATGGCGAGTCCGCTCGACGGCAGAGGAAATACTAATATTCCTGTAACCCGCGTCACCAGAAATGTTTTCCTACTGATAGACGCTGACATTGCCATTGACCCGAAAGTCTTCGAGAATTTGCCCAATGCTGCCCGCGTCATACCCGGTGGAGTCTCTCAACACGTCCAACAGTTTATTTATCCCCTTCTCGCAATCAGCATTCTTTTTAAACATTTCGTAAATGTCATCTATTAGAGAGGAGACTTCGTCGCGGGTCAGCTTCCTCATTCTCTGAGCGTGGTGTTTGTAGGGCTTGGGGAGAAGCTTCTTGACCCTGATCGTGTTGCCCCATTCATCAGGGTGATAACCCAGCTCTCCCGTATCCCTGTCGTAGCTCAGCGGTATCAGGATGTCCCTTCCCTGGTGCCTAATCACTTGCGGCCCGCAGTTGTTGTTCTGACACTGATCCGCCAAGCCCAGGCTTGGCAAGCGAAATACTTCAGACCAGCTGCGTTCGATACCGTCTGCCATGCAGTAGTTGGTTGCTCCGGTGCCAAACCCGGGATAGAAGATATTAGGTTTGTGCGGTAGCGGCGGGTCTGGAGGAAATTGATAAGGATTCTCCAGGCCCATGTTGCTGCTAAAGGGATCCAATTCCGCCGAGTTTTCAGGATCCACATAGGAGGTTGTGCCAGTGAGGCGATAACTGGCATTACTTGCATCACGATGTTCCCATACCGGTCCCTGGTAGTAGACATTTCCATTGAGATAAATAACCTGCTGCCACGCCAACAGCGCTCCATTCGCATAAACGTAAGTGTCAAGAGATCGTAAAGATTACAAGTTGGGAACTACATTCCAAGTTAAGCAGCGTCTGTCTAGTAGCTTCACTTCGATCCCTGTGAACGCGACTTCAGTCTTCCGTTCTGCAGAAAGCCGACGAGCTCGCCTTTGTTATTCACCACAGCAAGCGAGCCGACGCCGTTGCTCTTCATCAGTTCCCGCGCGTACTCGAGCGTCGCGGAAGGCTCAACAAAAAAGCGCGGGGCGATTGGTCGCATCACTTCGCGCGCGCGCGTGAGGCGCCAGCGTTCGCGCGGCAGAGATTTCAAGTCTTCCAGCGAAAGGATTCCGTGAAGTTGTTGTTTCAGCGCGACGGGAAAGCTTGTCTGGCGATGGAGCGGCAGAAAGTCGTCTATCAATTGCGTGATGGTTAACTCCGGCTCGATAGAAATCGGAGCCGACATCGCATCACCAACTGTGACCACGCGCGCGCCTTGCGCACTCTTCACCACGCGCCAGGCCGTATCGAGCAAAAACAAACCCACCACAATCGACCACATTCCCATGAAGTAAGGCTGCGCCGGACGCCAGTTGGGCGCAATCATGATGTAGACACCGAAGAGGATCACGGTGGCAGCGATCAGGATTCCGCAGACCCCAGCCATGCGCGTTGCTTGGGAGATGTTGCCGCTATTGCGCCAGAGGATCGCGCGCAAGACGCGACCGCCATCGAGCGGGTAACCCGGCAGCAGATTGAAGACCGCGAGCAGCAGATTGCCCCAGGCAAGAAAGAAAAAAACAACGATGGTGGCATGGTATTCACCGAGTGCAGCAACCTTGGTCCCAGCAAAAGCGAGAATCGCAAACAGAAAACTTGCGGTGGGACCGGCAACCGCAATGCGAAACTCGGCTCGGGGATTCTCTGGTTCGCTGCGCAAGCGCGCGAGACCGCCAAAAGGATGAAGCACGATCTCATCGATCTCGATGCCCTCGAAACGCGCCATCAAAGCGTGAGACAGTTCATGACCAAATACGGAAAGGAAAAGTCCGGCGGTAGTGATCAAACCCAGTAACCAGGCAGTTGCGGGAGGAAGCGGTGGGAGCTGGAAACCGCCGAGTTGCAGGATGTTGCTTTGCAGATTTCTGGCAATCAACCAGGAACTCAAGCCGACGACGATGAACCAACGATAATCAATGCGAACGGGTATGCCGTAAACCCGGGCCACCGTGATGCGCTTCCTGTAAATCTCGCGGAGGTTCATGTCAGATTGGCGATTGGCGATTGCCAATTGTTCGTCAGGGAAAGGAGTCGCTCAAAAGAACACAATCGGCAATCGCCAACCGCTTCCCCTGTTCAGGCGGGCTGCGCTCGCGTTGTCACATCCAGCGGCAGAGCCGTAACGATGGTTGTCCAAACCTGGTAGGAAATCGCAAATCGCCAATCGGCAATCCTTCCTTCAGTCATAGCTCTCCAGAATCGCATCCTGCATATCTATCAGCGGATGTGCTTCGGTGCGCGCCACGCGCCGTAGCAATAAGGGCTCGTCGTACATTTGCGCCAGTCCGCGCACGATAGCCAAACGCGGATCGTCGGCGACGATTACTGCCAGCCCGATCTCTTTCTGCAGGTACTGAGCGAGGCCCGGCAGCAGTGCGCCGCCGCCGGTGAGGATCAAGCCGCGG
>JBAPXA010000119.1:0-8329 GCA_049283975.1 Pyrinomonadaceae bacterium | reverse complement strand
GTTTTAGCCCGAACAATCTGCTTGATAGCGCTCTTTTCCTCTTTTGACCAGTGCGACAGATCTGGAAACATTGACAGCACCAAAGCGAGATCAGAGAAGACGCGATCCTCTGAGGTACTCAAGTCTGTTTTCTTAATTCCAAGTGCGTGTGTGACTGAAGTCACGAGCAGTTGGCGCAGCTTTCGTTCGCCGCCGCCGAGTTGCTGGACCAGGCAGCGCTGAACAGCGAGCCCGATGTTCGGCACACGGAAATTGTCCCACTCGCCGGGATGTGGAGCCGAGGGCGCTTCGAAGAGGAGATGCCCGGCGGCGAGGCGACGCAATGTGCGCGCAGGAGTGCGATAACCGCGGCGGTTAGCGAGTTTGCGTTCTTCTCGCGCAACCATTCGGGAGATCTGCGGTTGGACCGGGCGGAAGCCGAGCTTTCGATAGAACCAGAACGCGCCGGCTTCGACACCCTCTTCGTTGTGGCTACCGAGTTGGTAAGGCTCAACTGAAAACACTGAGACATTGAGGTACTGCCGCAGGAAGTGAAGCAGGCGCGCGTAGATCCATGCCGACTCGCCCTCGCGGAAAGTGTAGAAGAGATTAATGCCTACTTCGGTGCGTTCAAAGAGCGCTAGGGATTCAGCGTAACCAGCGGGAACGCCGTTCTTAAGGATCAGCACGGCATGATAGGCGAGTAACGGCAGACGGCGCTCTGGCAGCAAACCCCACGTAACGAATTCGACGCCGCGACCTGCCGTTGCACGTACGACGTGCCGCGGGTCGCCGTAAGTGAAACCATGAAGCTCGCGATAGCGCACGGTCATCATGTCGCGGCCCAGGCTCACGAGTTTCTCGCCGTCGGCGCGGGAGAGTCGCATGAGCGGCAGCGGCAACGGATCCTCCAACTCCCTCTCGAGTGAGACCTCGCTGCGCCTGATGAGTGGCCCATCGTGATAGAAAATCCTGTTCACGCGAACCCACATCTGCGTGCGCGTCGCCGGTGAGTTGCCGAGTTTCCAATGAACCCAGAGCTTCAGCGAATCGAAGAGATTCACTTTCGCTCTTTCGTTGATCGAGAGCTGTTCGAACTGGCGCAGCAACCACGCAAGGTCTGTCTCATTGGGCCTTTTGGCGGCGCGAATCCAGGCCAGGTACGGAACCGGATACACAACGTAAGCTCCGTCCTCGAACAGCGGCAAAAAACTTTTCAGGATAGCGACGAGCTGTGCTTCGCACTCGTAACCCTCCCAGTCAATTTCGACCCGCGACGGGTAACGCGCCGCAAGATAACGCACGATGTCATAGCCCCAAATTGCTGAGAATGCCGTGCCCGTAATGCCGGACACTGGCGGGTCGGCAAAGGTTGAGATGTCGGCGCCCGAGGCGCGCAGGCGGGTGACGCGTTTGTGGAAAGAAGCGAGCAGTTCTTCGCTGCTTCGTCTTATCGCGGGGGTGTGCGGGTACGCGCGCAGGAAAAGTAGGATCTCGTGGAAACGAATCAACGAGGCCGCATCGGTGAAGCAGCGCCGGCCGAGTTGCGCCAAGAGCTTTTGCGCGCGGAGGCTGTCGCCTGGCTCGAAGCTGGTCTTTAGCAACGAGAGCCGGTCAAGCAGAGCGTCAAGGGTGTTGGCCGGCACTGTCACTCCAGAGGTCCTCTTCTGATTCCTCACTTCCGAGACGCTGAACCATGCAGGGAGAAGTACTCTTCTTCTTTGATCTGATCTTTGCGGAAGCGCGCGCGTTCCAGTATCGCTTTGACATTCGCAACCATCTGCGGGTGACCACACACATACGCGACCGAGTTACTGTGACCCAACCCAAGCTGGTCGGCATACTTGCGCACTACATCCTCGACCCGGCCGGTCTCTCCTTTCCAATTCGGTTCTTCCCACGGCCGGCTGATAGTTGGTATGTACCTGAGCCATCCTGGCTGGGACAACTCTTCGAGTTCGCCTAGATAGGGACCAAAGTCCGCAGAACGGCTGGCGCCGTGAATGAGGATAAACTGCTGGTTGGACGCTGCTCCGCGCGCCCTATCAGTCTGTTGAGTTCTCAGAATGCTGATAAACGGAGCGACGCCGGTGACGGTGGCCATCATTAGGTGTCGCTTGCTGGTCCCTTCTAAGGTAAGTTGTCCCACAATGCGCCGGCGGACCAGAATCGTAGATCCCAACTCCAGTTCCCAGAGCCTTGGAGTAAAGCTGCCGCAGGGCACTAATTCGACAAAGAACTCGAGGAATGGCTCCTGAGGCGACGAGACAATTGAGTAGGGCCGTTCGAGCAGATCTCCATTAGCGGCGATGCCAATAGTTGCGAACTGACCGGCAGTGAAGTTTAGTTGTTCGGCAAACAAAAAACGGAATACCGCAAGACTCGCTGTTACGTCCCTTCTTTGAATTAATTCCCCTGAGCAGTGACTTGCTTGCGCCATAAGGAAACTATCTGTTTATTCGAGGGGACAGCCTCACTTGACGGCAAAGACTTTCACGCTGGCGGCGTAGTCGTTGACGCTATAGCGATTGAGCAAGTCGGCGAGCGCTTCGCGCAGGGTGCCATCGGCATTTGCGGTTTGTGGCCCACAACAACCGCTATCCGCGAGCGGCAAATCCCTTGAAGAAGTTGCGGAGAATGCTGTCACCACCGCCGTTGAGGTTTCTGTCACGGGCGGAGCACAACACCCAGCTTGATTCTCGATCTTCGCGTACACGTTGAGATCGCTGCCCGAGTCGACCACTTCCACGTTTGAGAAACCGGCTGCTACTAGTCCTTGCTTGTAATCTTCAATAGGAATCGCGCCTGCAATGCAACCCACATAAGCCATGATATCGTCGCCCAACTCGGCAGGCAGCGGTTGTTTGAGGGCAATGTCGCTGACAGCGAGTCGGCCTCCCGGTTTTAACACCCGGGCGATTTCACGAAAGACCGCGGGCTTGTCTGGCGCAAGGTTAATGACGCAGTTGCTAATGACGCAATCGACCGACGCGTCGGCGAGCGGTAGGGCATCAATTGTCGCCAAATGGAATTCGACATTGCTGGGTCCGCCCGCTGCCTGCCGCTTCTCAGCATTGCGGCGAGCAAGGTCGATCATCTCCGGCGTCATGTCTATGCCAATTGCGCGGCCTCCAGGTCCAACCTTTTCCGAAGCGAGAAACACATCGAGCCCGCCCCCCGAACCTAGATCCACAACTGTTTCTCCCGCGCGCAAATGAGCGATTGCCGTCGGATTTCCGCAGGACAATCCCATGTTCGCTTCCGCCGGAATCGAGGCCAGTTCCTCGGGCGAGTAACCGAACGCTTTCGCGACGGCCCGCACGCCTTCATGTTCGCTCGATAAACCACTTTGTGCTGCCGACCCGTATCTGGATCGCACTGCTTCAACTATTGACTCCGACATGCTGAATCTCCTTCTGCTCCGACATAAAAGTGCCGCGAACGCCTTCCGACGACTCAATCGTCAGCCTGTTCGAGTGTGGTTTGCAAGTTCGTCGCTGATGATCGCCTACAGCTGAGCAACTACTCGCTTCAGCTTTTCATTAACCTCGGCAGCTACCGCATTGAGCGTCGCATTGTTGTCTCCTGCCACGGAGAGCATCGTCTGCGCGTCGATCGCGGCTACTACGGATTTTCCGGCTTCGTCAGCCTCATACACGATGACATTGCAGGGAAGGAGCAGCCCGATGTTGAGATCTTCCTGGAGAGTCTTGTATGCGAGCGGCGGATTACACGCGCCGAGGATTACGTAGTTGCGAAAGTCCACCTCGAGCTTTTCTTTCAGCTTCTCCCTGATATCGATTTCACAGAGCACACCAAAGCCTTCGGACTTAAGCGCGGCCCGTGCCTTTTCGACAGTCTCCTGGTAAGGCAAGTCAACTTTCTTCCGGAATCCATATTTCGAATGTCGTGGTTGCTGAGCACTCATGTCTTTCTCCTTCAGTTTGAAAAATGCGAAAAGGGCCTCGCTTCGGACAAATGCCGAAGGTTAGGGTTGGTCACGCTTGTGTGCGAGATCGCCTAAACCTGTTGTGTCTGCAACCGCTGCACTGTGCGCGTCTTTCTGTGTGTCTTCCGGTCGAGACTCGACACGGCATGAGTTGGCCATTCAAGTCGGGACACCCAAACGTGGCAGCACCCAGCGCATCAGTACGATGTAAGCCGCAAAAAATATTACCGGCCATAGCAATTCAATCAATTTTATTAACTCCTGACCGTGGTCGCCTCAATCTAATGCCGGAAGGCCGCGCGCGGGTAGGCAGGGGCATGAGCATATCGCGTTGGTGATGATTCATTTGGCCGCACGGCAGGCGCGACTGCTGTCGTTTCCGTCTTCGTAACGCTTTCGCTGTTAAGGTCTGAGATGATTGACGCACCCGCAAGCGCTACGAGCACCGGCAACACGAAGAGACAGATCGCGGAATAGGCGCCGTCGGCAAGGCCGGACAACAGTCCAATTCCCACACCGAACACTGCGATTCCAAATAGCAAGAGTTTCGTCCTTAGCTTGAGCATGGGTTGATCCTCCAAACACGGCCTCGCAAAAGAAGCCGAAATTAGTCTGCCCTCTCGTAGTGCAAGCCTAAAGCCAGAAGGGAAGATTCAAAAAAGCCACAAAGAGGGCAATTCATGGCGTTGAGTGCCTTCGTTTTGCTGGGTAATACCGCGCAGCACACCGTCTGAAAGTGGGATTATTTCGCATTGCGAAAAGAACACCGTCCCGTGACGGCATTGTTCTATGATGGAATACTTCAAAAGCAGGAAACTGATGAGCCAGGGGCCCGCTGGCCTTGCAGTTGCTAGATCCGAAACAAAAGGATTCGTATGGGCGACCACAACGTCGAGCACCAAGTTGACGAAGCAAAAGCACAGGCTTTCATGAAGGCCTTGCTGGAAGACCTGCGCGCGCTCGCGTTTATGCTCGAAGCCGGTTGCGTAGAGAAGGGTGTCACGCGAATCGGAGCCGAGCAGGAAATGTTTCTGATTGATAAGAACTTCCGCCCGGCTCCTATCTCTTTGGAAGTCCTGGAACGGGCGAATGATCCGCGGCTGACTACGGAGATTGCCAGATTCAACCTGGAGGCTAATCTCACTCCGCGCAAGTTGAGTGGCAGTTGCTTCAATGAAATGGAGCAAGAGCTTGAGGAGATGGTAACTCTGGCGCGCACCAGCGCAGCCGCTTACGAAGCTGACATCCTGCTATCAGGAATTCTTCCCACACTCCAAAAATCGGATCTGACGCTGGACAATCTCACTCCGTGCTCCCGATATCATGTATTGAACCGCGGTGTGATTGGATTACGCGGCGGACCGCTATCTATTCATATCAAGGGACTCGATGAGCTGCATTTAACGCACGACAACATCATGATGGAGTCGTGCAACACGAGCTTTCAAGTTCACTTTCAGACCAACGCCCTCGACTTCGTTAATCACTACAACGTCGCGCAAGCGATCACTGCGCCGGTGTTGGCGATCGCGGTCAATTCACCGCTGTTGTTTGGTCATCGTCTCTGGCATGAGACGCGTGTCGCTTTGTTCCAGCATTCGGCCGACGAGCGCTCGCGTCCCCAACTCGCTCGCAGTCACCCCACGCGGGTCAGCTTCGGCGACACGTGGCTCGAGAATTCAGTCGTAGAACTCTTCCACGAACAGATTTCACGCTTTCGTCCAATCATGATCTCCCAACCGGAGGAGAATCCGTTTCTGGTGATGGCGCGCGGTGAAACCCCAGCCCTCTCAGCCCTGCGAATGCACAACGGCACCGTCTGGCGTTGGAACCGCGCCTGCTATGGAGTGGCTGACGGCGTTCCGCATCTGCGAATTGAGAATCGGGCCTTGCCTTCAGGTCCAACGATCGTTGACGAGGTCGCGAACGCGGCGTTTTTCACTGGACTGATGGTGGCTTTGCCGAAAGAGTATGGAAACATCGCGTCCAAGATGGCATTCGACGATGCCAAGTCTAATTTCTTTCGTGCCGCGCGACATGGCCTGGACGCGCAGTTTAACTGGATCGATGGTCAAGCCTATGGGGCGGCAACACTGATTCTCGAACACCTGCTGCCCCTCGCGCGTTTAGGATTGATTGACTCGGACGTTGCCGTTGAAGATGTCGACAAGTATCTCGGCATCATTGAGGCTCGGGCGCGGTCACGGCAGACCGGATCGCGTTGGCTCTTGAAATCGCTTGCGGCTATGCCGAGCACGATGCCAAAAGACGTGCGCCAACGAAAGTTGACGGCGTCGCTGCTGGCTTCGCAAAAGCAGGGTGGGGCAGTTGATACTTGGCCGGTCTTACAGGCCGCCGATATCGAGGATTGGGAGCAAGGCTATCGTACCGTCGGTCAGTTTATGTCGACGGATCTCTTTACTGTGCGTCCTGACGACCTGATCGATCTTGCCGCCAGCGTGATGGACTGGAGGCACATTCGTCACGTGCCAGTAGAGGATGGCGAAGGACGCCTGGTCGGTCTAGTCTCGCATCGCGGCTTGCTTCGTCTACTGCTCAAAGGAACTCCTCAGGACACAGCCCCCATTACGGTGCGCGAAATAATGGTTTCAGAGCCGGTGACTGTTTCTCCGGAGACACCGTCCCTGGAAGCTATTGAGATTATGCGCAAACAGAAGGTCGGCTGCCTTCCCGTTGTCGAGAACGATCATTTGGTAGGTATTGTCACTTCATACGATTTTCTTGAAGCCACAGCAAAACTCTTCCACCAGCATCTCACTGCTGCTGCCGCTGCTGCACCAGAACAAACAAAGCAACGCGCGCGCGTGCAGCGCGCGTAAGGCTCGCGGGACGTTGACCTAAAGTCTCCTTATGGCTGCGTCGGCTTTGCCGCCGGGTGTGAGGCGGCGGCTATGCCCCGCCGTAAAGGTGCCTTTTATGTTTTGGGCTATGCCCTCACTGCGTCCATGGGCCCAATAAATCCGAAGGGCAAAGCCCACACCTAGGGGCATAGCCCCGAAAGTAATCTGGGTGAGACGGCGGGGCGTAGCCACCGCCTCACACCCGGCGGCAAAGCCCATCCTGAGATAATCATCTGATCCCCGGCGTTGAAACGCCGGGCTAAATTCATTTCAAAGCTACGCGTCTTAGATCACTTCCCGGCGCAGCAGACTGTGAATCAAGCCAACAAACGTGGCGAGCCATGCCAGCAGCGCGATAAAGACGAAGCAGCGCGGAATGATCATCAAGGGTTCAAAGCTGATCGCTCTAGATAATTGAAAGGTACAGACGGTGTACATGCCGAGCGGAAAGACCATGCCCCAATACTGCGGATCATAACGAAGCGGGAAACGCTTGTAGATGTGACGCCAGAACCCGAGTATGAAAAGTAACGGAATCCACCAGGTGCCGGCTGCCCAGAAAAACAGTGTGAAGCCTTTCATGAATGCGGAAATTTCGGCGAGAAAACTCCATTCACTCGCAGCCAGGATCAAACGCGCACCCGCGAGCGTAGTGATCGCCACAGCGCCCATATTGATCCAGTAAGGCGGCGTGAGGGTGGCCGTTGTCAGGTTAACGAAAGTGAAGCGATAGAAGATGAGCGTGATCAGCAGCAGGTAGAGCATGCAGCCGAGCAAAAACATACAGAGCGTAAAGAAAAGCAGGATCTCGCGCTGCGCTCCAAAAGACCCGGCTAACAACGTCCCCAGCACAGAAATTGACTGCGTTGCTACTACCGCAATTAACCAGACGCCGCTCAGACCACTCTCAATCGGCGGCTTATGCTCGCGTACCGTCACTAACGTAAAGAAGGCGTACATCACGAGGATCCAGAGGAATAATCCGACAAACCAAAGAACCGTGGCGGCGCGAAGGGAGCCGGCAACGATGATTAGTTGCGTGCCCAGGACACTTGTTCCCGCCACTACCGTGAAGAACCCTGGTCCGCGAAGATGATCGGCAATATCTGATCGCACCCGCGCCCAGAATCGGATCAAGCGGATCAGTAGCAAGAGCGAAAGCACCGCATAAAAGACGAGGTTTAGGACCAACAGCGTCCAGTCCACGGGTTCGAGGCCGAGCAGCTTGGCAGCGATGGAAACGATTCCGGTTGCCATCACAAGGGCGAAGTAACCGGGAAAAAGATTCGCTGCCGCCTGAGTGATCCTGTTTTGGTTCATCGACTCTTTTCTCGAAACCGTCCTAGGTCCCAGGGTAGAAACCGTGGGCTCAAATTAGCCAACGCTTCGGCGGGCTTTGCACAAAAAGTCAGCGCCGTAGGCGCACAATGTTTATAGAGTCAGATTGGATAGAGACATGGAGCCCCATTAGGGGCGCAATATCAACATTTCGCTCCTAACGGAGCTGGACGCTTCTTGAGTTCGGCTCGATGCTATAAAC
>JBAPXA010000118.1:0-2325 GCA_049283975.1 Pyrinomonadaceae bacterium | reverse complement strand
GCCGCTATGTCGACTTTCTTTCCGAGCAGATTGGCGTTGAGATTGGGTTGGTCTCAACAGGTCCGGAGCGATCACAGACGATCGTGGTTCAGGATTCGGCGTTGGGACGTTGGCTGAAAGATTAACGTTAGTCTCAGGTCCTCAATCGTAGTCTCAAGTCTCAGGTCTCAAGTCTCAAGTTCGCTAGACGAGCTTGAGATATGAACATTAACCTCTAGATCTTTCCGAAGCTGGAACCTGAGTCTTGAGACCTGCGACTTGAGACATGAGTCTTGAGACCTGAGACTTGAGACTTGAGACTTTTAAGGTAGAATGCAGCCATTTCAATGTTGAATGATTTTGTGGGCCGATAGCTCAGTTGGTAGAGCAACTGGCTTTTAACCAGTGGGTCGCAGGTTCGAGTCCTGCTCGGCTCACCACTAAAAAGAAACCGGCTGGTGCTAATACCAGCCGTTTCCTTTTGCCACTCTGCAACGAGCAACCGCGCTTAGTTCTGCACTGCCACTTGAAACTGCTCCAGCTTTCCATCTGGCATTTCGTACGTCCAGGCGCGGAGGGTTTTCTGCGCTAAGCGAACCAAGTAGAAGCGACCGGTCATGCCGCCACGGAGGTTTTGGCTTAGCTGCGTGAAGGATTCTGGTTTGCCGAGCGGGCCGAGGCTGTTCTTAAAATCTTCCAACGCTTGTTCATCGAAGTATCCGTTCGCGTTTTCAGTAAATAGCGAGCGGTCGATTGTTCCTTGCTGCAACCCTTCGAAGATCTTCTTCGCCTGCTCCAGCTTCGCCGCCGTTGCAGAATCGTTTGTTGCGAACAGCAGGGGAGGAATACCTGAAGCGATGGGGCCTGCAGCACTAGCCGCGTCTTGGTTCGTGAGCACAACAACTGCAACCCGATCCTCCGGGAAAACGATGCTCTGCGAGGTGAAGCCGGAGACTTCGCCGCCATGCGACAGTGCGTGACGACCGTTTGGCATGCCCACGCTGACACCTAGTCCATAATTCGTTCCGACTCCGTTCTCTAGCAGCACTTCTCTCCCCAGTTCAAGGTACGAACCAGGTTTCATCAGCTTTCCTTCGATAATCGATACATTCCACTTCGCAAGGTCCTCGGGAGTCATGGCCAACTCGCCGGCCGCGAACAACCAACCCTTCCCTTCCTTCGGAGCTACACGCAGCGGGCCAAGCGCATACCGTTTGTAGCCCGTGGGATCGCCTTCCGTTAGTCTGCCTTCATCGATACTCATGACGCTTTTCATACCTAGCGGCGTGAAAATCTTTTGCTGCATAAACCGGAAGATCGGCATGCGCGCGGCCTTTTCGACAATTGCGCCGGCAATCACGTAATTCGTATTGCTGTATTGCCATTTCGTGCCGGGCTCGAAATCAAGTGGCTTCTTTGCCCATGTTTCCATGATCTTCTGCGCCGTCGTTGGCGACAGCATCGGCTTCATCACGTAATCCTGCGGCCAGTAGTCTTGATAACCTGAGGTATGTGAAAGCAGCTGCCGAATCGTGACTTCGTTGGCGCGTGTCAGATCAGGAATGTACTTCCCGACTTTGTCATCGAGAGACAGCTTTCCTTGCTCCTGCAATAGCAAAATCGCCAACGCGGTGAACTGTTTGCTAATCGAGCCAATGCTGTAGCGCATCGCCGCAGTCGCGGGCGTTTTAGGTTCGAGCTTCGCGTCGCCATAAGCTTTGACATAGACGATTTGCCCATCTCTCACTACGGCAATTGAAGCACTCGGCACACCTGTTCGCGTTAGAGTTTCACCCGCGAGCTTGTCGATTTTTTCGGCGACATCGGCGGTAAGTTGCGATTGTGCAGGCGCTGAAACAGCAAAGAGAACGAAAGAAAGGGCTGTGAAAAATGAAAGATTTAGGCGTCGCACTGGGCATCTCCTTTTAGGTTATGGTTGAAAGCGGCGTAATTATAACCCAGCCCGACGGCGCAGACTGGCTAACGTGCGCTGTTCGTTGCTTCCTGGATCCTTTACCGAGTCCAGCGTAGAAAGTGCTAATGATGAAACGAATTAGAACAGAGGGTCTAGATAAGCGTCATTTGAACTTTTAACCAGTGGGTCGCAGGTTCGAGTCCTGCTCGGCTCACCACTATCTGCAAGAAAATACAGCCGCGGTAAGGCGGCTGCATTTGTTTTCAGCACCACGCGATTCTTGAGAGTATTTTGCACCGCAATCTTTGCGGTCACTGTTTCGTCGCAAGCGGAGCGGGCTTCTGCACTGTCTTCGGGTCAACCGTGATCTCCTGCAAACGCTTGGCGACCTCCGGCGTCATCGACTCCTGATAGCGTCCTCCCAAGTACTG
>JBAPXA010000117.1:0-8256 GCA_049283975.1 Pyrinomonadaceae bacterium | reverse complement strand
ATTCAGGATCGTTCGGAAAGATTAAAAGTGGAGCGCGAGGCACAGCGACGCGTTTCGGAATTGAAACGTGAAGCGCAAAAAGCTGCCGGGTCAGGTCGTCCCCGTGCCGTCATTGCTGCCGACGCTTCAACTCAGTCGCGCGGAGTCCGAATTGTTCGCGATGGCAATGTTGTGTCGGCGAACCAGACAACGGCTTCCAAAGCGGCGCGGGGCGAGGAGGAGCGATACGTCGCGGCGCCGACGCGCGAGATTGTTGTCGGCGATAAGGTGAAGCTTCGCTCCTTCGGATCGATTGGAATTGTCGACAGCATCAAAGGTGACGAGGTCGAACTACGAGTCAAGTCGCTGCGCATGCGGGAGAAGCTCGAGAATCTGGAACTGGTTGAAGCCGTGGCTCCTCCCAAAAGCGGCGGACGCTTTTCTAAGTTGCGTGATACGCGCGGTCCTGAATTGAAACTCAGCACGCCCGAGCCGACTGGGGCTTCTGAATTAAATGTCATTGGACAAAGAACGGATGAAGCCGTGGATGCCGTCGATAAGTTTCTCGATGCCGCTTCACTCGCCGGCACCAGCCAGTTGCGCATTGTTCATGGTCATGGCACCGGGGCACTCCGTCGCGCCATCGGTGACCTCTTAAAGGATCATCCGCATGTTGCACGCTTTACCGCGGCGCCGCAGGATCAGGGCGGCAGTGGCGCAACCGTTGTGGAGTTAAGGCAGTGAGGTTCGAATGCGACGGTTGACCGAAAAGGCGTTCTGACGTTTACTCACGGTCGTTTTCACATGCGCTATCCCCAAACATTCATCGACGATCTAAAACGTCAATCGGATATCGTCCGAGTGATCCAGGATTACGTGACGCTCAAAAAGAAGGGCGCGAACTGGATGGCTTGCTGCCCTTTTCATAAAGAGAAGACTCCCTCGTTCTCTGTTAGTCCGGCCAAAGAGATTTTCTACTGCTTTGGCTGCCACAAGGGCGGCACGGTTTTCAACTTCGTTATGGAAATGGAGCGCGTCTCATTTCCCGAAGCGATCAGGCTCGTCGCTGAAAAGAGCGGAGTGCCATTGCCGAAGTTGGAGCTGGATAGTCGCTTTGAGGCGCGCCGCAGCGAGATCGACGATGTCATTCAACTCAATAAGTGGGCGCTCGAATGGTGGGAACAGCAACTGGAACACGGAGGCCGGGAATCCGAAACCGCACGCGAGTATCTGGCGCAACGAGAAATCAGCGATGAAACCAGGAAAACGTTTCGTCTTGGCTATGCTCCCGATAGCTGGGACGCCCTTTCCAGTCACCTGCGACAAAAGGGTGCCGCTCAGGAACAGATCGATCGCAGCGGATTGGTGGCTAGAAAAGAGGAAACGGGTCGCACGTACGATCGCTTTCGCGGCCGGCTGATGTTCCCGGTGATGGACATTCAGGGAAAGCCGATTGCGTTTGGCGGTCGCACTCTGAAGAACGAGGATGCAAAGTACATAAACTCACCAGAAACGGCAGCATATATCAAAGGTCGCAATCTTTTTGGCTTGAACCTCACCCGCGACGAAATTCGCCGCCAGGGCTACGCGATTCTGGTGGAGGGCTTTCTTGACCTGATTGTGCCGTTTCAATTTGGCATTCGTAATGTCGTAGCCAGTCTGGGAACCGCGCTCACTCCGGAGCAGGTGAAACTATTAAGCCGGTTTGCGCGTAGGGTGGTAGTCAATTATGATGGTGATCGGGCGGGGGTGCAGGCGGCGAAGAAAGCTATCGAAATCCTTCTGACAGAAGACCTTGAAGTTAAGGTTCTGGTGCTTCCGGACAACGCTGATCCGGACGAATTCATCAGAAAGTTTGGCGTAAGCGAGTATCAGCAGCGGCGTGGCGAGGCGCAACCCCACATACAATTCGTGATCGATCAAGCAGTACGGGATCGCAAACTTACTAATCCAGCCCAAAAGGAGGCTGCGATTGAGGAGGTGCTCCCGTTTATTCGCGCTGTCCGCAGCCGGATTCAGAAGCGCGAGTACTTTGATATAGCGATGGACTCGCTGCGGGTTGCCGATCCGTCGCTTCGGAGAGAATTCTGGCAGTCGTTACGCGGGGGCGAAACTGCCAGGACGGTTGTAAAGCGAGGCGCGAGCGGCCACTCGGAAGCCACCCCAGCTGAGCAGCGTTTGCTGGGCGTGTTGTTTGCTGACGAGCACTTGCGCCGGCAGATTCTACCGCTCCTACAGCCGGAAGATTACGAGGATTTGCCGACGGCCGCGATTTTCCGGGCGCTGGGAGAACTCGAGCAGGAACACCGGGAGATCGATTTCGAGAGCCTTAATGCCAAAACAGAGGGCGATGCCCTGGCAACGAGGCTGCTGCCCATGTTGCTGATCAGCGAATCCCTGCACGCTTCAAACGAGCACTATGCCGCCGAAGAATGTGTTCAGACGTTTCGTCTCATGAAAATCAATCACCGCATTGAGGAGATCATGGCGGAACGAGCGGCGGCGGAACGAGAGGAAAATAACGAAAAAGTTAATTCATTAACACTTGAACAGGTTGAGCTTGCTCGTCGTCGCGCAGACCTAATGCCAAGACTGGAAGCGATGCAAACGAGCAACTGAGATTCTTGTATCTAAATCGCAATTTGGGACTCGCTGAACGTTCTTTAAATTGGCTGAACGTAAGCAACGGCAAAAGGAACCCTGGAAGAACGCAGCAGGGCGAGGCCCGCAAACGTTTGATGGAGAGATAAGTTGGGTATTGAAGATAAAGATCGTGATGATGTGATGGACCGTCTACTGGAGCTGGGTGGCGACAAGAAATACTTAACGTTCGACGATCTCAATCGTGAGTTGCCGGACAATGTGGTTTCACCCGACGATATTGAAGACGTCCTGCAAAAACTCGAAGGTTCAAATATTCCGGTCGCGGATTCTGATGAGCGCCTTCTGGAACAGGCAGCAGTCACTGTTCCCGATGACGATGACGAAGCAATCGACGAAGATGTCGAGCTCGATCTGTCGGCAGGCGCCCTCGAGAAAACCAATGACCCCGTGCGCCTGTATTTGCGCGAAATGGGGGTCGTGCCGCTGCTCACGCGTGAGGGCGAGGTAGCGATCGCCAAGCGCATCGAGCGCGGCCAGCTAAAAACACAAAAGTCTATTGCCCGTTCGCCGCTGGCGGTGAAAGAGCTATTGCGGATTGGTGAGCAACTCGAAGCGGGTCAGGCCAATATTCGGGAGATCGTCCTGTTCTCCGAACAAGCAGAGCTCGCCGAAGATGCCGATAAGGCCGAGGAATACCGCAACTGGACGATCGAAGGCATTCAAAACATCCGCAAGCTTTATAAGAATGCTCTGAAGGAATGGGACAAGCTGCGCGCCGAGCAGAAAGCCACGCGCGGCAAGAAGAGCAAAAAGCTGATGCGCTTGCGGCGCAAAGTAGCTCGCCTGCGTCTTGAGATCGCACAGGAAATTGGCCGTCTCAATATGACTGAGCGCGCCCGGCAACGCTTGATCAACGCGATTCGCGCCGTGCAGAAAGAAGTACGAGATGCGGAGCGCGAAATCGCTAGCTTTACGGAAAAGCTCGGTAAGAAGCGCATCAAGCCCGACGATCAGAAGGAATACAAACGACGGATCTCCGCGGCCAAGAAGCGTCTGGTGTTGATCGAAGCCGAACACAGTGTCAGTCCGGTGGAGATAAAGCGGTCGTTACAATCGATCACAATTGGCGAGCAGCAGACCGGCCAGGCCAAGCGTGAACTCGTAGAAGCAAATCTTCGCCTCGTGGTTTCGATTGCCAAGAAATACACCAATCGCGGTTTGCAGTTTCTGGATCTAATTCAGGAGGGCAACATTGGTTTGATGAAAGCAGTGGACAAGTTCGAATGGCGCCGCGGTTACAAGTTTTCTACTTATGCCACGTGGTGGATTCGGCAGGCGATCACTCGCGCGATTGCCGATCAGGCGCGTACGATCCGCATTCCAGTCCACATGATCGAGACGATCAATAAACTCATTCGCACGTCGCGCGCCCTCGTGCAGGAACTAGGCCGCGAGCCGACCAGCGAAGAGATTGCCAAAAAGATGGACATCCCTGTTTCCAAGGTGCGCAAGGTTCTGAAGATTGCGCAGGAACCGATCTCGCTGGAAACGCCGATTGGTGAAGAGGAAGACTCGCATCTCGGCGACTTCATCGAGGATAAGTCGATTCTTAATCCGGCTGACGCAGTCGTGGCCTCAAATCTTCGCGAAATCACCGACGAAGTGTTAGCAACGCTGACTCCTCGTGAGGAGAAGGTGATCAAAATGAGGTTTGGCCTCGGTACCACCGGGTCCGAACATACGCTCGAGGAAGTTGGCCAACACTTTGCCGTAACTCGCGAACGCATTCGGCAAATCGAAGCGAAGGCTCTGCGCAAATTGCGTCATCCTTCTCGCTCGCGAAAGCTGAAGGCGTTTCTCGATGGCGCGCAAAGATAACCTCTCTCGTTGAGCTAAATAACAAAGGGCGCTGGAAAGAATCCAGCGCCCTTTTTATCTCTGATACCAGCCTAACTATTTGATGGTCAGAAACTCGGTGCTCTTTACGGTGTGATCGAATTGGTACTCATAGGTGTAACCGGGAAACTCGATCGGCTTAGTGTACTGAACTCGCACCTGGATTCGTTGATCCAGGGGGCCGGCGGTAATTTCGGCCTCGGCAGGAATGCCGTACTCAACCGCACTCTTCTTGAGTTGATCGTTCACCCAACTGGCTGGATATCCCTGCGTCGCGGCTACATCAACTTTGTGCTGCATTAGATCTTTCCAAACGTAGGCGTTGTACGCAACGGGAATTGAGACATAACCGATGTATGCGCCGGAAATAACCAGCGCCATAAAAAGAATAAACTTTATTCGAGCGCTGCCGCGTTCTCCTGACTTTGAAATTCTCACCATGTCTATCGTCCTCTAGTGTCACTCAGGAAATGGACGTAAGGCCGCGACGCAGCGCGTCCCGAAGCAAACGTCGAGGTATTTCCTGGTCCGCTATTATTCGCGGTTGGCCAATCCCTTCGAGCAACACCCATTGCACGCTCCCCCGTGATTTTTTCTTATCGGCTTGCGTCAGACGCAGGATTTCATTCGAGTCCATATCATTCGCTGGCGGCAACGGACCACACAAATCGATTCCGTTACTTAGTAATCTTAACTCCGATGCTGAAAGCAAGCCCATGCTTTTTGAAATCTCAGCCGCGACGCGCATCCCATGACCAACCGCCTCACCATGACGAAATCGTCGGTAGTTTGTGGCCGCTTCAAGCGCATGGCCAATCGTGTGTCCGAAGTTGAGCACCCGTCGCGATCGCTTGTCAGTTCTATTCGCGTCCTCGCGTTCATCTCCGGTAACGATGCCGGCTTTGAACTCACAATGAGATTTGATCAGACTGACTAACTCCGGCGAGGTAACCCTATTTTCGGATTGAGACAAGAACATTACGGTCTGCTGAAAAAGTTTAAGACTGCCGATCGTGCCATTCTTGACCGCTTCACACCAGCCGGCAACTAACTCGCGGCGCGGGAGCGTTTTGATCGTTGCCACATCGATTATTACCGCTTTTGGCTGATGAAATGAGCCGATCGCGTTCTTGGCGTGCGGCAGGTTAACTCCCGTTTTGCCGCCGATTGCGGAATCAATTTGAGCAGTTATTGTCGTCGGCACATGAATCAAAGGAATTCCGCGAAGGTAAATTGCCGCGGCGAAACCAGCGAGATCTCCGACCACTCCGCCACCGAGAGTAATTACGGCGTCAGTACGTTCCAGACGGGCCGCGCTAAAAGCCTCAACTGCTTTTTCCGTCGTACCTGCTGACTTGAATCTCTCGCCATCTCCCATTAGCCACGACGAGACTTGAAAGCCATTGGTCCTGAGGCTGCGGGTTAGCCTGTCGCCGTAGAGATCAAAGACTCTTCGATTAGAAACGACGACTGTGCGACGCGTTTGGGAGCCGAGGGCCAGGCGGGCAATGCCACCGGCCTCTGCCAAAAGATCGTGACCAATATGGATCTGGTAGTGAAGCTGCTCGCGGGCCAGGTTGACGTTTACTTTCAGGGTTTTGGTGGGCACTAACAGACTCCGCTTCACTGATCGCTTAGCTCAATTCGGCGCCGGAAAACAGCGTGCGAAGTCTTAAGAATACAGTGAAAAAAGTCTGAAGGCTTGTGAAAAAGCGGATGGGCGCGACATACGTGGGAGTGCGTCGCGCCCATCCATTTTTGTGGTCACTGTCCTCACCCCAGCAACCACTTGAGACGGAGGATTCACCAACCGTCTCTCTTGCCCCACAATATACATCGCAACGGCTGTGCCGTGCAACAGACTGGAAAACTATATGCGCGCTCGCGGCTTTCGCTTAAGTTCTTTCGCAAGGGTCGTTTTCTGATCGAAAAAACACGACTTCCAGGATCGCAGAGCATGAAATTTTTTCAGTGTGCTAGATGTAGAAATTGCATTGATCAGTCGTAAGACTCAGCCGAGTTGCTCGCGAATTACCGCTGCCAGATCCCCTGCATAGCGTTCAATGTCACTCTGGTTTTCCCCTTCGATCATCACCCGGGCCAGCGACTCAGTGCCCGAGTAGCGCAGCAACAAGCGGCCCTTTTCGCCGAGCAGTGTTTCAGTTTCTCGTGCGAGATCTCTAATCGCCCGGACCTCTGTAAATGGCCGTCTTTCGCGCACTTTGATGTTGACCAGGATTTGCGGAAAGCGCTGGAATCCTTTCGTCAACAGGTGCAGCGGCCTTTTCTCATCTGTCATGGCGCGGAGCAAACAGAGCGTGGTGATCATTCCGTCACCCGCCAGGCTAATGCTTGGGAAGATGATGTGCCCTGACTGTTCGCCCCCGAGACTTGCGCCCGAGCGAAGTAGTTCTTCAAGCACATACTTATCGCCCACGTCCGTGCGTACCAACTTCAGATCGCGCGACCGCAAAGCGATTTCCAGTCCGATGTTACTCATCACAGTAGCCACGACCAGTTCTTGCTTGAGCTCGCCGCGCGCGTGGAGATTGTTAGCCAAGACCCACAGGGTCGCATCGCCGTCAACGAATTCACCCTCCGCATCAACGAAAAGCGCACGGTCAGCATCACCATCATAGGCAACGCCAAGCGTGGCGCCGGTTGCGATAACCTGCTGCTGCAAGCCTTCGATGTGGAGCGAGCCGCAATTCAGATTAATGTTACGGCCATCTGGTTGATTGTTTATGGCAATCACGCGTGCACCGAGCCTTGCGAATAACTCCGGTGCCAATTGCGAGGCCGCGCCGTTCGCTGCGTCCACTACTATGACTTGATCCCGCAGCGACAAGCCCGCGCCGATTTCTTTTTCAAGGAACGTCAGATAGCGAGCGCAAAGCTCGGCGCTGTGATCTACAGTCGAAAATGTTCGTTGAGCTTTTGCCGGCGGCGAGTCCTGGGCCGCAAAAATGTCAGCTTCGATCAAGCGCTCGGTCTCGTCGTCCAGCTTCCGACCGCTAGGTGCGAAAATCTTTACACCATTGTCCTGATAAGGATTGTGCGAAGCACTAATGACTACGCCGGCTTGTGCGTCGAGGCTGCGCGTGAGAAACGCAACGCCCGGTGTGGTAATGACCCCGGCGGATTCACAGCGCGCACCTTGGCTCAGCGCACCCGCAATCAAAGCTCTCTCCAACCACCCCCCTGATTCGCGAGTATCGCGACCGACAACGATCAAAGGTGAGTTGCCGAGCTGGGTTGCGAGCGAGGCACCAATAGTCTCCATTGTGGCGGCGTCGAGAGGAAAGCGTCCTGCTTCACCGCGCACACCATCAGTACCAAAGAGCCGTCGTTTAGTTGAAGTGGTCATTAGGAGTGCCGTTGCTGAGAGGGGTCATTGAATCTGATGCGCAGATCGAGCACTGCTAGTTCGGACTTTAGTAGCAATCAGGTAGTACCCGAAGCGTGAACTTGAACTAACTGGCGTATTGGCCGGGCTTTTCTTTTCGCCGATCTCGATGGCCACATCGACGACGGGATTCTCCACCTCAATCCGGGGGTCGGGGATCGCGATCGTTACGCCTAAAGCTGTGAAGTTGCCTTTCTTGCCTTCGATGGAAATAAGTTCGGTGGGCGCTTGCTGCAATTTCTCAATAAGGCTTGCGGGACCGCTAACATTGATTATATTCGGCTGCGCAGTTGAGCTAATCAACTCAAAGCCGGGGGCCGGCCGGCCTTCAACTTTAATGTCGACCGGAAGCTGACGTTCGAGATTCGGTT
>JBAPXA010000116.1:0-3975 GCA_049283975.1 Pyrinomonadaceae bacterium | reverse complement strand
TTCATCGGGATTCGAATCAAACCCTTCAATGAAGAACTGCGCGCGCGCAGCGTTCGCACACTCGATATTTTTGTCTCGACACTTTTGGAAAAAAGCGGCGGCAAGCTTCCCGAGAACTTTGTGGTGACGCTGCCCAAGATCACGATTCCAGAACAAGCAAGTGCCCTGGCAGATCTTTTTGAGCTACTGGAAAAAGAAACAGGCCTGGCTTCCGGCTCACTGAAGTTGGAGCTGATGATCGAAACCACGCAATCGATCATCAATGCTCACGGCGAAATTAACTTGCCGCTTTTGTTAGCGGCGACGCGCGGCCGTTGCATTGCGGCGCACTTTGGTACTTACGACTACACGGCGAGTTGCAGCATCACCGCAGCCCATCAACACATGATGCATCCGGCCTGCGACTTTGCGAAGCACATGATGCAGGTTTCTTTTGGTGGCACCGGCATCTGGCTCTCCGACGGCGCTACCAACATAATGCCGGTGGCACCACATCGCTTTGTTGAAGGCGGACCGCGACTAACCTTGGAACAGATCGAAGAGAATCGCATGGTGGTGCAACGCGCGTGGAAACTGCATTACGATCACGTGCAACACTCACTCGAGAATGGTTTCTATCAGGGTTGGGATTTGCACCCGGCGCAATTGCCGACACGTTACGCCGCTATTTACGCATTCTTCCTGGAGAGTTTGGACGCCGCCTCCGAACGACTAAAGAACTTTGTCGACAAGGCCGCGAAAGCGACTCTCGTAGGTGATGTCTTCGACGACGCTGCTACCGGTCAGGGCTTGCTCAACTACTTTCTGCGCGCCAACAATTCCGGCGCGATCACCCAGGAAGAAGCGATAGAGCTGTCGGGTTTGACCGTTGCTGAACTGCGGTCCGGTTCCTTTGTGAAGATTTTGAATAATAGGCAAAACCTGTAGGAAATTTGCAGGACGGGAAGGGGAACCTGCCCCGCCGCAACCTTGATTACCAATCAGCATTAAAGCAACAGCTACTCTGAAACGCTAAGCCAAGAAGGAAGATAAAAGAGCGGGGGCAGGCCCCCTTCCCGACCGCAAATTGCCGGAGATCAACTTATGTGCTTTCCAAAAATCCTAGTGTCGCTGCTACTCATTGTTAGTCTTGCCATGACCATCCTTAGTCAGCAGAAACCTCGACGGAAGCCGACGGGTGATCCGGAACTGGCGAAGAAGATCGCGCGCTTCTCACCAACAGTGCTGACAGCGGACATCTCGCAACTGTCGCCGGGTGATCGCAAAGCGCTGACAAAGATCATCGCCGCTGCAAGACTTTTGGATCCGCTTTTTCTGCGCCAGGTCTGGAGCGGTAACGAGGCGCTTAAGCAAAAGCTCGAGGCTGATAACACCGCCGCTGGCAGGCAACGGCTGCACTACTTCCGTATTAACAATGGGCCCTGGTCGCGCCTTGATCACAACGAGCCATTCATCGAAGGCGTGCCGCAGGCAAAACCGCCGTTCGCCAACTATTATCCGGAGGATATGAGCAAGCAGGAGTTTGAAACATGGGTGGCAGGTCTTGCAGACGCGGATAAGCAAAAAGCCACTGGGTTTTTCTATCTGATCCACCGCGGCCCCGATAACAAGCTAATGACCGTTCCTTACAGCCAGGCCTACGCGGAATTCCTGGTGCCGGCCGCCAAGCTTCTTAACGAAGCCGCAGGGTTAACTACGAACAAGACCTTGAAAGACTATCTCAGCAAACGCGCTGCTGCTTTTGCCTCAGATGATTACTACGAAAGTGATGTGGCCTGGATGGAGCTTGATTCGCCGATCGAAATCACGATTGGACCTTACGAGACTTATGAAGACGAACTCTTCAGTTACAAAGCTGCATTTGAAGCTTATGTGACGCTGCGGGATCAGGCGGAATCAGCAAAGCTGGGAAAGTTCAGTCGTTATCTACAGGAATTGGAAGACAACTTGCCATTGGAAGCTCGTTATCGAAATCCCAAACTTGGCGCCGCCTCACCGATCAGAGTCGTCAACGAGATCTTCGGCGCGGGCGAGGGCAATAGTGGCGTGCAGACGGCAGCGTTTAATTTGCCCAACGACGAACGCGTGGTTGCAGAAAAGGGCTCGAAGCGCACGATGTTGAAGAACGTGCAGCAGGCCAAATTCCAAAAGACGCTGGTGCCGATCTCGCGTGTAGTGCTGGCGCGTGCGCATCAGCCCCACCTCTCGTTCGAGGCGTTTTTCACCCACATCCTTGCGCACGAGTTAATGCACGGCCTCGGACCGCACAACATCAAAGTCAATGGTCAGGACACGACTGTGCGCAAGCAATTGAAAGAGTTGTCATCGGCTTTCGAAGAAGCGAAAGCAGACATCACCGGACTCTGGGCATTGCAGTATCTGATCGATAAGGGCGTGGTGGAAAAGCAGATGGAGCGCTCGCTTTATACGACTTTTCTTGCCAGCGCCTTTCGCTCGGTGCGTTTTGGCATCACCGAAGCACACGGCAAGGGCATTGCAATGCAGTTCAATTACCTAACCGATGAAGGCGCGATCGAAGTGGATGACCGGACCGGAACCTTCAGCATCAATGACGCTAAAGTTAAAGACGCGGTGCGGAAACTAACGAGCGAGATTCTAACGATTCAAGCTGAAGGCTCTTACGACAAAGCGAAGGCGATGTTGGACAAATATGCAGTCATTCGACCGCCGATGCAGCGCGCTTTGGATCGGATGCAAAACGTGCCCACAGATATCGAGCCGATCTTTCCCTTGGCGAAGTGATAACGGTGATTAGAAAATGCAGTCAGGAAGGGTGGTTTACCCCGCGGGTTGAATGGCATTCAAAATTGAGGCGGGGGCAAGCCACCCTTCCGAACTGCGCATTACCTGTATCAGATCGCATATGGCCTTCGATTCATGGCCATGGTCACAAACTCTTGGCGCTCTTTGCGTTTCCTGGCGCCTTGGCGGTCGCTTTTGTTAGCCAATCTAATCTATGCCCGTCTGATGAACTT
Source organism: Pyrinomonadaceae bacterium (assembly GCA_049283975.1). Taxonomy (GTDB): domain Bacteria; phylum Acidobacteriota; class Blastocatellia; order Pyrinomonadales; family Pyrinomonadaceae; genus PSRF01. The sequence continues at coordinate 979 of JBAPXA010000116.1, read as the reverse complement.
CGCTGCGATCCAGCCGGCGAGAATCAAAATCGAGAGGATGAGCCAGTTGTTGCGTTCGCCGTAGGTGACGCCGGGAAAGTGGCTGCTCAGCATAATGAAAACCACTGGCACGGCCATGAACGTGTTCTGCTTGGAACGAAGCTTGGCTTGACCCGAAAGTGCATCGTCAGGCTTTCGCCCTTCCTTAATCGCCGCGATCATCTTCTTCTGCGCCGGCAGAATTCGCATCCAGACGTTGGCTGCCATGATCGTGCCAAACATCGCACCCACATGAATATAAGCAGCACGTCCGCTGAGCACGCGCGTGAGGCCATACGCGACGGCCACAATAATCAGGTAAGCAAGGACTGCAAAAAGTTTTTCATTCTGCCTTAAGGGCGAAAGCATCAGCAGGTCATAGACGATCCAGCCCACCACCAACACCCCAACTCCCAATGCAATCGCCGCGTTCACACTAATGCTACTGACGTCTTGATCGACCAGCGCCCCGCCACCGAGATAGAACACAATGATCAGCAGCGCCATTCCACTTAACCAGGTGGTGCCTGCTTCCCAGCGAAACCAGTGCAGCTTGCGCGATAGCTCATCCGGGATCTTGCGCTTCTCCACAACATAGAAGCCGCCGCTGTGCACCATCCAAATCTGTGCCGGTGAACCTGTGTTAGCGACCGCCTTTTCTTCTTCCGTGAGCCGCGCATCCAGCCAGGTGAAGTAGTAGGTGGTGCCGACCCACATGATCCCGGCAAACACATGAATCCAGCGCGTGATCAGGTTGAGCCATTCGCTGAGGGTGGGATCGATCATTTGAAGTTTCAAGTCTCAGGTCTCAAGTCTCAAGTCTCAGGTCTTAGGTTTCAGGTTTCAGGTTTCAGGTCTGAAAGGCCTTCTTGAGTCTTTAGACCTGAGTCTTGAGACTTGAGTCTTGAGACTTGAGTCTTGAGACCTGAGTCTTAAGACCTGAGACTTGAGACCTGAGACT
>JBAPXA010000115.1:0-9944 GCA_049283975.1 Pyrinomonadaceae bacterium | reverse complement strand
CATCAGTGGCAAGGGTAAAGTCGGAAACCATCTGGTCCTTGCGGGTGCGATGGATATGTCGTTCATCGGCGGGTCAATGGGTTCTGCTGTGGGCGAGAAGGTAACGCGTTTGATCGAGCGTGCAATTCAGGAACGTGGCGCGGTTGTAATCTTTTCTGCGTCGGGTGGAGCGCGCATGCAGGAAGGCACACTCTCGTTGATGCAGATGGCAAAAATCTCTTCAGCGCTGGCGGTGCTGGACGATGCTCGGCTTCCTTTTATTTCCGTCTTAACAGATCCAACCACTGGTGGCGTTACTGCAAGCTTTGCGATGCTCGGTGACTTCATCATCGCCGAACCCAAAGCTTTGATCGGATTTGCGGGGCCACGCGTGATCGAACAAACGATTCGCCAGAAACTGCCCAAGGACTTTCAGAAGTCGGAGTTTCTGCTCGAGCACGGCATGCTCGACGCCATTGTAGATCGACGTGAAGTGCGCGACTTCATCATCCAACTGCTCAATTTCATGATGAATCCGGAAATCACCGGCGAGACGGAAGCGTCAAGCACGCTGGTGGGCAGTGCCTCACGAAAATAGCCGGTCAACGACTGCCGCGAGATCTCTTAACCCCGCATGTCAATGGAGTTCAGTCAGGCTCTTCGCTACCTGCTCGACCTCGGCCACGAAACCCTGGCGATTAAGCTGGGTTTACGCAACATCGAACTGCTGCTGGCGGCTCTCGATCATCCGGAGAAATCGTATCCTGCAGTCCAGATAGCCGGCACCAACGGGAAAGGCTCAACTGCAGTTGTGCTTGATTCAATTTGTGGCGCTGCGGGCATCACGACCGGTCTTTATACTTCCCCCCATCTGGTTTCCATCACGGAACGCATCCGTGTCGGCGGCGTGGAAATATCTAAAGAGGAATTTGCCAGCGTAGCCTCAGTGGTGCGGGACACCGCAGAACGCCTGGTGGCAACGCAGCAGATTGAGGCAGTGCCAACATTTTTTGAACAGGTGACTGCAATTGCGTTTGCCGAATTCAAAAACAAAAATATACAGCTAGCCATACTCGAAACGGGTTTGGGGGGTCGGCTTGACGCAACTACTGCGGCTGGCGCCGACATAGTCGCCATCACTCCCATCGCACTCGATCACCAACAATACCTGGGCGACACCCTGGCAAGTATTGCGGCGGAGAAAGCTGCGATCATTCGCCCGGGCGTCACTGCGATTATTGGTAACCAGTCGCCTGAAGCTCTTGAGGTGATACTGCGCGCTTGCAGTAGCAATGATGTGAATCCGAGCCTGGGGGATTGTCAATTTAATGTTGACGAGACGAGCAGCGATGGCCGGATGCTGGTAACCTTTGCAACGAAACAGGACCGCTACCCCCGAGTACGAGTTGCACTGCGAGGACTGCATCAGCTCGATAATATTGCGGTCGCGATTCGTCTTGCCGAGTCGCTGCGAGAGCGTGGCTTTAGAATCGCAGCAAAGGCAATTGTCGCGGGGATAGAAACTGCGAAACACCCTGGGCGGCTGGAGTTGTGGCCCGGTAGGCCGGCTTTGCTGTTTGATGGTGCGCACAATGTCGCCGGGGCTCGCGCATTACGCGCCTACCTCGATGCGTTTGTGACTCAGCCCATAACGATGATTTTCTCAGCGATGGCTGATAAGAACGTGGAACAAATGGCGAGCATTCTTTTTCCCACAGCCAAGCGCATCGTGTTAGCACAACAGGCAAACCCACGTGCAGCTACAACCGAGACTCTACAAAAATTGGCGGCGGTGGAAGGCGTTGTTGAAGTTCACACTGCCAAATCAGTTACAGAAGCCATTAACATCGCGAAAGAGATTACTCCTGCTGACGACCTAATTTGCATCACCGGATCACTCTATCTAGTCGGTGACGCGCAGGCTGCGTTAAAAGCAAACGACGGATCTTCTGCGCTACCACTTTTAACTGACAACTAACCACTAACCACTGACCACTGACAGCGCTATGACACCAGAGCAACAACCGCAAATTGTCGCGAGCGAGGAAATCTTTCGCGGCCGCGTTTTTGACGTGACCGTCGATACCGTTCGCGAAGGTGAAACCACATACAAACGAGAGGTGGTGCATCATCCCGGTAGCGCCGTGATCATTCCGGCCTTTCCCGACGGCACCATCGCCCTGGTGCGTCAGTATCGGCATCCGGCGGTTCGTTATCTCCTGGAGGCTCCGGCTGGGACTTTGAATCGCGGTGAACGCCCGGAAAAGGGCGCTGCCCGCGAACTTGAGGAGGAGCTGGGTTTCGTGGCCGGTAGGCTCGAGAAGTTGTCCGAGTTTTTTGTCTCGCCGGGGTTTTGCGAAGAAAAGATGTGGCTATACCTGGCAACTGACATGACGAAAACCGAGCAACGATTAGAAGACGACGAACTGCTGGACGTGGTGCGACTGCCAGTCCGGCAAGCTTTGGAAATGATCACCGATGGCGAGATTGAAGATGCGAAGACGATCATTGGGTTGATGTTGGCGGCCCCACGTCTTGGTCCCTCGATGTTGGAGATGGAATATCCTGCGGTATAGGAAGGGTTTCAGGTTTCAGGTTGTCGGGTGTCAGGGAACTTTGAACTTTGAACTTCGAACTTGGTCCTTCACGTTTGACCACTTTCACGTTCCCTCATACACTCGAACCCGTGCCCATGGACAACCAGATCGATCGCGCTGCGGTCCCGCTTAACGATTCGCTGCTCCCCTCACCGGTCTTACGTCCACAACCGCAGTTTGACGCCAACAATCCGCCTTGGGGCGTTGGCGGTGCCTTGCTCGTATGGTTTCTTAGTCTGGTTCTGCTGGCGATCGTGCCACTCATTTTTCTAATTCCTTATGCCTTTCAACGTGGGTTGAATTTTACCGATCCGAATTTTCCGCAAGCCTTTGCGCAATTTGCCCTCACCGACAAAACAGCGGTCGTCTTACAGGTTGTTTCCCTTTTGCCGATTCACTTGTTGACGTTCGGACTTGTCTGGGCCCTGGTCACGCGCCTCGGAAAATATCCCTTCCTGAGCTCGATCGGTTGTGAATGGCCCACTCGCTCCTGGCGCTGGATCAGCGTTTTGTTGGGTGTCCTGCTCTTTGGCGCGGCAGTGGCAATCACCAAACTGGTGGGGGCTGACAAACCAACTCAGCTCGAGCAAATCATCAATAGCTCGCTCGCAGCGCGCTACGCAATCGCATTTCTAGCCGTTTTCACAGCGCCCTTTGTCGAAGAGTTCATCTATCGCGGTGTTCTCTTCGCGGCTTTGCAAAGGCTAACCGGCGTCATGATTGCAGGCATCGCAACGTTGGCGCTTTTTACCTTGATTCATGTGCCGCAGTACTGGCCTAACATCGGTGTGCTTGCGGCGGTTGGTTTCCTTAGCGTGGCGCTGACTGTCGTACGGGCCAAGAGCGGCCGGCTCCTTCCCTGTGTCGTCATTCACTTTATTTTCAACGGCATTCAGTCAGTGATTCTGCTCGTCGAACCTTACCTTCCCAGCAGTGCGCCCCTTCCCGATCCCGCGCCGACACTCGTCTTATTACACCGCTTAGGACTCTTCTAATCGATGGTTCACGAAGTCGTAGTCGTGGGCGGCGGCATCAGCGGACTAACTGTCGCCGCCCTGCTCGCGGCTCGCGGCGTGGATGTCTGTCTGTTTGAACGCGGATCCCAGGTGGGCGGAGTCGTGGCTCCAGTTGAAAGTTTCGGCTACACCTTTGACCCGGGCGTGGGAATTTATCCGTGCTGGGAACCGGGTGAAATTCACGATCAAGTCTTTTCAGAATTACCTGTCGCTCAACCACAGGTTCGGCTTGAGACTCCGGCTTACGTAGTGCGCTTGCCTGATGGCGTGGACGTGCCTGTCGTTGCTGATGACGATCAGTTTTTCGCGGCATTGCTGACAGCTTTCCCGGAGTGCGCAAACGAAGCTATCTCGTTCTACCGGCAGTGCTCGGCTATGACCGAAGGCTTGAAAACGGGAAAGGCGTGTGACGCAGCGCAAATGGTCTCGCAGAACCTTGCGAATACTTCTGCGCGCTTTCGCCAATTCATTGACGCGCAATTGCAACTGCTCGCCCAGTCTTCCAGTGCGAGCTGCGAATTCCAGCGCGCTGCCTTCGCGCTAACTATCCCCCGCAGGGGCAACTACTCCATTCAAGGCGGTGCCGCCGCGCTTGCTAACCGTCTGGCAGAGGCAATCAGGCAGTGTGGCGGTCGGGTACGCTTGAATACTCCCGTCCTGCGGCTCGCATACGATTCTGCCGGTCGAGCCAAGGGCATTGATTTGCTAACAGGAGAAACGATCGCCGCCTCACGTGCCATCATTAGCAACCTGACCGTGTGGGACACGCTGGGGAAGTTAGTGGGTTTGAATCGCACTCCAGTTGAGATTCGAAAACTGGTTGGGTCGATGAAGGGGTGGGGTGCCTACCTGGTTTATCTCGGAATCAATGAAGCCACCGCGGCGAACCTTGTTTCTGATCGCATCGTGGCCCTTTCGGAACACGAGTCTGATTTTCCTCCGGAGTCGCAATTCATCCTTGCCACTGCGCCGTCATGGGATCCCCGGGCGCCGGTAGGAAAACGGGCTGCAACGGTCCTGACTTTCACGGATGTCGAGGAGTGGTTCACGTTTCATGAGAGCGCTGAGGAACTTGAGGAGCAGGACCAGACCAAGCTCGAGGCGGTCTGGCAGCAACTTCACAAAGCCCTGCCTGAGCTTGCGGATGGCGTCGAGGTCATTGAGTCGTCGACCCCGCTGGATTGTTACGAGCTCACTCGCCGTAAGTTGGGCATGATTACCTGGCCGGGACTTAGGCCGCCGCTCTTTTCCGGTGGATCCACGTTCCTCGACAATGTTCATATGGTGGGTGACACAGCCGACGCCGGCCCAGGACTCGCCAGTGTCACTCGAGCCGCGCTCGAGCTCGCCAACAAACTCACTAAATCCTAAAGAATTTGCTAGACACTACGGGATTGTATGGTGTATAGAGGCAACAGACAATCTCGGAGGGTCTATGTACATAACTATTGACGAGCGTGATGGTCGACCGATGTATCGGCAGGTTGTCGACGGTATCAAGGAACTGATTGCACGTGGGGAGCTTGCGTCCGGCTCTGGTTTGCCGCCCGTGCGGCAGGTCGCCGCAGATTTGGGCGTCAATCTCAACACGATCGCATTTGCTTACCGGCAACTTCAAAAGGAAGGACTAATTCGGATCAGGCATGGTTCAGGGGCGGTGGTGGTGTCTCACGTAACGGGGCAAACGGTCGAAGAGCGGCAACATGCGAAGGTGCGGGCGGCACTCACAGACCTGCTGCTTGCGGGCCTGAGCCGAGCCGAAGTACTAACGATTGTTAATAATGTTCTGAACGGACTGGTGACTGAAAGAAGCCGCTGACGCTCTTAGGGGAGCTGTTTGCCGCCTCCGCTGCCCTTCGGGAAGGAGCCGCGGCCCGTCGAACCTGCTCCCGGCGAAAATACGGGGATACTCTTGCCGCCGATTCCAGTCGAACCACCAGTGCCAATGTCGGGGAAATAGCCACGCTGGGTCGGCCAATACGAGTTGCGAACCTGCCACCAATATCCACTGTAGAAGGAAAATGGATACGAGCGACCGTACGGTGAGCCCCAACCCGCATAAAACGGCATGAAGGAATAGAAACCACAAGCCGAATCCAGGAACCAAATCCCGCCGATTCGTGGTGAGAAGCGGAACGCCCAATCGCTGGCGAAACCGCTGGAGAAACCAGAGCGCAAGAGTCGTCGATCTCTTGAAGTCAATGCCTCATTGGCCTTTGCCACAACCTGTGACCGGTCTTTGCTCCAAAGATCCAGGCTGTCCATCTTTTTCTTTTCGGCGTCGGTAAGCTCGGCCACTGAATAGGAATTGCCACTGAAGATGAGCTTCTTGCCGGCTTTAATCTTGGCGTCTGGATCAGACAAAAGCAGACGTCCCTTCCTGACAATAACCTCAGTGACATCGCCAGGCACAACATTCACCCGGTAAAGGCCGCGCCGCACGATGGCCATCTTTGCGTGCGGCGTCGTGATGTTGATGAGGAGTTCGGTATCTTCCGCGCCAGTAGCTTCGACAATCGCAGTGCCGCGAATCACGCGCACTTCGAGATTGTCCAGGGAGTTACTAGTCAGCTCAAACTCAGAATTCTCGCCCACGCGCATGTAGGAGCCCGGATTGAGCAAGATCTCAACTCGGCCGTCCAATCCGGTTTTGACTACATCGCCGCCCTCGAGATTGTCCTTGATGGTGAGCTCTTCCCAATTGGTACTTCCCTTCGAATGCACTCCTGTCTTTCCCGTGACCGCATTCACACCGCCCGCACGCGCCGAAATAATAAAACGATCACGAGTCTGTCCCCGCGACGCCTCCTTCTGGGCAAAGGCGGTCGCAACTCCCGAAATCACGACTAAGATGGCACAAAACAGGATAAAGACAGAGGTGGAGGTTTTTCGCATGGAAGGATCTCCTTTTAACCGGGCGGAGGCTGCGTTTTCTGGGGAGTTTACCGCAGCCGCATTATAGACCCATTGAACCAATTTTCAACCAATATCCCGCACCAGAACACGGAATTTCAATTTTCGAGTCGACTGTAGTAACCACGCTTGGTACGAGCGCTCACTTCTGGTCGGCCAATAACCTGTACAGTAACTGAGCGCCATTTGCCATCGCGGGATGTATTGTTTGAGCGGTAACCGAGGCTATAAACGGTGCCCAAGTCCTTAATTACCTGGTCGTACACGCTTTCCAAATCTTTCAGCTCTTTTGCTGTATACACACTCGTCCCGCCGATGTCGGCTAGCTGCTTGAGATTCTCGCGCGCAATGGCATAGGCACTTGCGGGACTACGATGTCGTTTGACTTCCTCCTTCTCCGTATCCAAATAAACTGGAAACACGATTACATCGGAAGCCTGCACTCTTTCCAGCAGCTCTGAAAAGGATGTTCGCGAGCCGTCCCCAAAGACATCGGGCAGCGCATTGTCGACCCCGTCCGTCATCACCACGACCGCCCGACGACGCATGCCATTCGTCGCTCGAGAGTCGAGCACGAAACGCATCGAATCCCAAAAGTTTGTACCGCCGCTCGGTTCCGTAATCTTCTTTATCGACTTCTTCAGTGCCTCTCGATCCAGAGTCAGCGGCGAAACGACTTGTGGCACATCAGTGAAGGTCACGATCGCTACGCGATCAATGGGGCGCGTCGCTTCGACGAATCGCTCAGTCGATTTCCTTACCAGCTTCAGCTTCTTCGAAGTGGAACCTGACAGATCGAGCAAGAGGATCAGGTCAAAGGGTTCCTTTTCGCCCGCGAAGAAAGTAATCTCCTGCGGTTTGCCGTCTTCAAGTATTAGGAAGTCAGACTGTTTTAGTTCACCCACGGGATTGATGGGTTCCCGCCGCACCACACTAACCCTGAGATCTACTAGATCAGAATCAACACGAATGACTTCATTAGGTTCGGTGCCTTGCGCACGAGTTAGAACAGGCAGCAATGACAAAGCACAAATCAGACCGAGCTGAAGAACTCTGCCGAGCAGTTTCACATTAATTCGCGAAGTAGCCATGTTTGCCTCGTGCTACTGCTGCAGGACGTGCCACGTTGACGCGGATCGTTCGCCACTTCCCGTCGCGCGCTTTGTTTGTCGGCCGGTAAGCTAGGCTGTACACGGTGCCAAGATCTGCAACCACGCGCTCATACGAACCGGCGAGATCTTCGAGACGATCTACCTCATAAAATGCACCGCCACCAGCGTCGGCCATTCCTTTCATGCGCTCGTGACTCTGATCGAAAGCTTCCGGCTGAGTGTCGAGCGGACTGAGCGCTTCGTATTCCGTGTTCAGCCACAGAGAATAAAGCACACCGTCAAATTCGCGCACGTGCCCAAGCACTTCGTTATACGAAACCTGCGAACCATCACCCTGAACGCCTTCCATTGAGCCATCAAGTCCGTCACTCATGAGCACAAGAGCAGTGCGCCGTGAACCTATCGTCCCCGCGGGGATTTGTCTTAGTGCAAACTCAATAGCGTCGTAAACCTTTGTATCACCCGTTGCGGTGTCAATGCCTTCAACCCTTTGCCGCAAGAGTTCGCGATTTAGTGTAAAGGGAGAAACCAGGGTTGGTTGACCAGCAAAAGAAATAATTGCTATGCGATCAGAAGGCCGGGCAGCGGCCACAAAGCGAAGGGCAGCGGCACGAATCAACTTAACTTTATCGCGGGTGGAGCCAGAAACATCGATCAGAAGCACCAGGTCAAAAGGAGCTTCCGATGATTCAAACTGGACGATCTCCTGTCTCGTGCCATCTTCAAGAAGTTCGAAGTCTCTTTGCGTAAGGCCCGTCACGCCTCGGCTTGTATTACGATCGATCACACTGACGTTGAGGGTTGTCAGCTGTGAATCAACTCTAATGATATCGCCTTCACTAATTTCCTCAGTTTCAGCACTTGTCGCTGGTGTGCCGGCGCCCTTGCTTGGTTCCGCGCCGGCCAAGCGTGGCGGATCGCGCCGTGCCACTGGCTGCTCCACTGCAACGGCTGGCTGACTGAGAATAATTGAGCCGCGATCGGTATTGATCCTCAGGAGATGGACGCCGCTGCCCTCGCGTGTTTGCAACAGATGTCCTCCAGCACCAAGAGGAGCGGCCAACTCCGAACGGATGATGCCGGAAACCGATCGCGCACTTATGTCAGCATCCAGCGGGTTGGGCAGATCTGCACGGATGTCGCCGGCGGCAGATTTCAAGGAGGCTGATGCCGGCAACCCCTGAATCAGCAGCGCCCCCGCTCCGGTGCTCATCTCAACCAGCACGCTCTCGGGAAGCTTAACTGTCAGTGATATTGCAACCGGAGGATCAAGTGGAGTCCGCACCACTGAAATCAGAAGTAGCTGATTGCGGTTGTCGATGACGATCGGTGAGCGCCGGAATGCAGCGGCGCCGCCTTCTATGCTCGCAGCCACCGACACGTACTTCTCTTTCCACACCGTGGCGGCAATTGCTCCAAAGGGATTATCAATGCGCACACGGGCAGCGTCGGGAACATCAATGCGGATGTCTGGATTGCCTTCGCTTCGCGAAAAGGAAACCGCGGGCAACAGGGCAGTCGCGCCGAGAACCAAAGCCAGGAGGAAGGAGATTACGCGGAACTTAGAAAGCATGCCCTAGAATTCGCTGAGTCGGGAATACCCAAGGAGAGATTGGAATAATACTGCGAGCCGGCGCAGCTCACAACGCCGGCTCAAGTGCTGGTTAGTGTCCTTTGCTTGAAAATCCGCAGGCGCGTCCCGTGGGCGCGCGGGTCAGCGCTCGATTAGGTCCAGCATGGAGTCGGCTTCGGGAGGTGCTTCTTTGATGGGGGCTGTGACGCTACCGCCCATATCGTTGAGCCTGAGGAGCAAGTTGTTTGCATTTGTGGCATAAGGCATCGCCGCTTCTTTAGTAACTACACCTTGCCGGATCATCTTCTCCAGCACGCCATCAAACGTTTGCATCCCCTCTTGATCTCCCTGCTCCATCGCATCAATCAACGACTTCCCTTCGGTTTCACCTTTTTCGATGTATTCGCGGGTGCGCATCGTCGACTTGAGAATTTCGACCGCCGCAACTCGACCCTTGCCGTCCGGTTTCGGTAGTAGGCGTTGCGAGACTATGAAACGGAACGACTGCGCGATTCGCGTTCGAATCACCTTTTCTTCATTCTTGGGAAAGACGCCGATGATGCGATCAACGGTCTTCGCCGCATCAATGGTGTGCAAAGTCGACAAAACCAGGTGCCCAGTCTCAGCCGCTTCCAGGGCCACTTCGATCGTTTCCCTGTCCCGCATCTCGCCAACGAGAATCACCTTTGGAGCCTGCCGGAGGGCGGCGCGCAGTGCGACGGCAAAAGTTGGTGTATCCGAGTGGAGCTCGCGC
>JBAPXA010000114.1:0-4763 GCA_049283975.1 Pyrinomonadaceae bacterium | reverse complement strand
CCTTTGCGCCTCCGCGCCTTTCGCGTCTTTGCGCTTAAGTTTTACGCAATTTCTGGCAACGGAGAAACATTGTCACGTCAAACATGACTCAGACGTCTCCAGAACAACGAAGCCTCTTACGCCACTTTCTGGCGGCACTCGCGTATCGCACTCAAAAAGCGCTCCGAGATGCACCCTCTGATTTTGGGTAGTTCCGCGCAGGATCAGAAGTTAGAACGCCAGCCGAGCTCGTTTGTCACATGACGAGTGTGTTGGGATATGCGCGCACCTTCTTTGTAGGCGGTCATTACCGGCCTGCGCCACTACCCTCGCTGTCGGAGGAGGTCGAGCGCTTCCATGAGATGCTCGCGGATCTAGGCTCACATCTGGAAGCCGACGCACCACTGCTGGAAGAAATGACTGCCGCGCGCTTACTTCAAGGACCGTTGTCCGACGCTATGACGCACGCAGGTCAATTGGCGTTACTGCGACGGCTGGCCGGGAGTCCCGTGGCACCAGAGAACTTCGTAGTCGCCAATATCGATACCCAGCGCCTCGGTCCGCAGCAACCTGATCCGGTTAGTCCTGATGAAGTTTGGCCGGAAGCGCCAGCGGGATGGCGCCAGCCGAAGAAGACCTCTACCTAACGATCATGCTCACCATTGAATTTAGTCGCCGCCTCGCCTACATCGGCGGAGTCATTGCGCCACTCGCTGAAACGATCCGCAGATGGAGCACGTGGCAAGAGAACCCGGCAAATTTCTTCGACGACTATCTGCTGGGGGCACTCCTCATTTACGGCGCGTGGCGAACTGGTCGCAACGTTCATGATGGCCAGAGATTTTTAATTGCCGCCTGGGGGGTCGCCTGCGGACTTGGTTACTATTCATTCTTTGGCCAATTGCGGGGCTTGAGTCTAGACGAAACCGATCCCGCGCCAATTCCGTCAGTCTGGGTGGCGGTAATCAAGGGCCTGGCTTGGGCCATCGCAATTCTTGCGCTAGTAGTGAGCTTGAAACACATACCTAATACAGACGCTGAAGTCGATAACTAGGTAATCGGCTTTGCCGCCGGATGTGAGGCGTGGCTTTGCCGCGCCGTAGACGTATACTTAACTTTGTCTGGGCTGCGCCCAGGATTCCGCGGCTCCCCAACAAGAAAAGAGTGACAGCCGGGGCCTAGCCCCACAATCGGAGTGCTGGATAGGGCGCGGCAAAGCCGCGCCTCACATCCGGCGGCAAAGCCGTTTCATGCCGAGTGCTTCTCGCTTCCCTCCTTCCCAATAAACTACGCTATACTGCCTCCGTTCCCCACATCATTTCTACTGTCACGGAGTACTTCAGAATGAGATTAATGATCATCTTGTCTTTGCTGATGTGTGTGCCGGCCTTGACGTTGGCCAGTCGCGGCGAGCCGCAGAAACCGCGCAAACTGTTTCCTTACAATTACACCATCGACGATTTTCCAAACGGCCTGCGACTGGTGACAGTGCCGACGGATTATCCGAACCTGGTCGCGCTTTATATCGTCGTGGCCACTGGTTCGCGTAACGAGGTTGAGCCGGGGAAGAGTGGCTTCGCTCACTTTTTCGAACACATGATGTTTCGCGGCAGCGAGAACTACACCGCCGATCAGCGCGAAGCGATCTTCAAGCGAGCGGGCGCTGAAACCAATGCCTACACGTCTGACGACCGCACTGTCTACCACGCGGTTTTCGCCAAAGACGATCTCGACGAGATCATGAAAATGGAGGCTGATCGGTTCCAACGGCTTAAGTATGCCCTGCCCGAGTTTCAGACCGAGTCGTTAGCCGTAAAAGGTGAATACGACAAGAACAGCGCTAATCCATTTTCGAAACTCTATGAAGTGCTGCGCGAGACTGCTTTCAAAACTCATACCTACTCGCACACCACGATGGGTTACCTGAAAGACATTCAGGACATGCCAAACCAGTTCGAATACAGTCAGGAGTTCTTCAAACGCTTCTATCGTCCGGAGTACACCACGGTGGTATTGGTGGGCGACGTAACCCAGCAGCGCGCGCTGGATTTGACGAAAAAGTATTTTGGAGATTGGAAGCGCGGCGATTACGAAGCCAAGATTCCCGTGGAACCAGCGCAGACGGAACCGCGCACGGCTCATATCGATTGGCCTTCCCCCACTTTGCCGATCGTAGCGGTCGCATTTCGCGGCCCCGCTTATGCCGACGATAAGAAAGATAAACTGGCGTTGGATCTTTTGGCCCAGGTTGCCTTTGGTGAGAACTCAGAGTTGTACCAAAAGCTTGTGCTCAAGGAACAGAAAGTTGACCTTCTGGGACCAGACTTCAGTAACCAGATCGATCCGGAATTGTTTGTTGTTCTGGCCCGGGTAAAAGAGGCTAAGGATGTCGACTATGTGCGTGATCAGATTCAGGCGACGTTCAAGCGCTTTACCACCGAGCTAATTCCCGCAGCAAAGCTGGACGCCACTCGTTCACGCACGCGCTACTCCTTCGCCATGGCGATGAACAGCTCAGCGGCGATTGCCTCGACCCTCGCGCCATTCATCTCATTGCGGCGCACGCCGGACACGATCGACAAGCTGGCAGCTTTAATGGACACCATTACGCCCCAGGACGTGCGCGATCTGGCAGCAAAGTATTTCCGTGATGAGAGCCGTACCATCGTCACCCTCTCAACCAAAGCAAAAGACACAGCCAACAAATCCGGGCAGGAGGACGACGAATAATGCGACGCACAATCATCAGCCTATTGCTCGTTCTTTCCGCGGTCATTCCGGCGACTGCCTTCAACCGTGCACAAAAGACTATGACAACAAAAAGTGCCAGCGTGCTCCTGCCAACGCGCGCGCCGCTAATCTCGGTGCGCATTTTATTCATGACGGGCGCTGCTGCCGATCCTACGGGCAAGGAGGGTGTGGCGGCGCTTACCGCGGCAATGTTGTCGCAAGGCGGATCGCGCACGATGACTTATGAACAGATCGTGGAAGCGATGTATCCCATGGCTACCTCGTTCGGCTCGCAAATCGATAAGGAAATGACCGTCTTCCAGGGCGCGACCCATATCGACAACCTCGACGAGTACTACGGTTTGATCAGCCAGATGCTGTTGGATCCCGGTTTTCGCCAGGACGATTTCAACCGGCTGAAAACTGACGCCATCAATTACTTGAAGGTGTCTTTGCGCGAAAGCAATGATGAGGAGCTGGGCAAGGAATACCTCTATAACGTCATTTACGCTGGTCATCCTTACGAACACAACAACATGGGAACAGTAAGCTCGCTTGAGAAGCTGACCCTCGCCGACGTGCAGGCTTTCTACAAAGCACATTACACGCAAGCCAACATGGTCTTGGGACTGGCGGGTGGTTATCCCAAAGACTTTCCGGACAAGGTGAAAGCAGACTTCGCGAAGCTGCCGGCCGGGACGCCTTCCCCCACAAATTACGAAGATCCCAACCTTGCCGCCGGGATGCACATTTCCATCATTCAACGAGAGACGCGCGCGACGGCAGTCTCGCTTGGCTTTCCGATTGCGGTGACGCGTGCTGATAAAGATTGGCCGGCCCTCGCGCTTGTCGCTTCATACTTCGGCCAACACCGTTCCAGCAACAGCTATCTCTACCAGCGGCTGCGCGAATCACGCGGACTCAACTATGGCGACTATGCCTATATCGAATACTTCCCGCGCGGCATGTTCCAGTTCATGCCCGACCCCAATCAGGGACGGTCATCGCAGATTTTCCAGATTTGGATCCGGCCCGTGGTTCCCGAGAACGGCCATTTTGTTTTGCGCGCCGCGCTTTACGAATACAACAAGCTCGTGCGCGAAGGAATGTCGAAAGAAACTTTTGAGGCTACAAGAGAGTTCCTGATTAAGAACAACAACATTCTGACGCAAACTCAGGATGCGCAACTCGGCTACGCGCTCGACGGTCGCTATTACAACATCCCCGACTACGTCACCTACATGCGCGATCAACTCACTAAGTTGACACTCGCAGACGTGAACAACGCCATTCGCAAGTATCTAAAGTCTGATGCGATGCGAATCGTGATGATTACCAAAGACGCGGAGGCATTGCGCGAAGCGATTGTGTCGAACAAGCCGTCACCGATTACTTACAACTCGCCGAAGCCAAAAGAAATCACTGATGAAGATAAGGTGATTGAGGTCTACAAGATCAACGTGAAGCCTGAGGACGTTGTGATTGTGCCGGTCACGAAAGTGTTTGAATAAGAGATGGGGAGAAGGGGCGACGCGGGGATGGGGAGAGGCGGAGAAAAGGTAGTTGAGGAGAAATGCGAATAAAGAGCGCTCTGAAGGTATGCTCAGTCAGGAAGGCTGGCTTGCCGCCGCCGAGGTTGAATGCCATCCAAGCAAGCGGGGTTAAACCACGCTTCCGGACCGAGCATACCTTCCCGTCCCCGCGTCGCCCCTTCTCCGCGTCGCCCTTTCCCTAGTCTCCGCTGACGCTTGCCCGGATCCGTTCGTCCTCACGTTCGGTTTGTGCTTGGGATGGCGCTTCAGTCGCAGCCGGTTCCTGTCGCCGTTTTCTTAACCTTCCCAACCTGGCCGTAACGCCCGACCAGGCGGTGGCAAAACGGCGAGCCCGTTTTGTCGAACGCAAATCGTCCAGCAAAGAATAAGCAACTGGGGTAGCAATCAAGGTAAGCAGCAACGATAGCGTTTGCCCGCCGATGACCACGATGGCGATGGAGCGTCGTTCTTCAGCGCCCGGGCCGGTGCCCATTGCGAGCGGCAACATAGCACCTACTAAAG
>JBAPXA010000113.1:0-1651 GCA_049283975.1 Pyrinomonadaceae bacterium | reverse complement strand
TCCGCTCATTACTCGCCGACTATTTCCGGCTAACAGTTGAGGTGGAGCAATTCCGCGGGCAATGGCTGCAGATCCCCGAATCCGGTCAGTCGCGTCTGGGGGAGTTCGGATCGCTGGGCGTGAATGCGGTGGCTGGAGAACGTGTCTGGGATGTGCAATCGCGTTTTCGAGTTCGCCTGGGGCCGCTCCGATATGTCCAGTTCGAGGATTTGCTACCCGATCCGGCACCGATTCCCCAGCGAAAGTCCTTCTTCCTTGTTGCACAACTGGCCCGGCTCTTCGCCGGTAGCGAGTTTGACTTTGACATTCAGCTGGTCCTCGCCGCTGATGAAGTTCCCGCCGCGCAACTGGTGGAGGGAACCGGCGCAGGGCCGCGCCTGGGGTGGACCGTCTGGCTCATCTCTGCTCCACCTCAAGCAGATGCTGACGAGGCGGTCTTTGAAGCCGAGTGGGTGACTTCGTTGTGAGGGGGCGCAAGATGCCGCGGGACGGGAAACGACGGATGTATCGACAAGTTCGAATGGACTGAGAATCCCGATTTTGCCGATAACTCCATCGAACAGCGCGGTCACGCGCGAGTGGAGGACATTGGCAATGTCCCGGACGCTTCTGTGGACCTGCGTGCTCATTACGACCTGCAGCGGTTCGCTGCTCGCTCAGGAGTCGCCGTTCACGGATGAATCCTTGACTCCGGCGGGCCACCATCAGAACCGCTCCGGGGTAGCGCCCCTGTTCCGACACCGGCAGGCGCCCTGCTACCCCGTCTATCCCGATTGCCCACCCGCCAGCCCCACAGCACCCGGAACCCCTCCCACGCCAACCGACCCGACCATGCCGCCGGTAACGCCACCGGTCGCACCCCCAGACCTCAGTGGCCTGACAACACCATTCGCCACCGGCACCGAAGGAGGCGGTCTCCAGGGACGGTCCTTCAACGAAGCCTTCGACGGCGACTTCGCCACGGTGTTCTACCGCAAAAACCTCTTCTCGACTCGCATCGAACGACGCCAGATCGGTACCCGACAGGAAGTCCGGTTCATTCCCAATCCTGACCCAGAGGGGCAGCCAATCCCCGTCATAATCACGGTTCCGGTGTTTGGCGACGTGCCGGTGACGACGGCGCAGTCGGTGCTGGTGCCGGTGCCCGGCCGCTACAGCGGTATCGCGATCACCGATAACGACAGCCCGCGGCCCACCGACCGGCTGTATTTCAGCTACAGCTATTACGACGGCATCGGCGCGCAGATGAATCCAGGACTGGGCAATATCACAATGAACCGCCCGATGCTGGGCTTCGAGAAGACCTTCCTCAATGGAGACGCATCGATCGGCATGCGCTTGCCGTTCATTCAGCTCAACGGTCCCCCCGGCGTCGGCGCTGATGCGGTGGGCGATTTGAGCATTCTGACGAAATACGCGTTCGTGAATAGTCCATCGGGCAATGTGTTGTCGGCCGGCCTGATCGTCACCACGCCGACCGGTCCGGACGGCGGCATCATGGTGGATGGCAGCGAGGTTCCGCACTCGACGCTCTTCCAGCCGTGGCTTGGCTTCGTCCAGGTATTCGACCGGGCGTTTGTCCAGGGTGTCTCGGCCGTGATTATCCCGACCGACGATCGCGATACGACGCTCCTGGGAAACAGTCTTGGAG
>JBAPXA010000112.1:0-2623 GCA_049283975.1 Pyrinomonadaceae bacterium | reverse complement strand
GGCGATCCCCATTAACTCGTCCCATTGCCGCTCGACCTCTTCGCGCTCCGGGAAGAAGCGATAATGAATATCCACCGTGCGCTTCGCATAGTGCGCTAATTCTTCTGGTGGTTGCTCGTACAATCTTAAGTTGTCAGCTGAAATTCCCAGACTCAAAAACCACTGCTGACAGTTGTCGATCCATTCCTGATGAACTTCCTCGTCTTCGCCGGGACGCACAAAGTACTCCATCTCCATCTGCTCAAACTCACGCGTGCGAAAAATGAAATTTCCGGGCGTGACTTCATTGCGAAACGACTTGCCAATTTGGGCGACGCCGAAAGGAAGTTTTCGCCGGCTGGTCGTCAGGATATTCGCGAAGTTGATGAAAATTCCCTGGGCTGTTTCCGGACGCAGATACACGAGTGCCGACTCGTCCTCTTCCGCCGTTGCCCCCACATGACTGCGAAACATCAGATTGAAGGGCCGCGGTTCCGTCCAATCAGCGGCGCCACAGTTGGGACACTTAATCTTTGCAACGCTGCTTGAGTCTCCTGCTGGTCCCAACTCTTCAATCAGCTTGTCGGCGCGATAACGTGAATTGCACTTGCGGCAGTCGATTAACGGATCACTAAACGTGTCTTCATGCCCGGAATATTTCCAGACGAGGCGATTCAGAATGATCGACGAATCCAGGCCCTCCATGTCATCTCGTTCGTAGACCATCCAGCGCCACCAGGCCTGTTTCACGTTGTTGCACAGCTCCACGCCGAGCGGACCGTAGTCCCAGGCGCTCCCCAACCCGCCGTAGATCTCTGAAGAGGGGTAAACAAACCCCCGCCGCTTGGCGAGGGAGACAATGGTTTCGATGTTGGGTGCTGACATAGGCGGATAATCGTAAAGGCTGAGCTTGAATTAGTAAACGGGCGCTTCGCTTCGCGAACAAGAAACGAGGAGCGTAGACCACGCTCCTCGTGATTGAAAAACTGAAATAGGGTTGTTGGTTATCTACTGGGCGTTTGCACGTTAACGTCAATCTTCTGCGTGCCGCCGCCGAACAATCGTCCGCGAAACATAAACAGCGCCACCAGAATTATGATCACGAAGATCGCGAGAACAGCCACGACGCCGGCGCTGCCGCCACCTCCACCATCATCAGCCATGAAGGCATCCTCCTGTTAAATGAGCTTGAAAAAAGGGGGGCATGGTTTGGGGGTAAGCTGCGACTCTGTAGTTACCACAGGATGTCTCAAGTCTCAAGTGACGGGTGTCGGATGTCGAATCTCAGGTATCTGGTGAGAAAGCCTGGCACCCATTACCCCGCCACTGACACCTGTTCACAAACCGGCACGCGCAAGAAAAAAGTCTCAAGTCCCGAAACTCGAGACTTGAGACCTGAGACTTGAGCCTTGAGCTTAGCCCCGTCGTTTTTTGCGAGCCGGAGCTTCCGGTGCGGGTCGGGCATCGCCCGGTTGCAAAGTTGGCCGCGGCTGAGGCGGTGTCGCGCCACTTGGTACAATCCACAGCTCAACGCAATTTTCTTCCCGCAAACCGCCATTGACTACTACGACCCGGGCCGCGTCTATGCCACGCTTATTAACAAGATAGTCTCTCGCCCGCATAATGAGACGATCAGCTTCTCCGGTGCGACTGGTGCGGCCGCCATAACCAAAGATGTATGCGGTCGCAGATGGGTCGTTCTGCAGCTCAACTGCGAGATTGTCTAAACGGGCCTTCTGGTCGTCGAACGCGCAACTACAACAGACATCATACTCACCGGCCTCGCGGTGCACCTTGGGAATGCGCGCTACGTTGGTCGCAGCGTGGGTAACCTGCCGGCAGGTGGCTTCGCCGGATCCATCATTTACGACCAAGGTTGCTGAGACTTTTTTACTTCCCAGACCAGTTGAGTCGACAGCGATGGTCGGCGTACCCTGCCCGCTAAGAACTTTTGCGTCAGCGGGACTTACCGTCCACGTGTAATTCAGGGGTGAAGTTCCACTATAAGAAACATCCGCTGTGTAGGTGATTACCTCGCCCTCGTTAACGGCAGTCGGCGCGGAGAGGTTAACCGGATAAGGGCAAGGAGAAACAGTTAGGGGTACACCCGGTTTGTAATTGAGCGCCAGACACTTGATGCGTCCCGCCTCGAGACTAAACTCGCGAATCCAGTGCTGGCCGTCCGGGAGAATAACAACAACCGAGTGCATGCCGGGTTCGCGATTCCACGAGCGCCATTCGGTCGTTGTGGCTCCTTCCGGTTTACCGTCAATTTCGATCGGCAATCCGGCTGGTGAGGTTTGAATCTTGATAACACCATGTTTAGCCGGCTTTCGCTTGGCATCAACGGTGGAACTGGGATAGGCGAAAGAGAAGGCGAGTGCCAGTAGAGCGGCAAATGCAAACTTCCCACGCGTGGAGTATTTGGTTGGGGCCAATCTTACTCTCATTAGCTTAGCCCTCCTCCGTTGTTTCGCTTTGCATCTTTAGCTTCGCCATCATCCTTCGTCGACGAAGGCCTGCGCCAAGAGCGGCTAGTCCTGATCCGAACAGCAAGAGCGAGGCTGGCTCTGGAACTGGTGTCGGGGGAGTAGGCGTTGGATTTGGAATTGGCGTTGGCGTTGGATTCGGAATTATCTTGTCC
>JBAPXA010000111.1:0-5936 GCA_049283975.1 Pyrinomonadaceae bacterium | reverse complement strand
CGGTAAGTGTGGATTAAAAGCTCTTCAGTACATGGCACTGGGAATCCCCACCTGCTGCTCACCGGTCGGTGTGAATTCCGAAATCATTCAGGATGGTGTTAATGGATTTCTCGCCGCTACTGAAGATGAATGGGTGGGAAAGTTGACGCAGTTATTACATGACAAGAAGTTGCGGCAGCGACTCGGTGCCGCCGGTCGGGCAACGGTAGCAGCGAAATACTCAGCCGCCGTCCAGGCGCCGCGCGTCTATGAGATTCTGCGCTCTGTGGTAGCCGAATCAGGTGCGCGCGAAAAAACAGAAGTGAAATCCAACGAAAAGGGCTTTAGTAGAAAGGACGTCCAGGGGATATGAACATTCTGGTAACCGGAGGAGCCGGATTTATCGGTTCCCACCTGGTTGATGCTTTGATCGAACGCGGGCATCGGGTGCGTGTGCTCGATGCGCTCGTGTCGCAAGTCCACGAAGCGGACGAGCCGCAGCATCTCAACCCGGAGGCTGAATTTGTTCGCGGCGACGTATGTGACAGCGAGGCGATGACGCGGGCGTTGGAGGGCATCGACGCCGTCTATCACGAGGCTGCGGAAGTAGGCGTCGGCCAATCCATGTACGAGATTCAGAAGTATGTGCGCGCAAACGATCTCGGCACGGCTGTGTTACTGGAGGCCCTGAGCGAACGACGCACCCAGATTCGTAAGTTGATTGTGGCCTCTTCAATGTCGATTTACGGCGAGGGCGCTTACGAGTGTCCGAAATGCGGCGTTAAGCATCCGCAGCTGCGCGGCACTCAGCAATTGCTCCAACGCCAGTGGGAGTTTTCCTGTCCCGACTGTGGCTCGCAACTCAAGCCGCTTCCGACTAATGAAGACAAGCCTCTGTTTCCGACGTCAGTTTACGCAATCAGTAAACAGGACCAGGAACAGTATTGCCTGGTAGTCGGCCGGGCTTATGGCATCCCTACCGTGGCCTTGCGCTACTTCAACGTTTACGGCACCCGGCAGGCGCTTTCAAATCCGTATACCGGCATCTGCGCGATATTTTCTTCGCGGTTGCTGCAAGACCAGGCTCCGATGATTTTCGAGGATGGCGAACAGACGCGTGATTTCATTCACGTCAGCGATATCGTGCAGGCGAACCTGCTGGCCCTGGAAAGGGACAGCGCTGACTATCAGTCGCTCAACGTTGGCACCGGACGTCCCACTTCAGTGCGTGAAGTGGCACGGCTGCTGACTGAAGGACTCGGCAAGGATTTGCAACCAGAAGTAGTTGGCAAGTATCGCGAAGGCGACATCCGTCACTGCTTTGCCGACATCTCGCGCGCGCGCAAGTTTCTTGGTTACGAACCAAAGGTGACTTTGGAAGAGGGAATTCCGGAATTACTCGGTTGGGTGCGTGAACAAAGCGCTACTGATCGAGTTGCCCAGGCGACCGTGGAACTGGAATCGCGCCAGCTCGTGCGTTAACTCGAAACCTCATCACCAACAGAAAGCGATGTATTTAAGATTGCTCGAGTTTTTGCGCTGTCCGTCCTGTCGGGCTGAACTTACGTGCACTGCCCTGGAAACCCAGCCGGAAGCCGAGGGCGGCGAGTTCATAAGCGGATTTCTAAACTGTCCCGGAGATCATTGGTTTCCCATTGTTCGCGGTATTCCTCGTATGCTGCCTGATGCGATTCAGGAACATTGGGCAACGCTCCAATCCCTGGTTCCAAACCCGGTTCCAGCGGCGCTCGAACCGCTGCTCGCCACCCTGAAGTCGCACCAAGCTGTCAGCTACCATCAAGCCACTAGAGAAAACTTTAGCCATGAATGGGATCACCATGACCTTGGTGGCAAGACCTGGGGTATGGAACTCAACGATCGAGTGCAGTGGTTCTTTCTCGATCCGTTGCGGATTAGCAAAGACGACCTGCGTGGCAAACTGATGCTCGATGCGGGCTGCGGTAATGGCAGCCAGTCAGTCGCCTATACGACACTTGGTCTGGAAGTGATAGCTGTCGATCTTAGTTCCGGATTGGAAAAGGGATATGCCTACCGGAAGCTTCATTCGGGCGCCCGTCCGGAACGAGTCCACTTCGTGCAGGGCGATTTGCAGCAGCCCCCGCTGGCGCCGCACATTCTGGACATCATTCATTCAGCCGGTGTGTTACATCACACTCCTGATACGCTGACAACGTTTCGCGCCTTGCGTCCGCTCTTGCGACCCGGCGGCACGTTCTATGTCTGGTTGTACAAGTACGAAAAGTTAGTAACTCCAGTCGTGAATTCGATTCGCGCGGTTACGACTAGAATTTCCCCGGCAAATTTTGCGCGCCTGGCCGAGCTGATGGCGTTGCCGTTTATCGGCTTCTGCAAGACCGTTAACGCCCTCGGCATTCGCGACTATTCAAGTATGAACAAGCGTGAAGCAGCGCTGGCGTTGATGGACATCTTTGGCGCCCCCTACGCGTATTACCATTCTTACGACGAGGTGCTCGGTTGGTATAAAGCGGAAGGCTTTGGCGAAGTCTGGCCGTGCAACGACGGACGGCGGGGCTTCGGAGTTTGCGGACGAGACGGCGCGGCAACGATGTCTCGCCAGCCTGAACTCAGCGAGCAGCAATCCGCTCGCGGTGGGCCGCAAGCAGCCAACGCGCAAGTAATGCAGAGAGAGAGTGCTTAATGTATATCCTCGGATTAACTACGCTCGGAGATTCGGCAGCGACTTTGATTCAAGACGGTGAAATTGTCGCAGCCGCGGAGGAGGAGCGTTTCTCGCGTCGCAAGCACCACAGCGGTTTTCCTTACAACGCGATGCAGTACTGTCTTGAAGAAGCGGGCATCAAAGTCGCCGATCTGGCCCATATCGGTCTTTACTGGAAACCCTGGGTGTTGCGTCACAAAGCGATGCAGGCGTTGAAGTCTGCGATGATTTCGCGCGATATGTTCAAAGCGCGCGTTGACCGCGGCGTCGCTCAGGTCAGCGAGAGTTATCTGGGCATGTTTCGTCATCCCCAATTGATTCGCAAACACTTTGGGCCAGGCAACTTTCGTTTCCACTTTCTCGAACACCACCAGTGTCACGCCGCCAGCGCGTTCTTTGTCTCCGGATTCGATCGTGCGGCGATCATGACCTGGGACGGCACAGGCGAAGACACTACGACACTCTTTTCACAGGGTCAGGATCGCAACATAAAGGTGCTGAAACGAATCAAGCTGCCCCATTCGTTGGGACAGTTTTATTCGGCGGTCACAAACTTCATTGGCTTCGATATGTTTGGCGGTGACGAATGGAAAGTGATGGGACTTGCCGCCTATGGCAAACCCGAGTACTACGACTTCCTGGCAAAGAAAGTGCTCACGATTAATGGCAATCACGACTTCCATCTCAACATCCGGGTGCTCGATCATCATCTGGCAAAGCACTACCAATTCGGTGATGAGATAAGCAAAGAGCTTGGACCGCCACGCCGGCCCGACGAGGAATTAACGCAGCGTCACTGGAATATCGCGGCGAGTGCTCAAAAAGTGCTGGAAGATACGGCCCTGCATCTGCTCCAGGGATTGCACGAACGCACTGGTGAAGAAAACCTTTGCATGGCCGGCGGCGTTGCCTTCAATTCAGTAATGAATGGCCGCATCATGACTGAGTCACCGTTCAAGAATTACTTCGTCCAACCAGCAGCCGGCGATGCCGGGTGCTCGCTGGGCGCCGCTTTGCTGGTTTATCATCAACGATTACAACAGCCGCGGAAATTCAAGATGGAACACGCCTACTACGGGCCGGGTTTCACTTCAGCAGAATGCAAGGCTGCCCTTGATGAAGCAGGTTTACAATTTGAAACGTTGCCGGACGAGCAGATGCTACCGCGCGTGGCGCGAATGATGGCTGACGGGGCAATCATCGGCTGGTTCCAGGGGCGGATGGAGTTTGGCCCTCGCGCTTTGGGTAACCGTAGTTTCATTGCGGATCCACGCCGCGGCGATATGCGCGAACTGCTCAACAAGAAGGTGAAACTGCGCGAATGGTTTCGTCCCCTCGCGCCGTCGATGAAAGAAGAAGTGAGCGCGGACATGTTTGGTCATCCGCATCATGACCCGTTCATGATTACGGTGTTGCACGTCACTCCAGAACAACGGGATCGGTTTCCCGCAGTGGTGCACGTTGATGGCACGGCCCGACCGCAGACAGTTAGCCGCAAAACAAATCCGCGTTACTGGTCGCTGATCACTGAATTTGAAAAACTGACGGGTTGTCCGATGGTTCTAAATACCTCCTTCAATATTCAGGAGCCAATCGTCTGCCGTCCGCAGGACGCAATCAAAACCTTTCAGAGTGCAAGTTTTGATGCTCTCGTTTTGGAAAATCATCTTGTACTTAGACAGTAACCGACTACTGCGTCCAGGGATTGGGGAAAACCGTAGGGGCGTCCCTCCGTGGGCGCCCCATTTGCAAAACATGGGGGCGGTCGTCAGCGGGCGCCCTGGTTCAAAACCTGGGGGCGGCCACGGAGTGCCGCCCCTACAATTAAACGATGCATTACCATTTGATTGGAATCTGCGGCACTGCGATGGCCTCGCTCGCGGGTATGCTAAAAACGCGCGGCGCCTTAGTCACTGGCTCGGATGAAAACGTTTATCCGCCCATGTCCACAATGCTCGCATCGCTCAATATTGAGGTGAAGCAGGGCTACAGTGCTTCTCATCTGTCGCCTGCTCCTGATTGTGTCGTTATCGGCAATGCGATCCCGCGCGGAAATCCTGAGGTTGAAGAAACACTAAAAAGAAAGCTGCTGTACCGCTCGCAAGCTGAAGTGGTGAAGGAAGAATTCATTCGCGGACGCCGCTCGCTCGTGGTCGCCGGCACGCACGGCAAAACCACGACCACTGGGATTGCCGCGTGGGTTCTGGATCAAGGCGGTCTCGATCCGACGTTCCTGATTGGCGGCATCGCCCAAAACTTCGGCGCCAGCTTCCGCGTGACGGACAGTGATTACTTCGTCATCGAAGGTGATGAGTATGACACGGCCTATTTCGACAAGGGGCCGAAGTTCATGCACTACCTGCCGGAGCTGGCAATCGTCAACAACATCGAATTCGATCACGCAGACATCTATCCCGATCTCGCCGCAGTCAAACTTGCTTTCCGCCGCTTAATGAATCTAGTACCAGCAGATGGTCATCTGATCGTGGGCTGGGACAACAGCAACGTACGCGAAGTGGTCGCCTCTTTCGGTAAGAAGCTCTTTACACAACTGGAAACATTTGGCGTGAGTGGTGACGCGAAATGGCAGGTGGCTGACACTGATTATTCAGGTGAGTTGTCCCGTTTCAAGGTTCTGCGGGAGGGCCGCGAATGGGGTCAGTTCAATACGACACTAATCGGCGACTTCAACCTCCTCAATTGTTTGGCCGTCATCATCGCTGCTGACGCGTGGGGCATGAAGCAGGAAACAATCGCCGCCGCACTCGCGAGTTTCAAGAATGTGAAACGACGCGCAGAAGTGCGCGGTGAAGCCGGCGGCGTTACAGTGATCGACGACTTTGCTCACCATCCAACCGCTGTACGCGAGACCTTGAACGCATTGCGTCAGAAGTATCAGCAGCGCCGGCTGGTTGCAGTGTTTGAACCCCGCTCGTGGTCGTCACGCCTCGCGGTATTTCAAAACGAGTATGCTGAGGCCTTCGCGGCGGCGGAGTATGTTGTCATCGCCAGCGTTTTTGATAGTCAGAAGGTTACCGAAAAGGGTCAGATGCTGGATACCGCCGAACTGATCAACGACATTTCTCGCGCAAACAAACCGGCCCTCGCCTTGCCCGGCGCGGACGAAATTGTTGCCCATCTGCTGCCGCAATTACGTGAGGGGGACGTGGTAGCGATAATGTCTAACGGCGGGTTTGGCGGAATTCACCAAAAACTTCTGACTCAGCTAGAGGCGCGCGAGGCCTAGCCACATTTC
>JBAPXA010000110.1:0-5978 GCA_049283975.1 Pyrinomonadaceae bacterium | reverse complement strand
ATCGCGCAGAGCTCGCATTGGCGTTTTGTTTGTAAAGACCATCAAGGACGTGTTCCAACTCGCGAAATCAAAAACTGAATCAAGTTTGGTGTCGATGCCGTCCCAGCCCCGATGCCCACCAATAAAGAAAGCAGTTTGCGCGGCGTCGCGCTCGAAAACCTCGCCCACCATCCACATCTTTGGATACTGGCGGTGTAAAGCGTCTGAAAGGTTGCGGATGAAGAAACGCGGCATGTACTGGATGGTGTCCTGTCGGACCCCATCGATTCCAGTGATGCCGATCCACCAGAGGGCGTTTTGTATTTCGTAGCGTTCAACTTCCGGTTCTTCCTGGTTCATATCCGGCAGATCATCGCTAAACCAGCCATCGAGCGTGTTACGCACCTCTTCCTGATTGGCATGAGGAGAAAGCAAGGTGCTGTTGCGAAACTTATTGTTGGTGTGCTGAGCCAGCGTGCCGTGAAACCAGCTCTCGAGCGGCGGATCTTTTACCCAGGGATGCTGCGAGCCAATGTGATTGGCAACCTGATCCTGAATGATTTTCAAACCTAGTGCATGCGATTTCTCGACCAACTCTCGCAGCGTCGCCAGATCGCCGAAGCGATCCTCAACTGCGTAGTAATCAACGGCGTGGTAGCCATGATAGTAAGTGTTTGGACACCAGGGCTTGTCGCAGTTGTTAACTCCATTCCAGTTGTCGTACCACGGCGTGAGCCAAAGAGCGGTGACACCAAGTTCTTTTAGATAGGGAAGATGATCAATGATCCCGCGAAGATCACCGCCATGATAGGAGCGCGGGTTCTTTCTATCGGTGGCGGCAGCGGGAGCGCCCGGCGGTACATTGTTGGCCGGATCGCCGTCGGCAAACCGATCCGGCATGATCAGATAAATCACATCAGCAGCGGTAACACCATGAAAATGTGTTTTGGCGTCTAAAGGCGGTTCAATTCTGAACGGAATCGTGGTGCTGCCCCGGGCTGTAGTTAGCTTTAGCGGGTACGATCCAGGGCGGGCATTGGGACTGATCGTCACGTTAACAAAGAGATAGGTTCCCCTTCCATTAACTAGTACGCTGGAAGCTTGAACGCCCGGTTTGGTCGCTTGCACGCGCGCTCCAAACAGGTTCGTGCCACGGACCAGTAGCCGCACCGGATTAATTGTATGTCTGCCCCACCAGTTCGGGGGTTCAACTTTTGTTATCGTGGGCGCAGCGCTAGCCGAAGCTTGAGGCTGTGAGAAAGTGACTGCGTAGTCCGCACAGACAAACACGAGCAGAGCTGAACAAACCCAGCGGCGGAATTGAAGAGATCGAATCGAGGATTGAGCTGAAGAACGAAGGGATGCGAAAGAGCAACGTGCGCGAAGAAACGCAAAGCGGTCGCTCAAAGCGCTACTTTGCGAATGGGCTTTAGGCACCTTGCAGTTAGCTCTTCCTTTCTGACTGGCGAAAACTGCGAATTCGGCCGAGTAGCAGGTTGATTTCAGATCTCGTTAGCTTCTTTCCAAATGCCGGCATGGTGGCCTTACCGCGAATGATTATCGAGCGCTGGCGGTTGGAATTGGTAATCCTCGAGTTCTTTTGCCACCACTCAGGATCGGTGAAGTTAGGGGCATTAAACAGCTTGCCCTGCGGTGTTTCGCCCCGGCCGTCGGGTCCGTGACAGCGGGCGCAGTTTTGATTGAAGAGCTCGTTGACTTTTTTCGTTCGAGACGTCTTGCGTACCTGCCCGCTCTCAACCGCACCCTTGGTAACCATTAGTAAAGACGTCGCGACCACGACTACGACCACGCAGTACCCAAACCGGGTCTTCAAATAACACCTCATCCCTTGATGTAAACCGATTTCCTTTTCTATTGTCCCGCTGCTGATAGATCGTGAACATGCCAGAAGACACTTTCATTGCTCATCTCTGGATGTTTCCTAAGAAACATATTTGCCAGGGGAAGAGCCCCGGGATCGTCCTTAAGCTCGGCAAAGATTTTCGCCTCACGCTTCGCCTCTTCTTTCAACCCCAACTTCCGGAAAATGAGCATCAGGTTGTAATGCGCCCCCAGGTCTTCAGGATCGATGGCGAGAATTTTTTGATAACACTCGCGCGCGCCCGAAAAGTCGTGCCTGATCTTGCAGAGCTCGCCCAATTGCTGGAGCGCCAGCCGATCACGAGGATAGGCGGCGAGCACGCGGCGGATGTTGGCCTCTGCCTCATCGAGCTGTCCACGTCTGATGAATACGCGTGCCTGTTGAAAAGCCGCCCGCATATTCTCCGGATTTGCGCGGACCACTCGTTCAAGCAAGTCGGCGGCGCGAGCGTACTGATCCAGCTCGATCAATCCAATCGCCTGGTTTACTTGAGCAGTCGCTCGGTATTTCTCGTCGAGAGCGGCGGCATGTACAAATGCCTCAATCGCTAACGGGTATTGCCTTTGATCCATCAGCGCGATCCCATAGTTGTTCCAACGTCGCCAATCTGGCATGGCGTTTTTGGGAAGCTCGCTCGCTGTCACCGGAACGTTCTCGCCGAGACGCAGCAAATATTCACTGCTAGCCATGGTCACGATCGGATAGTCGACAGACTTACCCAGGGCATAGTCACTGAAGACGCGAGTGAACCGTCGATACTGAACGCGGGCTTGCAAACGCAGCGGGCCAGTAGCTGTAGCGGGAACACGAAACTGATAACGGGCGAGATCAGAACGGCCCGATTGAATCATGTTGTTCTGCGCGATGCCACGCGTCCGCCAGATGTGGTGCTTGTCGTTAAACGATCCGTCAGGCTTGACGAGGTAGGTCTTGTAGTTGTGCGCCGATTCATCAAGGTAACCGTTAGGCTTTATGAATCCTGATTGATACAGAATTTTGCCCTTATCATCTTTCACTACGAATTCCACGAAGGCCTCGTAGAAGTCTCGCAGTTCGGGCGGAAACGAGTGGCCGATATTCTTGTTGGTGATAACAACTTCCGCGGTGATTCGATCGGAAGCGTTCACAGAAAAACTACTCCGATTAAGCGGCGCAATAAACTCTTCTGCCCCAGCTTCCTGCGACTTTCGGCGTAGCGCAAAGATATCGATCCCAACCGCATCGTTCTCGAGGAACTTCGTCACCGCATTTAATTGTTCAGGCCACTTATAAAAAACCGGAATCGCGGTGTTGGCGGCGGCCCAGCGATGAGATGCGAGTTGTCCTTGTTTCGCGGAGACGTCAAACAGTGGCGCTGGTTCCCGCCTCATGTGGCAGGAATTGCAGGTTTCCTTGTCGCGAACATAGTAAGGGTGTGGTGACTCCTTAGAGAAAGAAGACATCTGATATTCATCGCCCACTGCAAAGGCGCGGATGAACTTGTAATCATTCAATTCTCGAGGCACCTGAGACTTGTGACAGGTTGAGCAAAATTCAGCCGACTTCAATAACGGCCGCATCATCGCTCTACGGTGGGAAGAAACATCATCAAGAATCTGCTGGTCGGTTACCCCGGCCAAAAGGCGGGTGCCGTCTTCTTTCACCAGCAACGCCGGGTCACCCATCACGTAACCACCGATACCCTGGCCGGTGGCGCTTTGAATTGAGTGGCAGCTAATGCAGGAGACACCATCTTCGTCGAAAGGTCGTTTAACTTTGGAGTTCTTTGTCAGCGCTCCCGAAAAGAGCGCCGCCGGGTTGTGGCAGGCTTCGCAGTGTCGGGTAAATTCAATCCCTCGCTGTGATTGCAGGTCTTTGACGTTCTTTTGATAAAACGGCTCGCGAAAAGCATTGCCATGTGCCGACTGCCGCCACTGAGTGTGAGCATCAGTATGACAAGTGCCACAGCGAGCCGAAGCGACGAATTTTTCGCCGGGAATAAATGTTCCGGTTGCGGAGGTCGCGTTGCTGGGCGCGAAGGGATTGGCTCCAAACTTGAAGTCGTAAGTTTTTGAAATCTCTTCCGCGTACGCGTTTGCGGCGGCGGAGTCACTGAAGTCAGCGGCAGCGGTGGCGACTACCAGAGTTGCAGCAATCCCTAGCAAACAAAGAACGACGCTTACGCGGAGCGAGGCCGTGCGCGGGTGGCTAATCTCGACGTCGCGTGGCTTTAACTTCTGCGTGGTCATGCTGTCCTGGTTTCTCCAATTCTAATTTTGCGGTGAGGGAACCTTTGTCGTTTCACCGGTCGCGATTGCCGGGAGGGGCGGCAAGGCTTCGGTATCGTTTGCCGATCCTGCCTTTACGGAATTTCCCATTGGTGTCGCCGCATGTTTGTTGGCTTCGTCCAATTCCTTAAAAGTCGCCAATTCTTGATCAGCTTCCGCTTTTCTCTTCAATCGTGAGAATGCCAGAAAGAGTTGGTAATGGACTCCGGGATCCTTCTTATTTAGCTCGGCTCCGCGCCGCAGAATCGGTAGCGCTTCGTCATACTTCTTTACCTTAACCAGTAGCCGGCCCAAATCGTGATAGGCAGGAAAACTGTCTTTGTCTAACTCAATTGCCCGGCGCAACAATCGTTCGGCCGCCTCATGCTGGCCGCGCTGGCTGGCGATGTATCCCAGGCTCGCCATTACATCAGGGTTGTCGGGTTGTAACTTCAGGGCCTGATTAAAAGCTGTGACTGCCTCATCGTAACGGCCTTGAGCACGAGCAGCGTAGCCCAGGAGAAAGAAAAAGTTCGTGTTGTCCGGGAAACGTTCCAACGCACGCCCGAAAACTTCGTAGGCGCGTTCATACCGCTGCAAGCGAAAGAAGGCGACGCCCAGCCTGAGATGGTAGATCTGCTTTGAGGGATCCTGAGCGAGCGCTCTTTCATAAAACGAGATTGCTTTGTCCTCCGCCTTTCTGCGCAATAACTCTTCCCCGGCCATGAAGTTTGCGTCGGCAAAACCCGGGCGCAGCTCAATCGCTTTCAGAAAAAATTCCAACGCCGATTTTGTGTCGCCTTGGGCGGAAGTGATTAGGCCGAGACGGTAGTAAGTATCAGGCACTGCCGGTTGCAGCGTGGCTGCCGCAGACATCGCCCGAGCAGCTTCATCAAGTCGGTCAAGGTTGTAATAGGCAAGACCAAGATTGTAGACCACTTCGTAGGTGTGGGGACGAAGCACATTCGTCTGTTCGAAGAGACGTAGCGCCGCCGCATACTCGTGTGCTTCCGCAAGACTAAGACCCAATGTAAACAATGTGGGTGCGTGATTGGCGGCGATTTGCTCAAGTTGAGTCGCTAGTTTTAACGCCGCGTCTCGTTGCCCGGCATGTGCATATGCGTTCACGAGAGTGAGCAGGAGCGCCGGATCAGATTTTTCCCGCTGGTTGGTCTTTCCGCTGCTTTCACCAGCAGCGCGTTCCAGTAACGGAATTGCGCGTTCATAATTTCCGCGGGCCGCATATAGCGCGCCCAGATTGAATACCGCCTTCGCATGGTTTGGATCTAAGCGCAAGACCTGCTCAAATTTCTTGATCGCCTCTTCTTTGCGATCCGTACGCGCGAGTAGAACACCCAGATTGGAGAGCGCCGGCACCGAAGTAGGTTGAAGTTTTAGAGCGGAATGATACGCACCCTCTGCTTCCGTGCTGTGGCCTAGTTGATCGAGTATCACGCCGAGCAGAATGTAGGCCTCTGGATCCCGTGGTCTCGCCGCCACTAATGCTCGTGCCGCTGCCTCCGCCTCTTTCACCCGGCCTGACTCGAGCAGCGCGGCGGCTTTGCTCAACTCTCTCGTGTTGGCTTTCACGCCTTGGCGCGCTGATCTCTGCGCGGGCTTCGCATTCTGCGGCAGCGCAGCGAAGCTAACGGCCAGGGCCAGTGCCGGCATTACCAAACTTCTCGAGAAAGACTTCATGAACACAACTGTTGTTTTAGTTCTCAGCCGCTAGTCAATTACTGAATCTATTCGGTGCCCTTAATGATAATCGAGCGGCGCGCGAAAACAGACACGCACCACTCGATTAGGGGTTAAAGCGGTTGGCCTGACTTAGAAAATGAGCTTCAGAGAGAATTCCAGCTGCCGGCGCC
>JBAPXA010000109.1:0-5728 GCA_049283975.1 Pyrinomonadaceae bacterium | reverse complement strand
TGCCAGGGCAGACAGGATCTATATCAGTCAGGTCAGTGGCGGCGGTATTTGCCTGCACGGTTACGATGAGATCGCAAGGCGTACCTGCACCTCCCGCATTCATTGGTGTTGCCCTGATTGTATACGTGCCGGGACCGCCCGGATCCACATCGGCATAAATAAGGGCGCCCGCAGTACCGTTAGAGGCGGTGATGTTTGCGCCGCTGGTGTTGTTGATAAGGCTCCAGACATAGTCCACGCCAGCCTCGGGAGACTGAATTTCATAATGGGCCGAAGCATCTGATTCACAAACCGTGTCAGGGCCACTAATCAAGCAGCCTCCAGGAGCTTCTACGGCGGCAGCTGAAAGCGAGCGATCCTGGTTTCCGCCTGAGCCGTCAAACGAGATTAGACGTGTATGGTACGGCGAGCCGCTGACGCCGCTGGCTGAATTACCAGCGCCCCAGTCTCCCGCGCTGGCAATATGTCCGCCCCACGCAATAACGACTGTTGCATTAGCCGCCGTGAAAGTAATTTGCAGGCGAGTTGAAGATTGTGCGGTCGTCAAACTGCCTTCGCTGACATAGGCGAGTGCCGTAATGGTACCGTTGTAAATTGTCATCACCCTCTGTCCGACAGGTAGTGCGTTGAAGCTTGCTGTTGGTTGGCCGGCCATAGGGCTTCCGTTACTGGAAGGCGCCGGGATAGCGAACGTGCTGAAAACCGCCGGGTTACAGCCTGAAACGCCGAGGCAGGGCAATACCGTCTCGCTGATGCGATCGTAATGCGTGATGTAGTCAATCGCGTTTGCATTGCTGTGCTTGATATCCCACTCGATTTCCACCACGTGCGTGGTAAGCGCGATGTTTGTGAGTCTCAGGCGATAAGGTATCGACTGCCCTTCGAAGTAGTGCGCATTGCTCGCGCCGGCATTCCCGTTGACCCAGTCAGGAGGATCAATTGGGGCGTCGAACGTACCGTTTCTGACCTGATCCAGGTCTGCCTTCGGGGGTGGCATGGGCGCCAGGAGCGGGGGGGCCGCTAGGAAGTTAGTGATACTAACTGGCGAAATGGCAGCCTCGGCGGTTTTTCCATTGACGGAGTCCGAATTCGCTGGTTTGTGAATCGCGGAACTGCTGAAATTCCAAAGTAGAAAAGGCATCGTGACGAGAGTCATTAATAAGACTCTGAGTCCTGTATGTTTTTTCCGGTTCATAAGTTTCTCCAATTTGGTTGGACCCGTTGGAGGGCCATGCCTCGAAATTTCGAGGGCATTGGTGGGATTCGCGAGGGTGGGCATTAAGGCCTAACCGAGCGAAAGGGAGACGCTTAGCTTCAGCAAACAAAACTTCGCCGCCCTGGGCTGACAGCGGGGGGCTTTTCGAAGCTAAGCGCAAACACTGAGAAAAATCTCTTTAATTCAAAGGACAAGTAGTACTGCTTAATCTCGGAATAAAAAATGTGTGCTATGAATCCTAAATAAATGCACACTCATTAATAGCCACGGCTAAACCCCAACTCTCGTCAGCCTGAGGATCGCTTCTCAAGGCAACTCCTTTGATTACAGCACCAGCGCCTGAAGATGAGGCTGACGAGAGCATTATTAACAGTCGTACCTCGCTGCCTTCCTCCATTGGACGAGGCAACTTGAGGTAGATACCCGTTGAGCTTATGTTCTCGAGCACGCAATCAACTTGAAAAGCCTCTCCCGACCTATCTACGCCAGAGACGGTTGTGGGGAAGGGCTGTGAAATGCGAAGTTTGGCGCGGCGCTCCAACGACAGAATCCCTTCCATTTGCCAATCCGGGCGTGAAAACCTCGCCAATCGTTCTGTTCAAACCGGAGAACGGCAGTTGTCGGGGCCGCTCCATTTTTGCAAGGGTCATAAAGTACTAGCGTTAGGCCTTATGACGCATCGGGGCAGCATGCCGATCTTTATGGCAGGTTTCTGCCATTTTTGCGTATGTGGGGAATTGAACTGGGGTGGCGGAAAAGTAAGGAAATGGCGCAGAAAACCCGGAAGGAACTGAACTGCTATGGCATTAGCTGGGTAGTTTGGCGAGGCCGTGGCGGAAGGCGTAAATAATCAATTCAAGGCGATCGGAGACTGCGAGCTTGGAGAATACTGAGCTTAGATGGTGGGTTACGGTGGTTTCGGAAATGAATAGCCTCGCGGCGATTTGCTTGTTCTTCAATCCTTTCCCCACGAGACTGACTACTTCACGCTCCCTTTCAGTGAGACTGGCGATCCTGTCCTTGTTGGGATTTTCCTGCTTTTCTTCGGTCATTTCCTGCAGCACGCTGCCCATAGTAAAGCGATCAAGCCAGACCTCTCCGTGATGAACCTTTTTGATGGCTTTTATCAATACCTCGGCCGCGTGTTCCTTTAGAACAATTCCCATAGCTCCCGCACGCATGGCTTGACGTTGGCTTTCCGAACTTCGCAACCCAGTAAGCACCAGCACCCGCGCGTTGGGCGCAACTTCCCGCAACTGGGGAAGAATACTCAGACCGTCCTCGTCCCCCAGGACGATATCAAGGATGATGATATTGGGTTGATCTCCCGCTGCTGTGGCAAGAGCCTCGGAGAGATTCCCCGCGACGCCGGTGACTTTCATGTCAGGATCCTGGTCTATCAACATTCGGAGTCCAGCGCGAACCACGGCATGATCGTCGACAATCAAAACACTAATCGGCACTGAGGCTGATGCGCTCATATTCGTTACAGAGGAATCTGCACGCTTACTACCGTCTCATTTTGATCTGCATAAACCAGGGTCTTACCACCCAGCGCAGCGGCTCGATCCGCGATAGACCGCGGAGTGAAAGACGCCACTTCCAGACCCTTTCGGCGATCGTTCCTGAGTTGCAAGGTCAGGTTGCCATTTTGACTGCTGATGCCCAACATCGCATAGCTAGAGCTGCTATGACGCCGAATGTTACTCAATCCTTCTTCAATCATTTGGAATAGCTCAGCAGCCAGACGATCGTAAACGGGTAAGTCATCGGGGGCGTTAATCTCGATCTGGAGACCGGTTGCGTCTGAGAATTTAGCGGCAAAATGTCGCACCGCTGGTAAGAAAGCATTCTGAGAAGTCTCTCCGCGTCTAAGCCCTCCCACGAAGCGACGCAATTCTTGAATTTCACCGTCCGTGAGCTCCAGGAGGTCTTTAATTTCATTGACTACGTCGGTATTGCCGCTTATCAGTTTCTGTCGTACGGCCGCAAGGCCAAACTGAAGTCCGATGTAAGGCTGAATCACGCTGTCATGAATGTCCTGTCCAATCTTTCGCCGTTCCTGTTCTGCTGCGTCCGAAGCCAATCGATCAACAAGCCTGATATTCTCCAGGACCGGTATCACTTGTTCAATGAGCTGTAAGACGAAGTCAATTTCTTCATAGTCGAAGGAACGTTTGCCGCCCACAATGTAAATCCGCCCCAACATTTGATTGCGATTGTAGACAGGGACAGTCAAGCAGGACTTTCCTTCGAAGGCGTTGAAAAGGGCAGGATTTTCCACGACCTTCTCCGATGTGCTGCCGGTTTTGACGTCATACAGTAAGGTTTTGCGCCGAGCGCTATTCCGATAAATGGCTGCCTGCGTTGGAGACGCCAGCAGAAGCATCCACGCCGTCTCTTTGGTCATTTCCGTAGGCGCGTGCCTTTTACTCTGATTCCGATCCACTCGATTCATTTGGTAGGGACCACCGCCGCTACTCTTCTTCGAAAAAACTAAGAGGCAGGTATCAGCGTTATAGAAGGAGCGGAGGCTTTCGAGAATCGATTGGATTGTCTGATCAACTCCAAAACGCGGATTTGAAAACAGGGAAACCTCCTTGAGCAGCCGCAAACGGTCTCTCAACGTGATCTCTGAGCCACCCCAATACGCAATCATATAACCAATGACTAAAAGATTAACGTAGCGCAATAAGAAACGGTTCATTTCGAATTTTCCTTGCGCTGGAGTAATCAGGTAGGCGAGTAAGGTGAAAAGAAGAACTGAGATGATCGTGATGCGTAGGCCCCAGTTATATCCCCTTATAAATGCTGCGTTGAGAATTGCGAAGAAGAAGAAGAAAAAGAAGACACTGTCGGTGCCACCGCTTAGTGATATCAACAAGACATACCAGCTGAGGTCAATCCAGTGAAGAAAGCTGATGGGAACGAGCCTGGCCCTGCGTACAGAGGCGAGGCAGATAAACAGACTATAGAGGGTGTACAAAACAAGCGTGGCGTAGGCGGCGGGCAGGAAATGATCAGGCTTCGGAGGATCAAACCAAATAATCAGAAGGGCAGACGCAGCCAGAGCCAGCCGCATCGCGGACATCATTCTTACATCAGGGGAATCCTTTACCACTGGGGCCGGGGATTCCGTATTCGTGCTAGCGCTAAGATCGTGACTCAACTCTCAGTCCTCGCAATTGGGAGCACAGCGAGCGGAGGCGAGTCCTCACGTGAGACATCCTGTTCAGATGGCAACATGGAGACACGTATATAGGAGCTTCAGAGATCAAATTCGGTAGACGGCTTTTAGGCCGTTTCGCGATCATTAAATTGCTTTAATCCCCCAATCTTGAGCCGCTAGCGAAACGTTTTTCGACCGAGGGAAGTCTCCTAAACGAGGAGGACGGCCTGGGATCCGTTGGGTACGCGAGGCGAGTCTAGACGTAGCCACCAATCGGGTCAATCCAAAAGTCATCTGGTGGTGTCGCCAATGGCTCCTGCCCCTGGTCCTGTGGATGGCGGACGCTGCCAAAATAAACAAGCTCAAATAGACTTCACTTCATCCCTTAGTGGAATGGGCGTTGACAGACTGAGCTATGGCGAGAAGAATGAGACCAGCTTGACCATGGCCACGCTACCATTAACATTTCTAACTTATGCTTAACGATTTCGCTGATGTAGTGGCACCGGGTTCTCGTGATGAGGCTTTGCTTGCGCGGATCGCCTGGGATCGTCTGCCCCGCCACGTTGCGATCATCATGGATGGCAACGGTCGCTGGGCTGCGCAACGCGGTCAGCCGCGCATTGCGGGCCATCGCGCAGGAGTTGAGGCGGTGCGCGCGTCGGTCGATACCGGTGCGCGGCTCGGCCTGGGTGCATTGACCCTGTATGCCTTCTCGACTGAGAACTGGAAACGACCGCGTTATGAGGTCGACGCGCTGATGCGGATGCTGCGTCGCTACCTGCGGTTGGAACTGGATGAAATTGATCGACAGAAAATTCAATTTCGCACGATTGGTCGCACGGGAGTGCTGGCGGATAACGTCAAGCGAGAGATCGCTAAGGCTACAGAACGAACGGAAAAAAACCCGGGTATGATTTTGACCGTGGCCCTTAACTATGGTGGCCGCGCGGAGATCATGGATGCCTGCCGAGCGGCCGTGCGGCGGCTAATCGCGGAAGGAAATCCGCCTGACGAGATCACCGAAGAGCGCATCGCCGATGAGCTTTACACTCGCAAACTTCCTGATCTTGATCTGCTCGTGCGCACGAGTGGGGAACTGCGCATTTCAAATTTTCTCCTGTGGCAGGCGGCTTATAGCGAGATCTACGTTACCGAGACACTCTGGCCGGATTTTCGCCGGGTTCATTTGCTGGAAGCGATCGTTGAGTACCAACGCCGCGATCGTCGCTTTGGCGGACTGCAACTGGTCGTCAGCAATTAATTGATTTGGTCTTTGAACTTTGGTCTTTGGGCTTTGAGTTTAGCAACGCTTGAGGGGTTCGCTTACGGAAATGCCTCAA
>JBAPXA010000108.1:0-2132 GCA_049283975.1 Pyrinomonadaceae bacterium | reverse complement strand
TCTTTGCGGAGGTCGATACCAGTATCCTCAAGAAACTGATCGGCCATCCAGTTCATAATCCGCTCGTCGAGATCTTCGCCACCGAGAAAAGTGTTCCCGGAAGTAGAAAGCACATCGAACGCGCCTTCATTCATTTCCAGAATCGAAATGTCGAACGTGCCGCCGCCGAGATCGTAAACCGCAATTCGTTCTACGCCGGTCTTTCCAAAGCCATAAGCCAACGCTGCGGCTGTCGGCTCGTTGATAATTCGCTCAACCTTCAGCCCAGCAATCTTGCCGGCGTCTTTGGTCGCTTGCCGTTGCGTGTCGTCAAAATATGCGGGAACCGTGATGATGGCGTCCGTGACGGCTTCCCCAAGAAAATCTTCGGCAGCGGCCTTCAGGCGCTGGAGCACGATCCCGGAAAGCTCGGGCGGGCTGTAACTGCGGCCCTGAACCCTGATCCGCGCGTCACCGTTGGGTGAATCAACTAATTCAAAGGAGGAGGTTTCGCGCATGCGCTTGACCTCATCCGAATTGAACTTCCTTCC
The DNA here is from genome assembly GCA_049283975.1 of Pyrinomonadaceae bacterium. Classification (GTDB taxonomy): domain Bacteria; phylum Acidobacteriota; class Blastocatellia; order Pyrinomonadales; family Pyrinomonadaceae; genus PSRF01. The sequence continues at coordinate 1,602 of JBAPXA010000108.1, read as the reverse complement.
GATCAGACGTTTCACCGCATAGACAGTATTCGCAGCGTTGGTAACCGCCTGACGCTTGGCAATCTGTCCCACGAGTCGCTCGCCCTTATCAGTAAAACCAACGACGCTAGGCGTGGTGCGGCCGCCTTCTTTGTTCGGCACAATCTGAACTGCGCCGCCCTCCAACACGGCGACGCAGCAGTTGGTCGTTCCTAAATCTATCCCGATGGCTTTTCCCATATGCTATTTCTTCGTCGCCACTTTTACGAGGGCCGGTCTTATCAACTTATCCCCCATGCGGTAACCGCGAATGATTTCTTCCATCACCGTATCTGGTTCGTGCTCATCACTGGCTTCAGAAACGACTGCTTCATGGATATGAGGATCAAAGCGTTCGCCAACCGACAAGACTGGTTTTACTCCCAGCGCTTCAATGACACCGCTCAGTTGTTTGAAGATCAAATCGACGCCGCTGAGGAAGTGACGAAACTCATCGGACTCTCCCGCTTCCATCGATGCTTCCGTATCTAACGCGCGTTTGAGGTTGTCGAGTACGGGCAACAACTTAGCGGCAATTTCAGCCACCACGCGTTCGTAAGTTTCGCTGCGTTCGCGCTCGACTCTCTTGCGGTAGTTCTCGAAATCCGCTTGCCGGCGCGCTAGCCGATCCTTTAAGTCGGCCACCTCGCCTTCGACTCTCTTCAGCTCAGCACGGGTCGCAACCAGCTCGGCAACCAAAGGGCCGCCCAACTCGCCACTGCCTCTCTGAACGTTAGGAAACAAGCCCGAGTCGTCCTCAAAGGGGAACGAATCAGCGGCAAGCGCGTCGGAAGCAGGCAGAGCTGAGCCGCCTTCGTCCAGCGGATCATCCTGTTCGTCCTGTGCTCCGGAGAAGTCCTCGGGATTGGATCTACTTGAAATTTCGCTCTCCTCTTCGGAATCCGGGTACCTGATGGGAATGCGATTCGAGCTGGCTTTCTTATCGGGCATTAATCAAGAACACCGGTTGCGTAGACGAGTCCTTGGGCAGACTCAATAAAGTGAGTTCTCTTCACTTAGGCGGCGCTCAATAAGCCGCGCCATGTAGTTTACCATAGCCATGATGCGTGAATATTCAATTCTCATGGGGCCAACAACGCCGAGCGTGCCCACACTTTCATTGAAGCCAAAGCGATACGGAGCGGTGATCAGGGCGCAGTTTCGCATCGAGCTCGTGGGGTGCTCTCTGCCAATTACAACGTTGACATCACCATGGAAGGACTGCTCGCGCGCCAGGCATTCGTTGAGAATCTTAACCAGACGCGATTTCTCCTCAAAGGTTTTGAACAAATCTCGCATGCGTTCCACGTCGACAAAATCCGGCTTGGTTAACATGTTTGAAGCGCCATCGACGTAAACATCGCCGACACTGGCATCGCCCTCGAGACTTTGATCGCAAAGCAGCACGGCATTGCGCAACAGTCGATCGTAAAGGGCCTTTTCCTCTTTCATTAATTCCAGGATCTCAGCCCGAATCTCCAGCAGGCTCTTGCCGCTGAATTCCGTGTTCAGGTAACGCGCTGTCTTTTCAAGCTCGTCCTGAGTCAAATTGTCGGCAATTCTAATAATCTTGTTGTGCACGAT
>JBAPXA010000107.1:0-2182 GCA_049283975.1 Pyrinomonadaceae bacterium | reverse complement strand
GGTTGCTGAAGACCGGCGCGGGTTGTTTTAGTTGTAAGTGACGTTCTGTTTTGCCGGCAGCAAGCCGTTGCAGGGTGACGCCTTCTTGTCCCAAACGTTCGGCCACTCCCGTTGTTGGCAGTCTCACGAAATCATGAAACGTTCGCACGCCCCACAGCTTAAGGGTCTCTAATATTTCTTGTGCTTGCTTCTCGTCCAGAGTCCAAGGTTCAAAGTCCAAGGTCTCTTTATTTAATCTTGAATTAGGAGGTTTCAAGATTGAGTGAGGCTTTCCAGACCTTGGACTTTGGACTTTGGACTTTGGACTTAACAGTCGGTCGATCGGCAAATCGCCGAGTGCGGTAAGTTCCTCTCCCGGCGCAATAAAAGTTATTCCTTTCAGAAACCGCGCCGCGAGGATCGCTGAATCGGGATTTCCCGCGAGTGAGACATTAATCTTTTGACCCAGTCCACCTTCAGCTTTCGAGCGCGTGGCGTAGGTGAAAATCTCATTCGCCAGCTCGTAGGCTGAGCCAAAACGGAGTTCGCAGCCGGCAACATCGAGCACAACACAGTCAGGCGCCGTCTCCTCAACCAATGGCGAAAAGGAGTAGCCAAAATCGGCTAACGAGACGGTAGCAGAGAGATCTGGGCAGTAAATGCAGCTAAACATAGCCACCTTTTGGAATTTAAGACTACTCTGAAGAGCGAATTATCGTCGGCGAAGATTAGCGAAAATCTGCGAAGACTGTCAAGGGTGAATTTTAAGCCCGAGTTTGGGCGTTAAAGTAGGCGGATCTATTTCCTAAATGGAGCGGACGGAGGCGGTCGAGTTGAACTTTGACCCCCGCGAGCAAGCTTGCGTGAGTGGGTAAACCAAGCGCGGGCGTGGAGTGGGCGCTCCCTACTGCCGACGACCAGACATCAGACTCCCTGCTTAATTCCAACGCCAGCGAGGCACATGAACGCACGCACGAATCGGCTGCAATCACGACCAGGACAGTCGGTGTTTTCTCAACCGTACGCCTAAAGCGATACCACCACGAAGAGATGATGCGTCGCACATCTTTGCCGGCGACGTCTCCCAGATCCAGCAATACCAGGCCGAAACCTCCGCCCTGTAAAAGTAGATCAGTAGCTTTGAATGCGTGTTCGACATTCGCGGCACAACGGATCCACAACAGTTGATCCAAATCCAACTGCACATCAGCAGCCGTAAGGGGATCGAAAACGTCGCTCGTGTCTATGAGTGCGCACACTTCTTTGTGAGCTGTCGCGTGCGCGAGAGCGGAAAGCATGAAGCTGGTACGCCCTGAAGACGGGGCTCCAAAGATCTCAGTGATAGCGCCGCGCGGTAGTCCTCCAATAGCCGCATCAACGGTCGGGATGCCTGTCGCCATTATCTCGGTCGGCGGCTTTTGGGCGTTAAAAGCCGCCCCGAACCGGCCAGTTATTTCTGCTTCAAATGTCGCCTTGGACAATGCAACGCGCATGTTTTATAACCCCACAAACATTTCGAACACGGGTGGAGAAGTCGACGAATGCCCCGCGGCAAACCTGTAAACAAATCAGCGAGCGATCTAATCCCAGATCGTCCTTCCCTGCCCTCCCTTCGCGAAGCCGCTGCCGATTGCCGGGCTTGCGATCTTTGGAAGCGCGGAACGCAAACAGTTTTTGGCGAAGGCCGGCGACGAGCAAAAGTTATGTTCATCGGTGAACAGCCGGGGAACGAAGAAGACCTCACAGGTAAACCATTCGTTGGTGCAGCCGGAAAACTCTTCGATAGCGCTTTGGCGGCTGCCGGAATCGATCGTTCGCAAACTTACGTCACCAATGTGGTGAAACATTTCAAATGGGAACCTCGCGGCAAGCGTCGTATTCACAAGAAACCCCATGCCGTCGAAATTGCCGCTTGTCGTCCCTGGCTTCAGGCTGAAATTGCTCTTATCAAACCCGACGTGATTGTCGCCCTGGGAGCGACTGCCGCTCAGTCGTTGCTTGGTCCTAAGTTCCGTGTAACCAAGCAACGTGGCGAGTTCCTGAAATCGGATCTCGCTCCATATGTCATGGCTACCGTTCATCCTTCCTCAATTCTGCGTGCCCCTGACGATGAGACTCGCCATTTGGAAATGCGTCGCTTTATCGACGACCTCAAAAAACTTGCTCGGGTAATTAAATAGACCGTAAGTTTTCTGCTTCATAC
>JBAPXA010000106.1:0-8041 GCA_049283975.1 Pyrinomonadaceae bacterium | reverse complement strand
TTCCAGTCGTATATCACCAGAGAGTAAGCCAGGAAGGTGTGGGCCTCAGCCAGGGTGGGATCGATCTCGAGAGCCCGCTGCGCCGCGGCCTTGGCTTGGGGAAAAGCTTCCTTCGGTGAGAGGTAAGGATAGGCCGGCATGCTCCCATATGTTTCGGAGATCCTTGCATATGCCAACGCGAACTTAGGGTCGAGTTTGATCGCCTGCTGGAAATACTCGATCGCACGCAGCATGTCGTCCCTGGTCCGCTTGGCAAAACTATATCGACCTCTAAGGTAAAGTTGATATGCCTCGTTGTTGTCCGTGTAGCGTTTGGTAATGCCTTTCGCGTCGTTGCCTGACAGTTTTAGTTCAAGCTTTTGCGTGATTGTCGTTGCGATCTCACGCTGAGTTGCCAGCAGATCGGACATTCTGCGGTCATACTGTTCGGCCCAAATTATTTTCTTTGTCCTCGCGTCAACTAGTTCGACGCTGATCGTCAGGTTATCGCCGCGTTGAGAAACACGGCCGGACATGACCGCGTCAACCTCGAGGTCTTTGGCGATCTGCGCAATGTCAGTATCCTTTCCTTTATACCTAAAGACCGAACTTGTGGGGCTGACTTTCAGATTTGGCAGTTGCGAAAGACGATAAATCAGCGATTCCGCCAGACCGTCAGAAAGATATTCCGTATCTGTGTCTGAACTCTTATTTTGAAAGGGCAGCACTGCAATCGAGTCGATGGCCGTCTCGCCATGCTCGGCGCGCAGATAAGCGCCGATAGCGACTGCGGCACCAATCAGCAGGAAAAGCGAAATCAACAGCACGAGCCTATGCCGCTTGAATTTGGAGACAATGTACTCGGCGCTCGATAACGGCGATTGAGTAGCTGACGCAGTGCTCTCGGCACGCCGGTCATTGTTTGTGCTGCCTGATGCGCTGTTTGTGAGCGCGCTTGTCGAAGGCGTCACCGAGCGCTCTATATCACTCGCGCCCCTCGTCTCTTCGAGCAGCTCTTCGAGATCGTTGGCGGCGTCGCGAATCGTCTGGTAGCGCTTCTCCGGTTCCTTCGCCAGGCACTTGCGGATGACGCGCTGCAATTCCGGCGACGCCGAAGGATTAAAGTCAGTGATGGCCGGCGCCGGCTCATAAATGACTTTGTGCAGCGTATCAATTACAGAGTTACCTGCGAACGGCTTGCGAGCAGTGACTGTTTCGTACAAGAGGCAGCCGAAAGAGAAGATGTCTGAACGCTGGTCGACAGGTTTCGCTTGCGCCTGCTCAGGAGACATGTAGCCAACCGTCCCCATAACCACCCCGGGTGTCGAATGCTGCACCGGCATCATCGCGGTCGCCGCTTCGCCGCTTTCAGCGGCGCTCTCCGGCCGGGCCTCGAGCAGTTTGGCCAGACCGAAATCGAGAATCTTCGCATGCCCATCATGGGTGATCATGATGTTGTCGGGCTTCAGATCACGATGCACGATGCCCGACGCGTGTGCTTTGCTTAATCCTTCAGCGACTTGGAGCAAATGTCTGAATAAGAGCTTCAACTCACTTTTTTCGCCGTGAATCTTTTCCCGCAGGGTCTTGCCGTCGACAAACTCCATGGCAATGAAGTTTGTGTCGTCGGCTTCGCCAATCTCGTAGATGTGCGCGATGTTCGGATGATTGAGAGCGGCCGCTGCTTTCGCTTCCTGGACGAAACGGCGCATGCGATCCTGGTTCGCAGCAAGATCAGTCGGCAAAATCTTCAACGCGACTTTTCGATCGAGCTTGGTGTCCTGGGCTAAATACACCTCACCCATCCCACCAGCCCCAAGTCTTGAGACGATGCGGTAATGCGATAAAGTGGTGTTGGGTGGTAGTTCCTTATTCACTGATGTTTTTTGCCGGGCAGCATTTCATTTTTTGCTAATAGCACTTTCGCAGTCGCTTCGCCGATTCCTCCGCTTGCACCCGTGATGATTGCCACTTTGCCCTCAAGTCGCTTTCGGTATTCACCGTTCCGATCCATCAGTTTCACCTTAGGCATTCGTTTTCGCCGATGTTGAACGCGGTTCACTTCGTTAGAGTTGAAACTTTCGCACCAGTTCGCGAGCGCGCTCCATATCAATTGGATTCGACCAGAGCCCCGCTCGCTTTATTGACGATCCAACGATAAAAGCGTCTGCGTTGGGAAAGGCACCAAGATTTTCTGGCGTGATTCCCGAACCTACGAGCGTCGGAACCGCGACCGCATTAGCAACGGCTGCCACTTCATCCGGATCGGCTGGGTGGCCGGTAGCAGTACCGCTGACTATTACACCGTCAACGGAAAAGAATTCAGCGGCTTTTGCAGTTTCTGCAATATCGACGTCAGCTGTGATCGCATGTGCCGAGTGCTTCTTCTTCACGTCAGCAAAGACGCGAATGTGATCTGCGCCGATGGTGCGTCGATATCGTAACAATGGTCCGGCGCTCGATTCGATCAGCCCTTCGTCCGCGACGTGCGCAAACACAAACCCTTCCACCCGTACAAAACTAGCGTCGCAGGCCAGGGCAACCGCAAGTGCGCTCGAATTAGCGCCGGCAAGCACTTGAATACCAAGTGGCAAGGGAACAGCGCGGTGTACTTCTGCGCCGATGACCGACATCGTCGCGACGATTTCCGGTCCGACAGCGGCCTTCAGGTAAGGACGGTCGTGAGTGTTCTCGATCAGAATGCCGTGGAAGCCTGCATCACGATACATCCGCGCTTCCTCGACTGCGATCGAGGTGATCTCGGAGATCGCGAGCTTGTTAACCGGCGTTCCCGGCAGCGCCTGTAGGTGCACGACGCCAATTAGCGCGCGCCTTACGCCGAACAACGATTCTATGACGCCATGCGTGTCCACTTTTCTCTTTTCTAACGTGCCACTTAGCTACGCTCAACTGTTTCGCTTAGGCAGTGTTCCCAGAATTTCAACCACTTCATAGACTCCTACCCAAGGAAGGGTCAGCACCGAACTCAGAGACGAAGCGGTGATGCGACAAGCTTGAGCTGGGTGGCGGGAAATCACTCATCGTGGGTTCGTTCAGTGCGAAATCGCGTCGGGTGGTATCCCCACGTCAGCTCGTACCTCACCACTGCAATCCGGGTGGGGTCGACTGTTGATCTGATCGCGAACAAAACCCGGGACGGGGGAAGATTTGGTTGCATGCGAAACGGAATCTGGGTGCTACAGCGAAGGACTTTACCTGGGACTTGGAAACCCCTTATTGGATGACTGCATTCTAGAACAATTTGTGTCCAGTCAGCTAGCACTTGTTGAGGTGTTGCGCGAAGTCAAACGTGGTAAGCCTCGAACTAAGCAAGGCTCGACGGATGTGAAGTGGGACAGAGATGGAGCATAATCACAGTGGCACGGCCGTCTCTTTTCATGCACATGTTGAATCACCCTAAAATTCTTGATGACGATTTGTCCAAGACAGTTGTTGTCGCAAGGCTTACGCTAAAGATCCTCGCTTTCGTTTTGATTGCGCTGTTGCCCTCATTGTCTGGGGGCCAAACAAAACCTGATAAAGACTACTTGCTTTACGTGGTCTCCGAAGCTGCGGATAAGATCGCTCTGGTTCGTTTCGGGCCAAACGGCGCACGGGTAGATCACCAGTTAGACACAGGCGATATGCCGGTAGACATTGATGGCCCGCATGGCATCGCCGTCTCCCCAGATCGGCAGTTCTATTACGTTTCTATCGCTCATGGTCGTCCCTTTGGACTGGTCTGGAAGTATTCGACGAAAGACGACACCGTGGTTGGCAAGGCCACGCTCGGCTATTTCCCGGCGACCATGGACGTAACTCCTGGCGGCGACTTTCTTTTTGTTGTGAACTTCAATTTACATGGCGACATGGTGCCTTCTTCCGTCTCGGTCGTCTCGACGGCAACAATGACTGAGGTCGCACGAATAACCACTTGCACCATGCCGCATGGGTCGCGTTTGAACCCGCAAGGCACGAAGCAGTATTCGGCCTGCATGATGGACGACCTGCTGGTGGAGATCGACACACGGGCACTGAAGGCAACAAGGCACTTCATGCTGACGAAAGGGAAAGAGATGGGCCTGAATGGTCCGCCGAAACCGAGTGCTCATTCACAACATGCCATGCCCGCAACTCATGACATGAAAGATACGGGTGGTCATGGCATGGAACCACCCAAAGCCGATGACAACTCGTGCTCGCCAACGTGGGCGCAACCGTCAAGAGATGGCGCTACAGTCTATGTGGCCTGCAACAAATCGAGCGAGATTGTTGAGATCAATGCGAACACCTGGCAGTTAGTGCGGCGCATTCCTGCGCGCGCAGGAGTGTATAACCTGGCAATCACCTACGATGGTCTGCGCTTGCTTGCTACTAACAAACGAGATCAGTCGGTATCAATCTATGATCTAAAGAGCGGCAGGGAACTCGCACGCGTGCCTACGAAACGGAAGGTGCTGCATGGGGTAGTCGTCTCCCCAGATGATCTCTATGCCTTCGTTACTGTAGAAGGAGTCGGTTCAGAGCCGGGAACTGTCGAAGTAATCGATCTCAAGGCTTTGAAAACTGTAGCTACGATCGATGTCGGTCAGGAAGCGGCGGGGATAGATTTCTACAAGACGGAGGCGGCGCGGAAGTGACCAGCTCAAAAACATTTTCCATATATCATTTTTCATTTCTCATTTTTCATTTGGTTTGAACGACTTGTTTGATTCCTTAGAGAGCGGTGGTATTGGTTCGTGGAAGTTCGTGTCATTTCGTGGTTCGTTTCCACTCCTCAAAGAGCTAACCACTAACTCACACCAATCAACACGAATAAATCATCATCAATATGTATTGGCGATTGCCGATTAGCTAGGCAGGGGCCCCCCGATCACCTTTGAAAGTGAGAGCCAAATGAAAAATGAGAAATGAAAAATGATATATGGAAAATGTTTTTGAGCTCCCGGCTTCTGCGCTCCTCAACCCAGGTCACTGTCCCGGTGAAGTCGTCGAGCCTTTTTCGATCTTCTCGCCCAGCTTCATGATCCATAGTCCCGAGTTGATATCGTTGAAGTAGATCAAACCGTTGTGCGGTTGCGCCCCCCATGCAAGCGGCAGGTTCGCGCGAAAGCCCTCGGGATCGCCCGTCCAAATTCGCGCCACCTCGCGACCTTGCCGATAGAGATCACCACGGAGTTCACCGGAAACATCAACGACGCGACCACCACCACTGTAGTAGCCCATGTACATCATGTCGTCTTCGACCCACATGTTATGCGCGCCACCTTCGGGAACTGGGTACTCGGCAACCTTCTGCGGATGATTGATGTCGGCGACGTCGATCACATGAACGATTCCGCGAATCGAAAGCTTCTTGCTGGATTTAATATCGAAAAATGACGGGAAGACTTCATCGCCAACAAACACATAGTTCTTGTAACGAAATACCGAGTGGGTTCCTGCGAGCCAACCGTTGCCATACAGCTCGTGATGATTGAAACGAAACTGACTAACGAGTTGCGGCCGCTCAGGACTACCACCCTTCAAACCCGCACCGACATCAAGAATAACCAAACCATCGTGCCAATAGGCGAGATATGCCAAACCGTCTTTCACTTGCAGGTCATGCAGGTAGCGTCCCGCCACCTGTTCGCCTTCCTTCGTGCGAATCATTCCGGCCATCGGATTCTCGGTTTGCCAGCGCGCTACCTCTTTCGGATTCCGCACGTCGGCAAAGTCGATCACCCGCATTGACCCGGTTGCGTCGTCGGTGAGGTAAACATAATGACCGTCGACGAAAGCACTATGAACACCGCCGGTGACAGTTTCCGTGTACTCGGAAATCAGTTTTGGATGCGCCGGGTCAGAAGTGTCGTAGAAAGAAATCCCATTCTTTCGGTTGGAAGATCCTTCTCGCGAGATGACCAGAATCTTGCCGTCGGCAGTCGAGCTGATGTCGTTCACGATACGGGCATCGACCTTGATCGTGTCGGTGAGCTGGGGATTTGCCGGATCGGAGATGTCATAAACCATAAAGCGATCCGAGATTGTTGAGTAGTAGGCATACTTGCCGATGATCCATTCTTCGGCGCCCTGGACTTCTTTCATCGGTACGCGGCCAACTATTTTGAGCTCGCGTTCGAGATTCCGCGGCGTAACCACGATCGACGAGTTGGCGGACAGGTTGCCGCTCGATGCCGTCACAATGTAGGTGCCGGTCTGCTCAGCGACGAATCCGCCGTCCTGATCCACCGTCGCCCCGCTGCCACTCACGGACCACCGGGGAGTAAAAGCACCGGCCGGATCTCCTTTCGCAGTTAAGTGAACGATATCGCCGGTGCGCGCCGTCGCGGTGTCTGCCGCCACCGTTAAGCTACGCAGCTCGCTCTTCACAACTGCGATCTGCGTCGTGCCGCTGGCCACCCCTGATGTTGCCGTTATGGTTGCGGTTCCCGGACTCACTCCGGTTATCACGCCTCGCGGATCTACTGTCGCAATGCTGGAATTACTTGAGACCCATTGAATGGGAACGCCCGTACGTGGATCGCCAGAGGCAATGCGTGTAATCGCCTCAAGCTGCACCGTGCTCCCGGCAACGAGCGGGGTCTTGATGGATTTAATTTCGACAGTCTTGATTGCCGGTGGGTTGACGATGATGGTCGTGAAGCCTGGTTTGCCGCCCACGAGAGCTCCAGCAATTACCTTACCTGGCCCGACGAGTTTGATGTTGCCATTTTCATCGGCTGCCGCAGCGTCGAAAGGTCCGGCGAAATACGTAGAAGGCTGTTCGTTTACGACATTGCCCGCCGCATCTTTTGCTACGACGGAGATCTTCACTTGTTGTCCCACTTCGGCTTCTTTAACCGGAGCGCTTACTTCCACGGTTTTCACTGTCGACGCCGGCGGTGTAGGGCTCGGTTGCTGCGCCAAAAGGTTCGTTGAGAGCACCAATGTTCCTATAAGAGCTACGAAGATGTTGGTTCGAGACATTCGAAACCTCCAGGGGGTTGAAACACCTCACGATGGTGCTGGCTGACGTGTCTGGGCATCCTATGCCGATAGGCGATCGCAAATGCCATTTTCTTTATCTCGCGATGGCTTTGCAAATGGGATTTACAACTAGACTTGAAGTGGCGATGGCTTGGGCTTCGTTTCAAGAGTCCAATAGAAGGAATCGCCGCATCGCGTCGAACGATTTTAGCCCGCTTTCAAGGCCGGGTGCGATGGCGAGTATTAAGTACGGCGTCGCGTAGCGACGAATGGAATCGTCAACCCACAGCTCCCGCGTCGCTGACGCGACGCCCTCAGGACTCGACGCTGGTCCCGGCCTTAAAAGGCCGGGCTAAATCTCCGCGACGCTACGCGTCGTAAATCTGGCAGTTACTCTTGGCGTCAAACCTATCGCTACCCGTTGCAAGCGAGTAGGTATTTCAATCCCACTTTGCTTCTATAAGGACTACATCGCTGGTTTCGGTGGCCCGAACTATGGCCAGCTGCCGACCGTCGGGCGACCAGTCGAAGGAATCGATGCGCTCGGTTTTGAAGTTGGACAGTTGCTGCGGAACACCGCCCACAAGTGGCTGAACCCAGATGTTGGAAATGCCACCGGGGCTGTCTAGATAGGCAAGTCCCCATCCGCCCGGCACCCAGCGCACTAGTCGCTCTCCCACCGTCACCGGAAAACTAAACCTCTTGATCATCGGACCACCATCAAACGACATGGCGCCGAAAATCCATGGTGAAGTTGCCAAGTCGGAATCCAGGGAGTGATATGCGATGAGTTTACCGTCTGGCGACACGTCGGGTTTCTGTCCGCGGGTTTCGGTAAGACGAATTGCGTCGCCGCCGTTGATTGGCACGCGCCAAATCTTTGCTCCAGCCGGGAAGCCCCTTTGGAAAACGATCCAACTGCCGTCAGGTGAAAAGCGCGGCGATACGTCGCCTTCGCCGCTTGTTAGGCGGACAGGTTCGCCACCGTCGAGTTCAACGCGCCAGAGGTTGTATGTGCCGGAGCGGTCTGAAGAGAAGACCAGATAGCGGTCATCGGGCGAGACCGCAACGCCGTGGATGTTACGAGCGT
>JBAPXA010000105.1:0-3867 GCA_049283975.1 Pyrinomonadaceae bacterium | reverse complement strand
CTTCCTGGTAGACGTGGAAAATGACGAACCTGTCGTAAAGCCGGCGGTGCCCAATAAGCCTGAGCTAAACTAGTTTATTCCCAAAGGTCAAAAAGGGTTTCAGTGATTTTTCATTGAAGCCCTTTTTTGCGAAGTGCGTTAAAGTCTCATTAGTGTCATGGAAAACTTGTCAATTGTCCGCCTCGGAGCTTTGAGTGCTGCCTTCACGCTCTTATTCAGTGCCGCCACAGTGGCGCAGACCTCAGCGAATGCGAACACGCCTGCCGGCCAGAATTCCAGCGATGCCAAGACAGAAACGATCATCAACGGCGCCATCGCGGCAGTTGGTGGTGATGCTTACCTGAATGTCCGAACTGTGGTTGGTCGCGGTTTTTACACAACCTTCCAGGATGGTGCTTCACTCGTACCTACGAGGTTCCTCGACTATATCGTTTTTCCCGATAAGGAGCGGACGGAGTTTACAACGCAGGGGATCCGCGTCATCAACACCAACACCGGCGAGACCGGGTGGCTGTACGACGGCGCCACTAAAAGCGTGAACGATCTAAAGCCGGCGCAGATCGACGACTTCAAACGGGCGATGCGCACCAGCGTAGAAAACCTGCTACGCGGTTGGTGGCGAAAAGAAAATGCTACGCTTGCTTATGTGGGACGGCGCGAAGCGGGACTGGCAAAAAGAAACGAAACCGTCCGTCTTACTTACCCCGATGGTTTCTGGGTTGAGTTTGAGTTCGGCGCTAAAGACGCACTCCCTGCCAAAGTCATTTACAAAAGAACTCGCACCAAAGCCGATTCCGATGAGACCGAAGAGGTCACTGAAGAAGACTGGCTTGCCAAGCCGATCACTAACGTAGGAATTACCGCGCCCTTCGTAATTGACCATTACCTGAACGGCAAACAAACAAGCCGGATTAATTACGAGTCCATCGAATACAATCGCTCCCTACCAGATACTCTCTTCGCCAAACCGGCAAACGCCAAGAGTGTGAAATAGATTTAAGCCGCGAAGCTCCTGCCCGCGATATCCCATGCTGCGTCTGTCGTCATTCTTGTTGCTATTGACCATCTTCACGATTTGTCCGCGGGTGGTACTTGCCCAGGCGCCGGACGACCCGGATGAAGTGATTCGCGTCGAGACTGACGTCACGAACCTTCCCTTCACAGCCATGGACAAACAAAAGCGCTTCATCACGACTCTACGTGAGGAAGACATTCGTGTGTTTGAAGATGATGTGCCACAGCACTTGTTCACGTTTCAGCGGGAAACCGATCGGCCGCTTGCGCTAGCTCTTTTGATCGATGTCAGCGAGTCGGAAGAACGGACCCTGCCGGCGGAAAAAGCCGCGGCGCGTTCGTTCATCGAAACCGTGATCCAGTCGCGCAAGGATCAGGCGGCGGTAATTCCGTTCACCGGCTCGGCATTCCTCGAACAACCATTGACCCGTGACATGCTGGGAATCTACCGCGCCCTTGAACGCGTAGAAGTTGCAATGCCGGCGTATCTGGGTTCAGGCCGCGCTATCAGTGGCATCGTCACTGGACCGGGCACGAAACGGGCTCCGCGGGAAGGTAGTACTGCGATCTGGGATGCGATCGCGCTGACGGCTTCAGAGGTGTTGACCCCCAGCGTCCAAAGTCAGTCGCGGCGCCGCGCCATCATTTTGCTTACCGACGGCCAGGACACCTCAAGCGTTTTGGAAATTGATGCGGCAATTGAGCGGGCCCTGTCGGCGGAGACTGTTATCTACGCAATTGGAATAGGGGACAGCAAGTACGAAGGAATTGATCGTGGCTCGCTGCGGCGAGTAGCTGAGCGCACTGGCGGGCGCGCCTTCTTTCCTAAGAAGGAAGCAGACTTAAGACAGGTGTTCCGCGACATCGAGCGCGAATTGCGCACTCAGTATCTAATTGCGTATTCCTCAACCAACAAGAAAAGAGACGGTGGTTACCGCCAGATGCGCATTGACGTGGTCAACCCTGAGTTAAAGAAGGACCAGGTAACCCTGCGTCATCGTCCTGGTTACTTCGCGAAAACTCTTTCGAAATAGAATTATTGACGCCGCTTTGTCCGGGCCGGACTTAAAGCGGTTGGCCTCACTGAATGCTTGGCGCACTTGGCGCATCTTGGCGGCTTGGCGGTTATCAGCTAATGAAACTCAGACAATTCGGCGGAACGGGCTGGCAGATCGGCGAGATCGGCTACGGCATGTGGGGCATGGGTGGCTGGTCAAACTCTGACGATCAGGAATCTTTGCAGTCGCTGCAAGTAGCCGTTGAACGCGGCTGTAATTTCTTCGATACAGCTTATGTTTACGGCGAAGGACGCAGTGAAAAGTTGCTGGGCCAACTGGTGCGTGCAAATCCCGACAAACGACTCTACACAGCGACCAAAATTCCGCCGCTAAACAAACAGTGGCCGGCGAAGCCTGAGTCCACCTTGATGGAATCGTATCCTCCGGATCATGTCGAAGAGTTTGCGCATCGCAGTTTGGAAAACACCCGCCTCCAGAGCTTTGACCTGATGCAGTTTCATACGTGGGAGGATGTTTGGCTTCGAGATGACCGCTGGTTCTACAAACTCGACGATCTGCGCAGCCAGGGCCTCGTGAAGGCGATCGGCATCAGCCTGAATCGCTGGGAACCATGGAATGGAGTTAGAGCGGTGCGCACGGGACAAATCGATGCGGTACAGGTCATCTACAACATCTTCGATCAGAATCCGGAGGACGAGCTGTTTCCAGCTTGCCGGGAAATGAATGTCGCAATTATCGCGAGGGTTCCATTTGACGAAGGTACGCTTACTGGGACGCTGACTAAAGAGAGCAGCTGGCCAGAGGGCGATTGGCGCAACAGCTACTTCGTCCCTGAGAACCTGATTCCCAGCGTCGAGCGCGCTGACGAGTTGAAGAAATTGTTGACACGTTGGAATCAGGAGCATTCAAGTAACATTACTCTCCCTCAACTCGCCTTGCGTTTTATCCTGGGTAATCCCGACGTCAGCACCATCATTCCCGGCATGCGTAAACGACGCCACGTCGAGACAAACACAGAGGCGAGTGAGCTCGGCCCATTGCCGGATGAACTACAGGAAGAATTGACGCAACACCGCTGGGTACGTAAGCCCGCCCCCTGGTCGCAGTAATTTGAGACTAGCTGGCGGCGCCTGAGTATTTTAGGAGTTGAGCAGACACTCGAGAATCAGAAAACTATTCGTGGTGGCTCGTGTGGTTTCGTGGATCGTCTTCGTGGTTAAAAAGTCAGCGCCGTAGGCGCAGAATGTTTATAGAATCAGATTGGATAAAGATGGAGCCCCATTAGGGGCGCAATATCAACATCTCGCTCCTAACGGAGCTGGATGCTTCTTGAGTTCGGCTTGGTGCTATAAACATTTCGTCCCTCCCGGGACGGTGCCGAGGTACCTGCCCATTTTTTGTGCAAAGCCGCCCATGGCAAGGACGGTTGGCTTGCACCGCTTTCTCGTATTCCCGCCCAAACGGTTTGCCATAAATCGCTCTCCGGCGGGTATCCTCCAGTAGGCCTTTCCTAAACATCTGCATTACGCCTAGAGGAAACCCATGGGCAGTGATCGTCGCACCTTTCTGCTGCATTCAACGGCCGCAGTCGCCAGCCTCTTGCTCCCTTCCAAAGTTCTCGGCCTTAACAAGAGCAATAATGCTGCTGCCGCCGCAAACACCGTCGCTTTAACAGGCGGTCGCTGGTTTGATGGCCAGGCTTTTCGGGACCACACAGGCTCAGGCAAAACTCTTTACTCTGTGGACGGCAGATTCTCGGCAAAGAAACCTGCTCACGTCGACTCCGTCATCGATCTTAAAGGTTGGTATATCGTGCCGCCGTTTGGTGAAGCAC
>JBAPXA010000104.1:0-3741 GCA_049283975.1 Pyrinomonadaceae bacterium | reverse complement strand
GCAGTCGATCCTGGCAATTGCTTTTGCCGAGGCGATCGTTTTCTACACGTTGTTCCTGGTGAAGTAGGAACAAAACTGGCGGTCCACTTTTGAACGATCGAGCTGCTTAGAAGGACGATTATGAATGCTTTTTTCTTGTTCCTGGAAGGGGAGAGCGGCGGGCAGATCGAACAGATTGCCACAACCTTCGGCGTTGACTGGAGCCATCTAATCGCCCAGGTAATAAGCTTCTCGATTGTTTGTACGTTGCTTTATCTGTTTGCCTACAAGCCCGTCCTCCGCATGCTGACGGAACGGCGCCAACTCATTGCTCAGGGCCTGGCCAACAGCGAGAAAATAAAAGCCCAGTTAGCACAGACTGAGCAGCAGCGCCAGGTGGTGTTGGCGCAGGCGAATGCCGAGGCAAACCAACTCATCGAAGAAGCCCGCGAGGCGGCCGCCAGTCTACGAGCGCAAGAAACGGCAAAGGCGAGTGCGGCGGCCGAACATATTATGACCAAGGCCCGTGAAGCCTCCGCGCAGGACCACACACGCATGCTTGCGAATCTCAGGCGTGAGGTGGGCCGGCTAGTGGTCCAAACCACGGCAGCCATTACTGGAAAAATTCTGACACCCGACGATCAGCGACGCCTGGCCGAAGAGACGGCCAGAGAATTAACGCGATAGATGGGGTCAAGGACAATGAAGATGAAGACGGTGAAACAAGTTGAACGTGAAGCCAGGCATCTATTCCGGTTATGTGTTGTTGATGGATCCCTGGATGAGGTTCGCGTTCGTCAGGTAATTCAGCTCGTGCTTGGATCCAAACGCCGCGGCTACCTGGCCCTGGCGAATAAATTTGAGCGGCTAGTAAGACTCGAACGCTTGCGGCGCAGTGCCGAAGTTGAAAGTGCAACGCAATTGCCGCAGGACGTGCGCACCAACGTTGAGGCCAGTTTGACTCGAATGTGTGGTCCCGGGCTGAGCATCTCGTTCGCAGCAAATCCGGCGCTGATTGGCGGCATGCGCATAAGAGCGGGCAGTGATGTTTACGACGGAAGTGTGAAGGCAAGTCTGGCTGCACTGGAAAAACGCTTTTGAGGTTCCCGCGATAACTTGTTGGAAACTCCACGTGAGTAACGGCTTACTTCGCCCGCACTACGTTGAGGGTCGATCGCGACGGTCGTGCTTCCGACAAGGACGTTAAGATGAGGTGAGGCCGATGGTTGACCTATTGATGGAAATTGAGGCTCAAATCGTGGGAGCCAAGTCGGTTGCCGGCAAACAAAACGTGGGCGTCATCCGCGAGGTCGGCGACGGAGTTGCTCGGATCGAAGGTCTGAGCGATGCGATGCTCAATGAAATGATCGACCTCGGTCACGGCATCATAGGCCTCGCTCTGAATCTCGATGAGACCGAAGTCGGAGTGGTGATTCTTGGTGACTACACCGAGCTCCAGGAGGGTAACGAGGTCCGAGCGACAGGCAAGCTTCTGCAAGTACCCGTTGGTAAGGGCCTACTCGGTCGCGTGGTGAATACCCTCGGCGAGCCATTGGACGGCAAAGGGTCGATCCAGAGCGAGGTGGCTTATCCGGTTGAAAAACTTGCGCCCGGCATCATCAGGCGGAGTCCCGTCAGACAACCAATGGAAACCGGCATCATGGCGATTGACGCGATGATCCCCATTGGCCGTGGGCAGCGCGAATTGATCATAGGCGACCGCTCGACAGGCAAGACAACAATCGGTATTGACACCATCATTAACCAAAGTCGGCTCAACCGGGCAGCCGTTCTCGCCGGGGACAAAGACTTTCGCCCTCTGTATTGCATCTACGTCGCGATTGGACAAAAGCAATCGAGTATCGCGCGACTGATTTCCGTACTGGAAGAAGCTGAAGCGACACCTTATACGATCATCGTCGCCTCTCCCGCCTCCGATTCGGCGACGAATCAATATTTAGCGCCTTTTGCCGGAGCCGCCATGGGCGAGTGGTTTATGGACAACGGCATGGACGCGTTAATTATCTTTGACGACTTGTCCAAGCATGCAGTCGCTTATCGACAGGTTTGCCTTGTTCTGAAACGGCCCTCTGGTCGTGAAGCTTATCCGGGCGATGTCTTTTACCTTCATAGCCGATTGCTCGAACGGGCGGCACGGGTCGGCGAGAAATACGGCAACGGATCGCTGACTGCATTACCGATTATCGAAACGCAAGCCGGCGACGTTTCGGCTTACATTCCCACCAACGTCATCTCGATCACCGACGGGCAGATTTATCTGGAAACGGATTTGTTTTACCAGGGTGTGCGCCCGGCCATTTCCGTGGGCCTGTCGGTTTCCCGGGTCGGTTCAGCGGCGCAGCTCAAAGCCATGAAACAAGTCGCCGGACAACTCAAGGGTGATCTCGCTCAATTTCGGGAACTTGCGGCATTTGCGCAATTTGGCTCGGAACTGGACGCAAAAACCCAGGCGCAAATTGATCGTGGAAAGCGCATTGTCGAAGTCTTCAAGCAGCCACAGTACAGTCCGATTCCCGTCGAAGTGCAGGTGGCGGTGCTTTGGTTGGTTCAAAACGGATATCTCGACGATGTGTCCGTGGAACGAGTCAAGGAATTCCAGCAAAAGCTGACCGAGTTCCTGACTCTGCGCAAGGGGGAGTTGCTGAAAACAATCGCCGCGGAAAAGAAGCTAAGTGATGAGTTGGTAGCTGAGCTGAAGGGGGCTGCAGACTCATTTAAGCAAACCTGGAAATAAGAATAGCAACCGAGACATTGCGCGGCAGAGTCTCAACAAGACCCGTTTAGCTCCGGAGGAGCAGAATGTTTATGGCTAGTGCGATCACAAGTCGCTCCCAGCTCCGTAGGAGCGCGACAGCACCATGTCAGCCAAGTTATGTATTTCGTTCCTACGGAGTTCGCGCTTTTTTCGTTTGCCGTCCTTCTATAAACATTTCCTCCCTCCGAGATTTCTTTCGATCACAGGATTCTGAGTATGAGTAGCACGCGCGACATTCGCAGACGCATCCGTTCGATCTCCAGCACATCGCAGATTACCAAAGCGATGCAGATGGTGGCGGCGTCGAAGATGCGTAAAGCTCAGGAGGCCGCGCTCGCCGGGCGTCCGTTTGTCCAGTTGATATATCGATTGCAGCGCGAAGCAACGACGCAATTGCGAGAGTTCAAACACCCGCTGCTTGAAGTCCGGCCCGTCCGAAAACGCGCCGTAATCCTGGTGGCCGCGGACAAGGGCTTATGCGGCCCGCTGAATGGCAACGTCTTTCGACTGGCTGCGCAATTTGATCCGAAGACAACGCTTTTCATTACGGCCGGGCGCAAAGCAGCGCAGTTTGTAGCGGGCACGCGGCGGCAACTAAGTGCCGAATTCGTTTACGGCGACGCGCCAAGATTTCCCGACGCCCGGGCAATCGCTGCGTTTGCCCGTGATCTGTTCTTGAAAAAAGAAGTTGACGAAGTTCGGATCATCGCTACTCGTTTCGTCAACACGCTATCGCAGAACGCTGTCACCCTTGAGTTTCTTCCGGTGGGTGAAATCAGGGGTATCAAAATTCCCGGAGCTGAGCCTGAACAAGGATTGACGGAACATGAAGAGGGCCTGTTTGAGCCGAGCCCGGCTGCGTTCCTGGGCTATATGCTCGGGCACTATCTCAGTATTTATGTCTACCAGGTCCTGCTGAATGCAAAAGCGAGCGAGCAGAGCGCGCGCATTGTGTCTATGAAGAACGCCACCGACAACGCCGAAGG